>JALFSO010000061.1 GCA_022778785.1 Dysosmobacter sp. | reverse complement strand
CCGAACCGCTCCGCGTTCTCAATGACCATGACGGCGGCGTTGGGCACGTCCACGCCTACCTCAATGACGGTGGTGGACACCAGCACGTCCGCCTCGCCTCCGGCGAAGGCCGTCATCACCGCGTCCTTCTCCTTGGGCTTCATCTTTCCGTGGACCGCCGCGATGCGCAGGTCCGACAGGGGACCATCCTGAAGCATTTTGGCGTAGGCCGTCACGGCCTTCCGCTCGTCGGGCAGCTCGTCGTTTTCCGCCACCATGGGGCAGACGATGTACGCCTGACGGCCCTCGCCCACCAGCTTCCGGATGAAGGCGTACAGCCGCTGATGATAGCTGCCGGGGACGGCGAAGGTGTCGATGGGCTGACGGCCCGGCGGCAGCTGGTCGATGATGGACACGTCCAGATCACCGTACAGGATCAGGGCCAGCGTCCGGGGAATGGGAGTGGCGGACATGACCAGCGTGTGGGGGGAGTGTCCCTTGGCGGCCAGCGCCGCCCGCTGGGCCACGCCGAAGCGGTGCTGTTCGTCCGTCACAACAAGGCCCAGGTCCTGGTACTCTACCCCCTGGGAGATGAGGGCGTGGGTACCGATGGCGAACTGGATCTCCCCGCCGGCCAGCTGGGCACAGATGGAACGCTTCGTCCGGGCGGGAGTGGAGCCGGTGAGCAGGGCGCACCGGATGCCCAGACGCTCCATCAGCGGCGCCAGACCGGCGTAGTGCTGTTGGGCCAGGATCTCCGTGGGGGCCATCAGGGCCGCCTGGCGGCCGTTCTGGGCCATGAAGTAGACACAGGCAGCGGCCACCATGGTCTTGCCGGAGCCCACGTCGCCCTGACACAGCCGGTTCATGGGCGAACCGGAGCGCATGTCCGCCAGCGCCTCCGTTACGCACCGCCGCTGGGCGTCCGTCAGGGTGAAGGGAAGGCTCTCATAGAAGGGGGACATATCCACGTCCCGGCAGGGGGTCACCTGTGCCACTTCCCGGCGGGAGCGAAGCCGCTTCAGGCCAATGGTGAACAGGAACAGCTCCTCAAAGGCCAGACGGCGGCGGGCAATGTCCAGCGCCTCGGCGTTCTCCGGAAAGTGGATGTTCTCGTAGGCGTAGCCGATGCGGCAGAGCTGATGGCCCTGCCGCACACTGTCCGGCAGGACGTCCGGCAGGATGTCCCCGCAGGCGTTGAGCCCCTGCCGGATGGAGCGGGACAGGATCAGCTGACTGACCCCGGCGGTCAGGGGATAGATGGGCACGATGCGGCCGGTGGACTCCCGACGGCCCTCCGGCTCCACGATGGGATTGGTCATCTGGCGGCGGCGCTGGGTGCCCTCGGCCTTGCCGTAGAAGATGTAGGTGTCGCCCACGTGCAGGCTGGTCCGCAGCCAGGTCTGGTTGAAGAAGGTGACGTCCAGTGCGCCGGTCTCATCCACCGCCCGGAGCTTCACCAGATCCAGCCCCTGGCGGACCCGGGACACCGTGGGGGCCGCAGCCACCATGGCCGCCACCCCGGCGGTCTCGCCCGGCTCCAGCTCCGCGATGGACTTGGTCTGGGTCCGGTCCTCATACCGCCGGGGGAAGTAGGACACCAGATCCTGGAGGGTGCGGATGCCCAGCTTGCCCAGGGCCTTGGCTCGCTGTTCGCCGATGCCCTTGATGTACCGCACGTCCGTGTTCAGTTCCGCCATGCCGCCGCCTCCTCCGCTGTCAGGTTCGTTTGTTGGACTACTATTATATAGCCTTTTGCGGGGAAAAACAAGCGAGGACAGGGGAGAGCCTTTTGAATCGGGGCACAGGCATTCTCCGCTCCGGTGCGTTTACCGGTCATTGAAATGGAGAGTGAGATATGATAGTGTTATTGCGGTAGGACCCGACAGGAAGACCCTTTGGAGAGGAGCGGATACATGGCCAACATCGTCACAGGATGCCGCATCCTGGGCAGCGGATTGCTGCTGTGCGTTCCTGCGTTTTCACCGGAGTTCTGGGCGCTGTATCTGCTTTGCGGCTTCACGGATATGATCGATGGGACTATTGCCAGAAAAACGAACACCGCCAGTGCTTTCGGGGCGAAGCTGGATACGGCCGCGGACGTTCTGTTTGTGTGGGTGTGTCTGGTGAAGCTGCTGCCGGCGGTGGACATACCGGGCTGGCTGTGGATCTGGACCGCGGCGATCGCCGTCATAAAGGCCGTCAATGTCATATCGGGATTTGTCCGTATGAAACGTTTCACTGCGGAACATACCGTGATGAATAAGGTCACGGGCGCAATGCTGTTTCTGCTGCCCATGACCCTTCCGTTTGCGGAGTTGAAATACAGTGCCGCCGCGGTCTGCTGCGCAGCGACATTCGCGGCGGTCCAGGAGGGATATCTGATCAGAGCGGGACGGGAGATCACATAGTGCGGCAGGATCTATCGGAAAGAAGGTTTCACTTTGGACAGGTGAAGCCTTCTTTCATCGCCGCGGACATGAGATCATGAATATGAGCGGCCCCGCATGTTTAAAGGAGAATGTGGGGCCGTCCGGCTTTCCCCACATCGCCTACATCCCGAAGAACAGCCGGACGGTGAGGGCGGAGACGACGAAGCCCGTCAAATCGGCGGTGAGAGCGGCAGGGATGGTGTGCCGGGTGCGGATGATGCCCGCGGCGCCAAAGTAGACGGCGATGGTGTAGAAGGTGGTCTCGGTGCTGCCCAGCATCACCGCCGCCACCCGGCCGATGTAGCTGTCCGGCCCGTAGGTGGTGATGAGCTCGCTGCCCACCGCCAGCGCCCCGCCGCCGGACACGGGACGGATCAACATCAGAGGCGTCAGCTCCGCCGGGATGCCCAGCAGTTCCATCACCGGGGCGCAGAGGCCCGTCAGCCACTCCATGGCCCCGGAGGCCCGGAACATGGCCACGGCGGTCAGCAGCCCCACCAGAGGCGGCAGGATGTTCAGCAGCACCGTCAGGCCGTCCCGGGCGCCGGTGGTGAGGGCACCGTAGACGTCCACCCGCCGGCCCATGCCGTACACCGCCACCCCGGCCAGCAGACCGGGGATCACCAGAGAGGACAGATTCACCGCTTCCTCCTTCCCAGACGGGCCAGCAGCGACGACGCCAGCAGTCCCGCCGTCACCGACAGGATGGAGGTCATCCACACTGCCGGCAGGATGTCCAGCGGCGCGGCGCAGCCCGCGGCGGCCCGGACGCCGGCCACCGTGGCGGGGAGCAGCTGAATGGAGGCGGTGTTCAGCACCACCAGCAGGCACAGCTCGTCGGAGGCCACGCCATTGCAGCCCCGGGCCATGCGGCAGGCGGCCCGGATGCCCAGGGGCGTGGCGGCGTTGCCCAGCCCCAGCAAATTGGCGGATACGTTGGCGGAGACGGCGGCCATGGTCTCGCTGTCTTTGGAGGCCTGAGGCAGCAGCCGCCCCAGCAGGGGACGGAAGGCCGCTGCCAGCAGCTCGCTGAGACCGCTCTGCTTCATCACCTCCATGACGCCGCTCCACAGGCACATGATCCCTGCCATGGAGATGCACAGCGTCACGGCGCTGGCGGCGCCCTCCATGGCCGCGGCAGCCACAGCGTCCAGATTTCCCATGGCGATGCCGAACACCAGAGACAGTGTCACCATCGCCGTCCACACCACGGTCATTGCCATAAAAAATCCTCCTGATAGTTGCATATACCAACAAAAAACACAAACTTCTTACAAATCTTAAAAAATTATGAATGAAATGCAAATTATTGTGGAAATCGGTTGACATGATTCTGCAAATTGTGATACAGTTCAACTGCTACCAATTGGAAATACAGAGAGACCAATTGGAATCTATGCAGGGAAAGTGAATTCCGGAAGGATTCATGAGGAAGGGTAAGGAAGGAGCATAATCAGATGAAGTCAACAGGGATAGTCAGGAGAGTGGACGAACTGGGCCGCATCGTGCTGCCCATTGAAATGCGCCGTACATTGGACATCGCGGAGAAGGATGCATTGGAAATCTATGTGGAAGGTTCCTCTGTCATTCTGAAAAAGTACAAGCCCAGCTGTATTTTCTGCGATGCCACCAAAGATGTCACCAACTTCAAGGGAAAGAATGTCTGCCCCAAGTGCCTGAAGGAATTAAAAGGACTGTAAGCGTTTCGAGAAGAAAGACGCCCCACACCGGGCGTCTTTTATTATTGCTGCGGCGCGCTGTCAAAATCACTGATTTTTTTGGGGAATTTCGTTGCATCTCCTCACAATTTGGCATTGCATTTTTATCAATGGCTGTGGTATGATATCAACCAATGAACGAGAGAGAGGGGTATTACCATGCTGAAGCTGACAGCGGCGGAGTCCAGTATGGAAATGCCTTTTTCTTTTGGGCTTTTTATTCCCTTTTGACCGGCCTTGGCGCCGGTATTTTTTTGCGCTGAGCCCCGCCGCTGAGCAGATCATTTTGTGAGAGGAGAAATGACATGAACGAAAAGAAAACCATCTCTCAGGCCCCCATCCGGGACGCGCGGACACTGGGAATGCCCAAGATGCTGATCCTGGGTCTCCAGCACATGTTCGCCATGTTCGGCGCCACGGTGCTGGTGCCCATCCTGGTGCAGAGCTACGGACTGCCCCTGAGCATCCAGACCACCCTGTTCTTCGCCGGTATCGGCACCCTGTTCTTCCACGTCTGCACCAAAATGAAGGTGCCCGCTTTCCTGGGCTCCTCCTTCGCCTTCCTGGGCGGCTTCGCCGCCATGGGTGCCATGGACCAGGGCATCTACGCCGCCATGGAGCCCGCCGAGAAGCTGCAATACGCCTGCGGCGGCATTGTGGTGGCGGGCCTGCTGTACGTGGTGCTGGCCGCCATCATCAAGGCGGTGGGCGTTCATCGCGTCATGCACTATCTGCCCCCCGTGGTCACCGGCCCCATCATCATCCTCATCGGCCTGAACCTGGCGCCCTCCGCCGTGTCCAACGCCTCCACCTGCTGGTGGCTGGCCCTGGTGTCCATCGCGGTCATCGTGGTGGCCAACATCTGGGGCAAGGGCATGGTGAAGATCATCCCCATCCTGCTGGGCGTGGTGATCCCCTACGTGGTGGCACTGGTGTTTCGGATGGTGGATTTCTCTGGCCTCGACGTGCAGGGCCTGCTGGGCGGCGCCACGCCGCTGCTGGGCTTCCAGCCCTTTGTCACCAACTTCGGCGGCAGCGTCGCCAAGTTTGACGTCTCCGCCATTCTGGTGATGGCCCCCATCGCCATCGCCTCCATGATGGAGCACATTGGCGACATGTCCGCCATCTCCGCCACCGTGGGCGAGAACTTCATCGAGGATCCCGGCCTGCACCGGACCCTCATCGGCGACGGCATCGCCACGTCTCTCTCCGCCATGTTCGGCGGCCCCGCCAACACCACTTACGGCGAGAACACCGGCGTGCTGGTGCTGTCCCGGGTCCATGACCCCAAGGTCATCCGTCTGGCGGCCCTCTATGCCATCATCCTGTCCTTCAGCCCCGCCTTCGCCTATCTGGTCAACACCATCCCCGCGGCCATCATCGGCGGCGTCAGCTTCATCCTGTACGGCATGATCTCCGCCATCGGCGTGCGGAACGTGGTGGAGAACCAGGTGGACTTCACCAACTCCCGCAACCTGATCATCGCCGCCGTCATCCTGGTGTGCGGCCTGGGCTTCACCAGCGGCCTGACCTTCACCGTGGGCAATGCCTCCATCACCCTGACCTCCCTGGCCATCGCTGCCATCGCAGGCATCGTCCTCAACGCCATCCTGCCCGGCAACGACTTCCACTTCGGCAAGAGCGCCAACTCCGACGCCTCCGCCAACCTGGGTCAGTATTAAGCCAACGCCGTATTCAGACCGGCTGTACATCCCCGGACAGACTGCTGTCCGGGGATGTTTTTCGCCGGCCCGGCGCTGTCCGCAAAATCCGGGGCGATGGTTTACAACCCGGGAAAAACGTGCTATATTGGTGTGGCTGAACAGCCGGACGGAGAACAGGCCCGGCGGGAGGAGGCTTCTTATGAGCAGACAGACGATGCTGGCCCTGCTGCGGGCCCATCCGGGAGAATATGTGTCCGGGGAGCAGGTCAGTGAAAAGCTGGGCCTGAGCCGGACCGCCATCTGGAAATCCGTGGACGCCCTGCGGAAAGCGGGCTATGAGATCGAGGCCCGGACGGGACTGGGCTACCGGCTGGTCTCCGCGCCGGACCTGCTGACAGAGGAGGAGATCCGGGCCTGCCTGAAACCCACGGAGACCGTGGGCCGGGAGCTGCACTGCTTTGACGAGATCGACTCCACCAACACCTGCGCGAAAAAGCTGGCCCTGTCCGGCGCGCCGGACGGTACGGTAGTCGTCGCGGACTGCCAGACGGCGGGCCGGGGCCGCATGGAGCGCCGGTTCCAGTCCCCCAAGGGCCAGGGCATCTATCTGACGGCTCTTCTGCGGCCGGACCTTCCGCCGGAGAAGCTGCTGAGCGTCACCACACTGGCGGGCGTGGCAGTGTGCGAGGCGGTGGAGCAGGTCTGCGGCGTCCGTCCGCTGCTGAAATGGCCCAACGATCCGGTGCTGGGGGGCAAAAAGCTCTGCGGCATCCTGACGGAGATGAGCATGGAGGGGGAGAGCGGCCGCCTCCAGTATCTGGTGGTGGGCATCGGTCTCAACGTCCACCAGCGTCCGGAGGACTTCACCCCGGACGTGGCGGAGCTGGCCACCTCGCTGCTCCAGGCAACGGGAAAGCCCTGGTCCCGTGCCGCCCTGGCCACGGCGGAGATCGAGGCGCTGGACCGCATGTACGCCGCATTGAAGGCCGGGGATCTGTCGGACTATCTGGCGGCCTACCGGCGGGACTGCGTGAACCTGGGGAAGATGGTCCAGCTGATCCGCCCCGACAACAGCCGGGAGACGGTCACTGCCGTGGACATCGACGATGCCTTCAGCCTGGTGGTCCGCAGGGACAGCGGCGAGACGTTCACCGTCCGCTCCGGCGAGGTCTCCGTCCGGGGCATGTACGGCTATATCGACTGACAGGAAAGGGCGGCGCGGAGGCGCGGCCCTTCCGTATGATTTTTTGATTCGGAGTGAGCGATTTGAAAGAACTTTGGACACTGTTCTGGACCTTCGCCAAGGTGGGGGTCATGACCTTCGGCGGCGGCTACGCCATGCTGCCGATCTTACAGCGGGAGGTAGTGGAGAACAAGGGCTGGGCCACCGAGGAGGAGCTGGTGGACTACTTTGCCATCGGCCAGTGCACGCCGGGCATCATCGCCGTCAACACCGCTACCTTCATCGGACAGAAGTACCGGGGCATCGCCGGCGGCATCACCGCCACCCTGGGAGTGGTGTTCCCGTCCCTCATCATCATTTCCATCCTGGCGGGACTGATCACCAACTTCTCCCACCTGGCGTGGGTGCAGAACGCCTTCGCCGGCATCCAGGTCTGCGTCTGCGTGCTGATCTTCAACGCCGTGATGAAGCTGCTGAAGAAGTCCGTGGTGGATAAGCGCACCGCCGTCATCTTCTCTCTGGTGCTGGCGGGCGGCCTGTTCCTGAACGTCTCCCCCGTGTGGTTCGTGGTGGCCGCCGCTCTGGCGGGCATCGTGCTGAAAAATCTGGAGGTGAAGCAGGAATGAGTCTCTATCTGCGGCTTTTCTGGGAGTTTTTCAAGACCGGCCTGTTCGCCATCGGCGGCGGAATGGCCACGCTGCCCTTCCTGAAGGACATCGGCCAGAGCACCGGCTGGTATACCCAGTCCGACCTGATGAACATGCTGGCGGTCAGTGAGTCCACCCCCGGCCCCATCGGCATCAACATGGCCACCTACGTGGGTTTCACCGCCGGCAGCGCCTACGGTACACTGGGCGGCATTCTGGGCGCCGTTGTCGCCACGGTGGGCGAGATCACGCCCTCCATCATCGTCATCCTCATCATTGCCGCTATGCTGAAGAAGTTCCGGGACAGCAAGCTGGTGAACAACGCCTTTTACGGCCTGCGCCCCGCCTCCACCGGCCTCATCGGCGCGGCCTGCGTCTCCGTGGTGCTGCAGGTGCTGCTGTGCATCCAGACCGCCTCTGCCGACGGAGCGCTGCTGACCCGTTTCAGCTGGAGCGGCGCCATCAGCTGGCAGGGCATCCTGCTGGCGGCGGTGCTGCTGGTGCTGACCAATTGGGTAAAGCCCACCAAGAAGCTCCATCCCATCGTGTTCATCGGCGTCGCCGCGGTGGCGGGCATCGTGTTCCGCTTCGCCGGCGTGTGATTGCGCTGATCCATGCTGTGAAAGACCGCCGCGGCCAATGGCCGCGGCGGTCCGCTTTTCAGGAACATGTTCAGTTCTGCTTTCCGCCCTTTCCGGGAAACAGCCTGGGCAGCAGGTCCGCCACCTCCGGATACATCAGGAACCCGGCGCCGATCCCCATGGAGGAGCCGATGCGCACCTTCCGCAGCAAGGTGTCCGCGTCGTCGAACAGCACGAAATGGGTCTCCCGTCCCCGGATGCAGGTGAAGTACCGGGCGCACAGATCGGGGGAGAAAAACACCGCCGGCGACTGCTCCTGCCGGAGGGCCTGAAACTGGGCCGGAGACAGGGGCTTTCCCTGACCGGTACGGGCGGGGAGGACGAAGTCCATGGTCAGCCGCTGGAGATCCAGGGCAATGCGGCCGTATTTGGACCGGGCCTCCGAGAGATACTCGGAGAAGCTGCCGCCGGACACGGCGGTGTTGACAAGGGTGACGGCCCCCGGCACGGAATAGGTCTCCGGCACGAACAGCGTCCGGCGGCCGCCCAGCATCTGGCCCAGGGTCTGGGCGAATTTCCGGCGGTCCGGCGTGGGGGAGGCCTCGAAGTCCAGCACCACCCCGCCGAAATTCCGGCGGCCGCACTCCCGGACCACGGCGGCGGCCAGCTGTTCCGGCGCGGCGATGAAGCCTGCGTCCAGATCGCTGATGGACAGCAGTCCGCCCCGGGTGTCCAGCAGCAGGTCGTGCCGCATCAGGGAGGAGGACGGCCCGATGCGGTAGGCCACATGGACCAGAGAGCGGGTGAACCGGGATGCCACCCGGACCTCCGCGGGCGCGGCGGCGAGAAACAGCTGCAAGGCAAAGACCCCCTTGTGAACAGACGGAAAGTTTGGTATACTGATATCGCGGAAACAGCGTATGGGACCGGAGGGACCTCGCGCTGCGTCCCCGCCCATTTGAGACTATGAGAAAGGGGAGCCGGTTATGCGCTTTTCTCTGGTGCCGGACGCCCTGTTCGACGAATACGCACAGATCACGCCGGAGTTCCTGGCCCGGCGGGGAATCACGCTGCTGCTCAGCGACCTGGACTTCACGCTGGCGGCGAAGAAGACCCGCCATCCGGATCAGCGGGTGAAGGACTGGATCGCCGCCCTCCACGGTGCGGGCATCACCTTCATGATCGTGTCCAACAACCGTTCCGGCCGCCGTGTGACGGATTTCTGCGCCGAGCTGGGGGTGCCCTATCAGGGCCACGCGGGAAAGCCCAGCCCCAAGGGACTGCGGGCGGCCATGGACCGGGCAGGCGCCGCGCCGGAGCACACCGCCATGCTGGGGGATAAGCTCCTCACCGACATGCTGGCCGCCAACCGGGCACAGGTCCTGGCCCTGATGGTGGAGCCGGTTGGCGGCGCGATGACGCTGTGGCAGAAGGTGCTCCACGCCTTGCAGGCGCCCTTCAAGGCACTGTGCCGGGAGGATCATCGGGGCGAGGCGTGAATTTTTTCACGGAATTTCGGAATTCTAAGGAAAACCCCTTGCAATCCCGGCCTACTTAGGATAAAATATCATCGGCAAAATTCAGGACAAATCATGAAAAAAGAGAAAATGTCCTCCTGAGGGTCGTTTTCTCATAGATTTAAGGAGGATGTTGTTATGCCTACGATTTCCGCGGGTGATTTCCGCAACGGCGTTACTTTCGAGATGGACGGCAAAGTCATGACCGTCGTGGAGTTCCAGCACGTGAAGCCCGGCAAGGGCGCCGCTTTCGTCCGCACCAAGATGAAGAACGTGGTCACCGGTGCCGTCACCGAGACCTCCTTCAACCCCACCGCCAAGTTTGAGCAGGCCTTCGTGGAGCGCAGAGACGCCGAGTACAGCTACAACGACGGCGACCTGTACTACTTCATGGACCCGGAGACCTTCGACATGGTCCCCCTGAACCGGGATGTGCTGGGCGACGGCTTCCGCTTCGTGAAGGAGAACACCGTCTGCAAGCTGCTGAGCTACAAGGGCAGCGTCTTCGCTGTGGAAGTTCCCAACTTCATGGACCTGGAGGTCACTGAGACCGAGCCCGGCGTCCGCGGCGATACCGCCACCAACGTGACCAAGCCCGCCACGCTGGAGACCGGCACCGAGATCAAGGTCCCCCTGTTCATCAACCCCGGCG
>JALFSO010000031.1 GCA_022778785.1 Dysosmobacter sp. | reverse complement strand
AGGGTGTATCCGGGAGCACCCCTCCCGCCAATCGTCCGCAACTGCCAGGGTGCGGCAGCGAAAAGAGAACGGCAGAGCATCCCTGAATTCCCACAGCTTTCGCAGCTGCCATATTCAGTTGAGTGGGCAAAAGCCCGCAGGTTTCCACCAGGCCAAACCCCCGTAACAGGCGGAAAAAGGCATTTCAAACGAAGTTTGAAATGCCGCCGCCAGCGTCTTTTCTCTTGACACCATCAAAAGGCGCTTTCTCTTTTCGGCGCAACCGAAAAGAGAAAGGGGGGGTTGAAGCCATCGGCCTTCGCCGATTTTCCCGCGCCCCGACGGGGCGCACATCCCATCCCCCGGGGAGAGGGGACCAAAAAAGCCAGTCCCGCGAGGGACCCAACCCACAGCAGCCTGCAATGAGAGAGGAACCGACTATGAAGAAACGAATTTTCAGCCTGATCCTGGCGGTATGCCTGACGGCATCGCTGCTGGCGGTGCCCGCCGGCGCCGCCGGGACCGCCCCGTTCTCCGACGTGACGGACAGCGAAATGGCCGCGGACGTGGAGTGCCTGCGGCTCCTGGGAGTGCTGGACGGCTACGCCGACGGCAGCTTCCGGCCCAACGCGACCCTGACCCGGGCCCAGTTCTGCAAGATGGCGGTCTATGCCATGAACGCCTCGGCGGAGCTGGGGAAGTACCGCGCCGTCACCGTCTTCCCGGATGTGAAGCCCGGCCATTGGGCGTCGTCCTACATCAATCTGGCCTCCAAGGGGAAGGGCATCATCCTGGGCTTCGCCGATGGACAGTTCCACCCCGAGGCCACCGTGACGGCGGGCCAGGCAGTGACCATCCTCATGCGATTGCTGGACTACAAGGACGAGGACGTGGGCGCCGTGTGGCCCGACGGATATCTGGCCCAGGCGGCGGTCATCGGCCTCACCAACGGCCTCTCTCTGTCCGGCGGCGCGGCGCTGAACCGGGGCCAGGCGGCACGGCTGTTCGTGAACCTGCTGCGGTGCGAGAAGAAGGACGAGACCTCCTACGCCGCCTCCATCGCCGCCAGCATCGTGGAGCACACCATGCTGGTGTCCTCCTCCGTCTCCGCCGGAGACGGCACCGACACGGGGATGCAGGTGGGCAATGGCTCCACCTACCGCATGGCCAACAAGACCTCCGGCGGCCTGCTGAACGGCCGCATGGGCACGCTGCTGCTGAACAAGGACGGCAAGGTCATGACCTTCGTCCCCGACGCCGTGGGCAGCACCCGGATGACAGTGGTGGCCAAGGCAGAGCAGAAGCGTCTCACCGACACCCAGGGCGTGACCTACGCCATGGAGAGCGATACCGCCATCTACTACAACGGCGAGGAGAGCACCTGGGAGCAGGTCTATTCCTGGCTGACCGCGGGCACCTCCGTGACGCTGTATCTGGGCGCCTCCGGCGGCGTGGAATACGTGTTCGCCGGCGGCATGGCCGCGGATCAGGCCATCGTGGTCTATGAAAAGGGCTCCACGGCGGGCTTCGACGCCCTCACCGGCGGCGTCACGAAGTACAAGATCCTCAAGAACGGCGCCGCTGCCTCCGCCGGGGACCTGCGGCCCTACGACGTGGCCACCTGGTCTGCCGCCACCAACACCCTGCGGGTGTGCGACGTGCGGCTCACCGGTATCTACGAGGACTGCTACCCCAACCCCGACGCCCCCACGAAGCTGACCCTCATGGGCCATGAGTTCAGCGTCCTGCCCTCCGCCCATGGGATGCTGAAGGACCTGAAGCTGGGCAGCTCCATCACCCTGCTGCTGACGGAGGACAATCAGGTGGCTGGCGCCGTCCAGGCGGTCAGCGGCTCGCCCCAGGGCAACGCCGTGGGCATTGTCCGCTCCGGCTCCGTGGAACTGCTGTGCGGACTGAAGGTCTCCGGCACTGTGTCCGGCGGCACCGCCCAGCTGGAGGGCCAGCTGGTGAAGGTGGCCTCCGCCAAGAAGGGACAGCTCTCCCTGACCGCCCTCACCGGCGGCGTGTCCGGCGATCTGGATGTGGCGAACAGAAAGGTGGGCAGCCGGGAGCTGGCGGAAAACGCCGTCATCTTCCAGAGAGGCACCAACGGCCTGGAGGCGGTGAGCCTGTCCCAGCTCAGCAGCGCCGTCATCTCGGAGAATCAGGTCCGCTATGCCCGGGCCAACTGGGCGGGCAAGGTGGACATCGTAGTGCTGGGCGACCGCAGCGCCATTACCGAGTACATCTACGGCCGGATCGGCGCCTACAGCGAGGACGTGGAGGAATGGGTGCCGGATCCCGGCCACGAGGATGAGCCGCCCATCGATGGCACCAACGGCCACTACGAGAAGAAGGACGGCCGGAACTTCATCTCCGTGGAGAACAACGGCGGCAGCTACGGCCCCTACCGCTCCAACTATCCCGTCAAGACCGGCGACTACGTGAAGGCCACGCTGAACAGCGACCGCAGCCGTCTCACCGGCGCGGAGAAGCTGACCAAGGTGGCGGGCGTGCCCAACTCCGCCTGGGTGGGCGAGAGCACCGTCAATACCGGCGGACGGTCCTATACCGTCTCCGCCAACGTGGCGTGCTACAACGCCTCCACCAAGACCTGGATCACCCTGCAGCAGGCCCACGCCTTCGCCGCCAGGTGCGATCTGTTCGTGGACGACAGCGGCATCGTCCGGGCCGTCGAAGTGAAGCAGTAAGACCGGAACACAGCGAAAAGCAGGAGGCGGAAGCCTCCTGCTTTTTCGTACGATATGGAAGCGGTCCCGCAGACGGGAGGGCGGGTTCGAAATCGGTATCAGTCCTTCTTCGGCCCGGCCTTCAGGAACCGCAGGGCTATGAGCTGCAGGGGTATGGCGGCGGCGAAGGTCAGCACATCCGCGATGGGCTGCGCCGCCTGGACGCCCAGCATCCCCAGCACCGGCGTCAGGAGCAGCAGGGCGGGCACCAGGAAGATGCCCTGACGGCCCATGGCCAGGAAGGTGGCGGGGGCGGTGCGGTTGATGGTCTGGAGCATCATGTTGCTGGCCACGATCCAGGCGGACAGGGGGAAGGTGAGACACTGGAGCCGCATGGCCAGGGTGCCGAAGCGGATGACGTCCGGATCGTCCCGGAACAGGGAGATGAGCTGGGGGGCGAAGGCACTGCCCACACAGGCCAGGATCACCAGGAACACGGCGCTGGTCCGGACGCAGTACCAGAAGCCCTCCCGGACCCGGTGCCACAGTCCGGCGCCGTAGTTGAAGCCGCACACCGGCTGGAACCCCTGGCCGAAGCCGATGAGGGCGGAGCCCGCGGTCTGCATGATTCGGTTCACCACGGTCATGGCGGCGATGGCGGCATCGCCGTAATTTCCGGCGGCGTGATTCAGAACAATGGCACCGATGGAGCCCAGGCCCTGCCGGGCCAGGGAGGGCAGGCCGCCCCGGATGATTTCGGTGACATAGGCCGGGGTGGGATGGAACCGGGAGGGGCGGATGCGGAGATTCCCGCCCCGGGCGCACTGGATCAGCAGCACGCAGAAGCTGACGAACTGGCTGAAGATGGTGGCGATGGCCGCGCCGGAGACCCCCAATCCCAGACCGAAGATCAGCAGGGGGTCCAGGGCGATGTTCAGCACGGCGCCCACGGTGATGCCCACCATGCCGTAGACGGCGCTGCCCTGGAACCGGAGCAGATTGTTCAGCACCAGGGAGGCGGTCATCCAGGGGGCGCCGATGAGGATGATGCGCAGATAGCTTCTGGCGTAGGGGAGGATGGTCTCCGTGGAGCCCAGCAGCCGGGTCAGGGGCGTCAGGAAGAGCTGGCCCAGGAGCAGCACCGCCGTCCCGGCCAGCAGGGCCAGGAAGAAGCCGTTGGCGGCCATCTCCTCGGCGCCGTCCCGGTTCTGACGGCCCAGCTCCCGGGAGACGTAGTTCCCGGCGCCGTGTCCGAAGAAAAAGCCGATGGCTTGGATAATGGCCATCAGGGAAAAGGCCACGCCCACGGCGCCGGTGGCGGCGTTGCTGTGCATCTGGCCCACGAAGAAGGTGTCCGCCAGATTGTAAAAGGCGGTGATCATCATGCTGATGATGCAGGGCACGGCCAGACGGCGGATGAGCTTCCCCACCGGTTCCTCCGTCATCTGATGATACTTTGCGTCCTGCTTCTGTACCTGCTGATCCATAGATGCTGATGCTCCTTGTCTCTTCATGAAAGTGTTGCTAAAGGTGTTTCCGCCGCGCTGTTCCCGCACGCGATGTTCCCGCGGAGCGGGAACGAGCGCCGCCCGCCGCCCGCCGGCGGCGGAATCTCCCGTCCCGCCCAGCGAAGCGCAGGCGTTCCAGGGGAGTCCTGAGGGGGAAACAGCCGAAGCGCCGCCAGCGGCGGAAAAAGCGAGGCTGTTTCGAGGAAGCGGCGCGATTTCCGGGTGCTTCACACCCGGAAATCGCAGTGCCGCGACGGTGTTCTGGAAGCCCCCTCAGGTTTCGCCGGCCGGAGCCGGCGAAATGGCCGGAATCATTTTTTCCGGAGACACTGAGTGCCTCTCCTCGCGGCATAGCCGCTGCGGCCTACGCTGAAAACATGCCACCGGCATGTTTTCTTAACGCTGCGGCGACGGAAAAAATTCCTCTCAGGGAACCGGAGTGTGCGACCCCTGAAGCCCGGAGGGCGAGGTCTTTCGGGGTCCCCCACCGCAACCCAACGAAGTGGTTGCGGTGGGGAGAGGAAGGGCAGCGGAGCGGCGTTCAGAAGGCCTTCTCACGCAGGGCCTTCTGAATGGAGCGCAGCTTGCCCTGACGAGCGCGGAGGTTCCCGGCAATCCCCCTCGTCCGAATGCTTGCATTCGGACGAAGTCATACCACCTGGAACAGATAGAACTTCAGATAATTCGTCTCCTCCACGCCCCAGAGGATGGGGTGGTCGCAGGACTGCTGCCGGGCCTCGATCTGCCGCAGCTGCACCCCGGCGTCCCGGGCGGCGTCGTGGAGCATCTCCACGAACTTCTCCTCCGTGGCGAAGTGGGAGCAGGAGCAGGTGGCCAGATAGCCGCCCCGGGGCAGCAGCTTCATGGCCCGGTAGTTGATCTCCTTGTAGCCGCTCATGGCGTTGCGCACCGTCCGGCGGGACTTGGTGAAGGCCGGCGGGTCCAGGATGATGAAGTCGTATTTCGCCGGCTCCTTCTCCAGAGACGGCAGCAGATCGAAGACGTTGGCGCACACGCAGTCCACCACGCCGGTGAGGCCGTTGCGCTCCACGTTGGCCCGGGCCATCTCCACAGCGGACTGGGACACGTCCACGGCGGTGACGTGGGCCGCCCCGCCCATGGCGGCGTTGAGGGCGAAGGAGCCGGTATGGGTGAAGCAGTCCAGCACCGTCCGGCCCTTGGCCAGACGGGCCACCGCCTGCCGGTTGAACTTCTGGTCCAGGAAGAAGCCGGTCTTCTGGCCGTTCTCCACGTCCACCAGATACTTCACGCCGTTCTCCGTGATCTCCGTCACCGCCGAGGCCGGCGGCTCCTCGCCGGAGAGGGGGAACCAGCCCTTGCCCTGCTCCAGGCCCTCCTTCTCCCGGAGGGCCTCGTCGTTGCGCTCAAAGACGCCGGAGATGGTCTGGCCGTCCTCCCGGAGGATGCGGACCAGGGCGGGGATCAGAAAGTCCTTCCGCACCTCCATGCCGATGGACAGCACCTGTACCACCAGCAGATCGTTGAACCGGTCCACCGTCAGCCCCGGGAAGGCGTCCGCCTCGCCGAAGATGATCCGGCAGCAGGTCAGGTCCTCGGGCCGCAGGACCGCCTTCCGGTACTCCCAGGCCCACCGGAGCTTCCGCTCCCAGAAGGCCTCGTCAAAGCGGTCGTTGGCGTTGCGGGAGATCAGCCGCACCCGGATCTTGGACTGCTCCGACAGCAGTCCTGTGCCAAGATATCGGCCTTTTCGACTAATAACGTCCACAAGTCCGCCGTTGAGGGTCAGCCCCTCCGTCTGGAGGACCTCCTCACCGTAGACCCAGGGGTGGCCCTGGAGAATGGCCGCCTCGGCCTTGGGCGTGACGGTGTATTTCGGATACGTGCGCTCTGCTTTCATACGTGGTTTCCTCTCCTGTTCGAAATGTGTATCACTAAAATTCTAGCACACTTTTAACGGGATTGCCATATAAATAGAAATGAGATCACAGACTTTTCTTGAAGGGGGAGCGTCTCATGCCCATCATCTATCTCAGCCCGTCCACCCAGGAGTGGAACCAGTACGTCACCGGCAGCGGCTCCGAGGAGTACAACATGAATCTGCTGGCGGACGCCATGGTGCCCTATCTCCTGTCCAACGGCATCCAGTACACCCGCAACCGCCCGGATATGACGGCGGCGTCCTCCATCCGGGAGGCCAATTCCGGGTACTACGACTTCTATCTGGCCCTCCATTCCAACGCCTCCGGAGAGGGACATTACGGCGAGAACCGGGGCATCATCGCCTTCTACTATCCCGGCAGCACCGAGGGAAAGCGGGCGGCGGACATTTTCGTGAAGAACCTGAAGAACATCTATCCGCTGCCCGGCCAGGTGCGGACCCAGGCCACCACCACCCTGGGGGAGGTGCGCCAGCCCCGGTTCCCGGCGGTGCTGCTGGAGATCGGCTACCACGACAACTACGCCGACGCTACCTGGGTGGAGACCCACATGGACGAGATCGCCCAGAATCTGGTGCTGTCTCTGACGGAGTTCTTCGGCCTGCCCTTCATCTGGCCCATGACGCCCCGGGACGGCACCGTGGACATCAGCTACGGGACCCTGAACCTGCGGAGCTACCCCGCCCCCACCGGCACCATCCTGACGGGGATGCCCGCCGGGGCACAGGTCCGGGTGTATGGGGAGTGGCAGGGCTGGTACGTGGTCCACTACAGCGGCTTCGTGGGGTACGCGGCGGCGGCCTACATCGACCTGGGCGGCTGAGGACTGTGGAAAAAACAGCCGGAATTCTCCGGCACCGGGCGAAAACATCTTGACAGTTTGACGGTAAGCGATTAAACTAAAACAGGAATCTTATCGGGGAATATAGGGGTATTCCCCGGTCGTTTTCTGAAGGGGGCTTCGGCCCCCACATTCCATATCGGGAGCGTCCCAACAGAAATCAGGAGGTAGTCAATTTGATCAAAGCCGTCATCGGAATCATCGCCGGCCTGATCGTTGGCTTCATTCTCGGCATTATCTATCGCAAAAAGGTATCAGAAAAGGAAATCTCAAGCGCAGAAGAAGAAGGAAAACGCATCATCAACGAGGCCATCAAGGCCGCCGAGGCCAAGCGGGCGGAGGCGGAGTCCAGGAAGAAGGAAATGGTCCTGGAGGCCAAGGAGGAGATCCTGAAGAACCGCAGCGATTATGAGAAGGAAGTCAAGGAGCGCAGGGCGGAACTGCAGCGTCAGGAGAACCGGCTGCAGCAGAAAGAGGAAAATATCGACCGCAAGACCGAGGCCATCGAGAGAAAAGAGGAATCCCTGGCCCAGAAGCACGCGGCCATTGACCGGGAGAATGAGGAGATCCAGAATATCAAGCGCAGTCAGACCGAGATGCTGGAGCGCATCTCTGGCTTTACCGCCGAGGATGCCAAGAAGTACCTCATCGCCCAGGTAGAATCGGAAGTGACCCACGAGACCGCTCTCAAGATCAAGGAGATCGAGTCCCGCATGAAAGAGGAGTGCGACGCCCGGGCCCGGGAGATCGTGACTCAGGCCATCCAGCGGTGCGCCGCTGACCAGGTGGCCGAAATGACCGTCAGTGTGGTTCCCCTGCCCAATGACGAGATGAAGGGCCGCATCATCGGCCGGGAAGGCCGCAATATCCGCACCATCGAGACCCTCACCGGCGTGGATCTCATCATCGACGATACGCCGGAGGCCATCACCATCAGCTGCTTCGAGCCCGTTCGCCGGGAGATCGCCCGGCTGGCTCTGGAGAAGCTCATCGCCGACGGCCGCATCCATCCCACCCACATCGAGGAGATGGTGGAGAAGGCCCGCCGCGAGGTGGACGCCACCATCAAGGCCGAGGGCGAGCGGGCCGTGTTCGAGACCGGCGTCCGCTCCATCCACCCGGAGCTGGTGAAGATGCTGGGCCGTCTCCACTACCGCACCAGCTACGGCCAGAACGTCCTGCAGCACTCCATCGAGGTGTCCCACATCGCCGGCATGATGGCTGCGGAGCTGGGCGCCGACGTCCAGGCCGCCAAGCGGGCCGGCCTGCTCCACGATCTGGGCAAGGCCGTGGACCATGAGATGGAGGGCACCCATGTGGCCCTGGGCGTGGAATTCGCCCGGAAGTACAAGGAGAAAGAGGAGATCATCCACGCCATCGAGGCCCATCACAACGACGTGGAGCCCCGCACCATCGTGGCCTGCCTGGTCCAGGCGGCCGACGCCATCTCCGCCGCCCGTCCCGGCGCCCGCCGTGAGAACCTGGAGAACTATATCAAGCGCCTGGAGCAGCTGGAGGGCATCGCCTCCTCCTTCAACGGCGTGGACAAGGCCTACGCCATCCAGGCCGGCCGTGAGGTCCGGGTCATGGTGAAGCCCGAGATCATCTCCGAGGATCAGATGGTCATTCTGGCCCACGATCTGGCCCGGAAGATCGAGGAGGAAATGGAATATCCCGGTCAGATCAAGGTCCATATCCTCCGAGAGACCACCGCAGTCGAATACGCAAAGTAATCTGGAAACAGGAAAGTCCTCCGGGTATTCACCCGGAGGACTTTTTTACCGTTCCGTATTGCCGTCGGGAGGGAGCCTTCACTCCCGCAGGGCGAAGCCGCTGAGAGTGTAGACACCGGCGTTGTCGAAGCCCACCTGACATAGCACCTCGCCCACGTACACCGGGTCCGCCCGGTCCTTCAGCTCCATGCCGATGCCCAGAGACAGATACACCGTGCCGTCGCTGCCGGTCTCATAGCGGACGATGTTTCCCAGGCAGGGACCGCCGGTGAGCTTCGCCTCCTGTTCCGGCAGATGCAGGGTCAGGTTCCCGATGGACACGGAGCCGCTGCGCTTGCCGGTCTCCGCCGTCATCAGGGCGGCCAGCCGGTCCTGGTACAGCGACGGCGGCAGGACGTAGTCCGTCATGGCGCCGTGCTCGTCCTTCACGATGAGATGCAGTTCCTCCACGCTGACGCCGGTGCCGGAGCCGGTGTACAGGTCCACCATCAGGACGCCCTGGGGCAGAAGCTCCATCCGGGGGGGCACCGACTGGGGCGTGCGGAAGTGCCAGCCGTCGAACATGACCAGGGTGCCGTCCCACTCCAGCAGCACCGCGCCGGTGCCGCTGTCCAGATTGTACAGCGCCGCCTGGCCGTCGGTGGTCTCCGCCGCCTTCCAGATGTTGGTCTCCCCGCCCTGGTCCATGGGCGTCACCGCCTCCGGCAGGGGCACCTGGGGCACATAGGAGCGGCCCATCACCGGCGCGGCCTCCATGGACACGGACAGCGGCTCCCTATCCTCTCCGGACGGCGCGGCGGATGAACTTCCGCAGCCGGACAGCAGCAACATGGCGGCAAGCAGCAGACACGCGAGACGCTTCACGACACATTCCCCCTTTTTCTCCTTTATCATACCTGAATCCAACCGGGTTGTCATTACAAATCCGTAAAAAGTGTGACAGAAAAAACAGTTTGCTTCCGCCGTAAAGTTTGGTATACTAAACAGCAGACTGATACATGCGCCGGGGTCCGGCGACGGACTCTCCGGGCATGATTTTACGAAAAGGCAGGAACCATGGATGGAATATCACGTGTTGGCCATCGGCGACGTGGTGGGGGAGAACGGTCTCGCCCATCTGGAGCGCCATCTCCGGCCATTGCAGAAAATGAAGAACATCGCGTTCACCGTGGTCAACGGGGAGAACGCCAGCGGCGTGGGCCTGACGCCGGAGCAGGCCCGGCGGATCTATGACGCAGGCGCCGACGCCGTCACCCTGGGCAACCACACCTTCGGCAAAATGCAGATCGCAAAATTCCTGGACGACGTGCCCTACCTGCTGCGGCCCGCCAACTTCACGGGCCGGGCGCCGGGCCACGGCTGGGAGATCTTCGACCGGGGCGGCGTCACCTTCCGGGTGGTGAACCTCATCGGCCGGTGCAGCCTGAATTTCAACGCCGAGAACCCCTTCACCACCATGGACAAGATCCTGGGACGGGAGAAGGCAACCTTCACCCTGGTGGACTTCCACGCCGAGGCCACCAGCGAGAAGCTGGCCATGGGCTACTATCTGGACGGCCGGGTCTCCGCCCTGTGGGGCACCCACACCCACGTCCCCACCGCCGACGAGCGGGTCTATCCCAGGGGCACGGGCTATCTGACGGACCTGGGCATGACCGGCGCCGTGGAGTCCGTGCTGGGCATCCGGCCGGAGCAGTCGGTGGAGTCCTTCCTGGGGGGCCTGCCGGGCCGCTACCAGACGCCGGACGGCCCCTGCAAAATGCAGGGCGCCATCTTCACCCTGGACAGCGCCACCGGTCTGTGCACCGCTGTGGAACGGGTAGATATACGATAAAATAGTCGAATCATTTAATATATTGACAGAAAGAGGGGACCAACCATGTCGATTGAAAAAGTGCGGGCCTATTTCCGGCCTCTGGGACTGGAGGAGCGCATCCGGGAGTTTGACGTCTCCTCCGCCACGGTGGAGCTGGCAGCCCAGGCCGTGGGGGTGGAAGCCGCCCGCATCGCCAAGACCCTGAGCTTCAAGGTGGACGACCGGCCCATCCTGATCGTGGCGGCGGGAGACGCCAAGGTGGACAACGGCAAGTACAAGGCGCAGTTCCACACCAAGGCCAAGATGCTGACCCATGAGGAGGCCCACACCCTCATCGGCCACGACGTGGGCGGCGTATGCCCCTTCGCCCTGCCGGAGAACGTGGCGGTGTATCTGGACGTGTCCATGAAGCGGTTCGACACCATCTTCCCCGCCGCCGGCAGCAGCAACAGCGCCGTGGAGATGAGCTGCCAGGAACTGGAGCAGTATTCCTCCAACTTCGCGGAGTGGGTGGACGTCTGCAAGGGATGGGAATGAGTTGAATATTGCCCCTGCGGGGCGGGGCTTTTTTGCGGGGTTCCTCGCGGGGGTGCGGTGGTGCGCCTGTTCCGGGCGCGGGGAAGATCGGCGAAGGCCGATGGCTTCAAAACCCCCATTCGTCGTCGGGTCAAACTGCGCTATATTCGGGACGCCCTGCGGGGGAGGGCATCCCTCATACCGCTCCGTTGCCCCCTTGCACACCGTCGCGGCATTGCGATTTCCGGCCCCTTCGGGTCCGCCAATCGCGCCGCTTCCTCGAAACCGGCTCGCTTTTTCCGCCGCTGGCGGCGCTTCGCCGCTTT
>JALFSO010000022.1 GCA_022778785.1 Dysosmobacter sp. | reverse complement strand
AAAGCGGCGAAGCGCCGCCAGCGGCGGAAAAAGCGAGCCGGTTTCGAGGAAGCGGCGCGATTGGCGGACCCGAAGGGGCCGGAAATCGCAATGCCGCGACGGTGTGCAAGGGGGCAACGGAGCGGTATGAGGGATGCCCTCTCCCGCAGGGCGTCCCGAATATAGCGCAGTTTGACCCGACGACGAATGGGGGTTTTGCCCGCGGCGGAGCCGCAAGCCTGCGGTCTTCACCGCACTTCCCCTCGCCCGGAACGGGCGCACCTCCGTACCCCCGCGCAGGGAAAGAGGTTTTGAAGCCGCCGGGCTTCCCCGGCACTCCCGTCATAACACCAGTATTCCCAGATGCTCCAGCAAAATCTTCACGCCCAGCAGGATCAGGATGATCCCGCCGGTGAGCTCCGCCCGCTTTTTGTACCGTGCGCCGAAGAAATTGCCCACCGCCACGCCGATGACGGACAGGCAGAAGGTGGTAACGCCGATGATGGAGACGGCCGGGACGATGGACACCTCCAGGAACGCGAAGGTGACGCCCACCGCCAGGGCGTCGATGCTGGTGGCCACGGCCATCAGCAGCAGCTCCCGGTGATCCAGCGGCGCGTCCACGGGACAGCCCGCCGGGCCGCAGGGCTCGTCTTCATCCCCGCCCAGGGCCTCCCGGACCATGTTGCCGCCGATGAAGGCCAGCAGGACAAAGGCCACCCAGTGGTCCACGTTCTGGATATATCCCGCGAAGGCGGAGCCCAGCAGCCAGCCCAGCAGGGGCATCAGGGCCTGGAAGCCGCCGAAGTACAGGCCCACCGCCAGCGCCTGACCCCAGCGGATCTTCCGCATGGCAAGGCCCCGGCAGACGGCCACGGCGAAGGCGTCCATGCTGAGGCCCACGCCGATGAGAAACAGTTCCGCAAGTGACATCCGATCCAATTCCCCGCTCTCGTTGTTGATATGCAATATTCGATGTGCGGCCGGGCGCAGATATGCGTCCCGCCGTCATAAGATCACCGGCACCGGCCGGCGGATGGTCAGACTGTCCGGCGTGACGTCGCAGTCCCAGGCCGCTACCCGGACCCCGGCGGCCGCCGCCTCCCGCAGCGCCGCGCCGAAGGCGGGATGGGTCCCGTCATTGGGCGCCACAGAGCGGATTCCCTTCATTTGTATCACAAAGCACAGCGTCGCGTCAAGCCCTTGGGACACCGCCCGCTGAAGCTCCCGGATATGCTTCACGCCCCGCTCCGTGGGGGCGTCCGGGAACCGGGCGGCGCCGTCCTCCTCCAGGGTGACGCCCTTCACCTCCACCAGATGGAGGCCCCGGGGCGTCTCCAGGCAGAAGTCCAGCCGGGAGCCGCCGTAGGTGTACTCCGGCCGCACCGCCGTCACGGCGGGGTCGAAGCCGCCGGACTCCGCCCACTCCCGGAAGACCTTATTGGGAGCCTGGGCGTCCATGTTAATCAGCAGGCCTCCCTTTTCCACGGCGATGAGGTCGTATTTCGTCTTCCGGGCCGGATTGTCCGACCGCTCCAGATATACCCGGCAGCCCGGCACCAGCAGCTCCCGGCAGCGTCCGGTGTTCTTCACGTGGCAGATCTGGGGTCCCTCCGCCGTCTCCACGTGGGCGATGAACCGGTTGGGCCGGGACAGGAACGTTCCCGGCACCACAACTCCATACCGCATATTCCTCAAAGCCCCCCTGTGTCCGGCGTTCCGCGCGCTGCGCCGGAAACGTCAGTAAATATTCTTTGAATTATACGTGAATTTTTCGCAAAAGGGAAAACAAGATAATCCGTTTTTACCTTTCATTTTTTGTTCACTTTTGACAATCGACATGGTTTTTTTTGGCTTCCTCATTCAAAAAATTAGCGCGAATCACGATTGTTTTTTTCTATGGAAATTGTTAAAATGAAACCAATCATTTTATTAAGGAGGTTCTCAATGGATTATTCCAACCTGTTTGTCGTCCTGATGGGGCTCGGCACAGTGTTCTTTGGTCTGATCTGTATCATCGCACTGACCTATGCCATGGGTGCGATCCTGCGGCCCAGGAACAACGCCCCCACCTCGCCGGCAACGCCTGTCAAGCCTGCGGCAGCCCCGTCCGCTCCGGCATCCGCGCCGGCAGCGGCACCTGTGGCTCCCGCCGCTCCCGTGACAGTGTCCGCTCCGGCTCCCGCGACCCTCTCCCCCGCCGTCACCGCCGCTGTCTCCGCCGCCCTGGCTGAGACGCTGGGCACTTCCGTAAACGGCATCCGCATCACCTCCGTCAAGCGCGTGGCGGGTTCCGCCGCCCCTGCGGCCCTCCAGCCCTCCCTGATCGCCGGAATTTCCGCCGCTCTGGCCGAAGCACTGGGGACCTCCGTCAACGGTATCCGCATCACCTCCATCAAGCAGATTTCTCTTTAAAAAATCATCATAAAATTAAACGGAAAGAGGAGAACAAAATTATGAGAAGGTTCAGAGTGAATGTCAACGGTGCTGTCTACGAGATCGAACTGGAAGAACTGACCGGCGCGGCTCCCGCCGCTCCCGTGGCCGCTGCCCCTGTGGCCGCCCCCGCTCCCGCCCCTGTGGCTGCTCCTGCCCCCGCTCCCGCTCCCGTGGCCGCTCCGGCTCCCGCCGCTGCCCCCGCTGCCGGTGAGCAGGTCACCGCTCCCATCCCCGGCACCATCCTGTCCATCAACGTCAACGTGGGCGACAGCGTGGAGGAAGGCCAGGTCCTGATGATCCTGGAGGCCATGAAGATGGAGAACGAGATCATGGCTCCCAAGAGCGGCAAGGTGGCTTCCATCAACACCTCCAAGGGCTCTGCCGTAGAGTCCGGCGCTCTGCTGTGCGTCATTCAGTAAGAGTCCGGAGAATACGCTATGCAAGCAATTTTGAACTTTATCCATGACACGGGCTTCTACCAGTTCTGCCAGGTTGGCGGCTGGAAGAACCTGATCATGATTGTCATCGCCTGCTTCCTGCTGTACTTAGGTGTTCACGAGAAGTACGAGCCCCTGCTGATGTGCACCATCGCCTTCGGCATGCTGCTGACCAACCTGCCCGGCGCCAATATGTTCCACGAGATCTTCTTCGCCGGCGGACACATCCACTGGGATCTCATCGGCGGCGCGCCTATCACCCAGGAGTTCCTGACGGAGATGTCCGGTCTCGGCGTGTCTGCTGAGGTGCTGGCCGCCGTCAGCGTGGGCCAGAGCCTGACTCCGGGCCTGGTGGATATCCTGTACCTGGGCATCAAGCTGGGCATCTATCCCTGCCTGATCTTCATGGGCGTGGGCGCCATGACCGACTTCGGCCCCCTGATCGCCAACCCCAAGAGCCTGCTGCTGGGCGCCGCCGCCCAGGTGGGCATCTTCATGACCTATGTGGGCTGCCGTCTGTCCGGCATGTTCACCGCCGCTGAGGCCGGCTCCATCGGCATCATCGGCGGTGCCGACGGCCCCACCGCCATCTTCGTCACCTCGCATCTGGCTCCCCAGCTGCTGGGCCCCATCGCCGTGGCGGCCTACTCCTACATGGCTCTGGTGCCGGTCATTCAGCCGCCCATCATGAAGCTGCTGACCACCAAGGCCGAGCGCCAGATCGTCATGCGGCCCCTGCGTGAGGTCTCCAAGAAGGAGAAGATCGTGTTCCCCGTCATGGTGGCCATCTTCGTCTCCCTGCTGGTGCCCTCCGCCGCGCCCCTGATCATCTGCCTGATGCTGGGCAACCTGTTCCATGAGAGCGGCGTCATGGACCGCCTCAGCAAGACCGCCCAGAACGAGCTCATCAACATCGTCACCATCTTCCTGGGCGTGTCCGTGGGCGCCACCGCCACCGGTGCCACCTTCCTGTCCCCCAAGACCCTGATGATCATGGTCATGGGCGTGGTGGCCTTCGGCTGCGGCACCGCCGGCGGCGTGCTCCTGGCCAAGTTCATGAACCTGTTCCTGAAGGAGAAGATCAATCCCCTCATCGGCTCCGCCGGTGTCTCCGCCGTCCCCATGGCCGCCCGTGTCTCCCAGATGGTTGGCCAGAAGGACAATCCCCGGAATTTCCTGCTGATGCACGCCATGGGCCCCAACGTGGCCGGCGTCATCGGCTCCGCCATCGCGGCCGGCGTGCTCATGAGCCTGTTCGGCTGATTCTGACAGAAAGGTGGTTTTTTCCATCATGGAGTTTTTGAGCAACAAACCCCTCCTCATCACTGACACCATCCTCCGTGACGCCCACCAGTCCCAGGCCGCCACCCGTATGCGGCTGGAGGACATGCTCCCCGCCTGTGAGGTTCTGGACTCCATCGGTTACTACTCTCTGGAGTGCTGGGGCGGCGCCACTTTCGACTCCTGCATGCGCTTCCTCAACGAGGATCCCTGGGAGCGCCTCCGCGCCCTGCGGAAGGCCATGCCCCACACCAAGCTGCAGATGCTGTTCCGCGGCCAGAACATTCTGGGCTACAAGCACTATGCCGACGACGTGGTGGATCAGTTCTGTGCCAAGTCCATTGAGAACGGCATCGACATCATCCGCATCTTCGACGCCCTGAACGACGTTCGCAACCTGGAGCAGGCCATCAAGTCCACCAAGAAGTACGGCGGCGAGGTGGAGGCCACCCTGTCCTACACCATCTCTCCCATCCACAACGAGGAGTACTTCGTGAAGCTGGCCAAGGAGCTGGAGGAGATGGGCGCCGACGCCATCTGCATCAAGGACATGGCCAACCTTCTGCTGCCCATGGACGCCTACTCCCTGGTGAAGAAGCTGAAGGAGACCGTCAGCGTTCCCATCCATCTGCACACCCACAACACCACCGGCACCGGCGACATGGTGCTGCTGATGGCCGCCATGGCCGGCGTGGACATCGTGGACACCGCCCTGTCTCCCCTGGCCAACGGCACCTCTCAGCCCACCACCGAGTCCCTGGTGGCTACCCTGAAGGGCACGCCCCGCGACACCGGTCTGGACCTGAACAAGATGAGCGACGCCGCCGCCCACTTCCGTACGGTGGCCCAGAAGCTCCAGGATCAGGGCTCCCTGGACCCCAAGGTCCTGCGTGTTGACACCAACACCCTGCTGTATCAGGTCCCCGGCGGCATGCTGTCCAACCTGATCTCCCAGCTGAAGCAGGCCGGCAAGGAGGACAAGTACTACGACGTGCTGGCTGAGATCCCCCGCGTCCGCGAGGACTGCGGCTATCCTCCGCTGGTGACCCCCACCAGCCAGATCGTCGGCACCCAGGCCGTCATGAACATCATCATGGGCGAGCGCTACAAGGTCTTTACCAAGGAGTGCAAGGCCATGCTGAAGGGCGAGTACGGCCAGCTGCCCGGCAAGGTCAACGAGGAAGTCCGCGCCAAGGCCGGCATCAAGCCGGAGGACGTCATCACCTGCCGTCCCGCTGATCTGCTGGAGCCCGAGCTGGACAAGTACCGCGCAGAGTACAAGGACATCGCCAAGAGCGAGGAGGACGTCCTCTCCCTGGCCCTGTTCCCCCAGGTGGCGCCCAAGTTCCTGGACTACCGGGATCATCCCGAGAAGCGCCAGCCCGCTCCCGCCCCCGCTCCTGCCGCTCCCAAGGCGGCCGCTCCCGCTCCCGCCGCTTCCGGCGAGGTCCGCGAGTTCTACGTGGAGTACAAGGGCTGATAGAGCTCTTATAAGTTTCTCTGCAAGCCGAAGGGCCTGCCGCGTTTCGCGGCAGGCCCTTTCTGCGTCTGCTGACATGTTTCTATGTGACGCCGCGGCGCACATCAGATTTCAGTACCAGCCGGTGATCTCACTGGTGGAAACCGTCAGGCGCAGGGTGTCCAGCGCCTTCCCCACCTCGTCGTACAGCGTGACGGTGACGGGCAGGTCCGCGTCCACCCGCGTGTAGCCGGTGACCGTGCCGCCCTCATAGGTGTGGACGTAGCTGTCCTTCCGGTAGGCGAAGTCCACGGCGGTATATAGATCCGGGCCACTCCCGTTCCGGTAGGGGAAGCCGAAGACCTCCTCACTGAGCCGCTCTCCCTCCAGGGTAAATGTCTCGTACTTCGTCTCCACCGCCGCCGTGACAGAGGCCGCGCTTGCCATAGCAGGGGACGCCGCGTACAGGGTTCCCGCCCGGGCGGCGCAGTAGGCCCCCTCTGCCAGCACGGGATCCCGGGAGAAGAACAGCTCGCTGCTCCACAGATAGGTGTTGTACTGGAAGGCCAGATAGTCCTCCCCGGACCGGGCGATGATGTACGTAAAGCGCCGTCCTGGCAGGATGTCGCTGCCGTAATGGCGGGGGTCCTTCAGCACGTACACCGGCTTCAGATCCGGCAGGAGATACCGCCGGGCCATCCGGTCCACCATGCCGTTCACGGTGTAGGGAGGGAAGCCCAACGCCACGTACAGAACAGCCGCTGCCAGAGCGCTAAGGGTCAGATTCCGGACAGTCCGGGCCTTCCGGCTCAGCCGCGGCCCTCTCCAGATGGGCCGTCGGATGTGCAGTTTCTTCATGGCTCCGCCTCCCATTCTGCCCGCAGGACCCAGTCGTTGCCGCCGTAGGGATAGGATACCTCCACCCACTGGGGCCGGTGATCCAGCCGCAGGCTGAGGACCACCTGATGACGGGTCCAGCCCCAGGACACGCTGGTCCATCCACGGCTCATGTAGTTATCCGGCCAGACGCCGTTTTCGTCGGCCTGTCCCAGTGGGATCGGTCCCCGGTCATCCACAATGTTCAGATACGGCATGATCCACGGGAAGTCCGTCCGGGGGTCCGCCGTCTTCCCCCAGAGGTCCAGTGCCACCTCGTACCTGCCGTCCTCCTCCGTGATATCTCCCGGCGACAGGTACAGCGTGCCGTAGGCCGTCACGGCGCAGGACGCCGTGGACGGCGGGGCCTCCCAGGTGAACTGGTCCTCTGTACGGCCCAGCATCTCCCGGACGGTAAACAGGCTGTTCTCCAGCAGCGTGGCCGCCGTCACGACCAGCAACCCCACCGCCAGCACCCGGGACACCTCCCACAGCCAGCCCAGCCAGGGTTTGTGGGCACGGTCCAAGGCGCGGCCCACCTCGTCGGCATCCCCCATGGCCCGGAGGGCCCGCTCCGCCGCCAGGTCCGGCTCGTAGCCGACCCGTTCCAGGTCCAGACGGTGGTCCTCGTAGTGGGCCGTCAGCTCCCGCTCAATGGCCTTCCGGTCCGGCTTGAACCGGACGTGGCCCAATACCCGGGCGCACCAGAACGCCCAGCTTCGCTGTTCGCTCACGACGCACCGCTCCTCTCTGTGTCCAACTTGTCCCAAAGCGTCCGCTGATAGACGTAGACGGGCTTTCCGTCCGCCCCGTAAAAGATGACGGTGACGTCACAGGCGAAGTCCGAACCGGCGGCGCGCCTGGGGATGGCCTGAAACGAATGGAACGCGCTCTCCTCCGCCATGGGCCGCAGCTGCTCCTCATAGCCGGCCCTGTTGTCTCTGGGATACTTCATCTCAACGGCGAACCGGTAGAGGCCGTTTTCGTTGGGCGTCCCCTCCATGGTGTAGGTCTCGTCCCAGTCGAAGTGCCGGGAAGCCTGCTGGCCGTCGCCGCTGATGCTTACCGTGATGTCGCTGCGCAGCCGCAGATCGCACACCGCCCGGACGTCGCTATCCAGCTCTGCGTAAACGTACACCGCCGTGGTGTCGAAGCTGTCCCGCTGCTGTAAAAATACCACCGGCCCCGTCTCCGGCTCCGCGAACCAGAACTCCAGGACCTCCTGGAACCAGAGGAACCGGTGCCTGCGGATGGTGGAGGCGAACACGTCCCCGTCCCGGAGCAGCACGTCGTCCTCCTTCCAGTCCTGGGAGATCTCCCGGGGATAGACCCCCAGGATCTCCGGCTCCTCCAGAAAATACTCCGCCGCCTTCCACTGCACTGCGAGGTCCAGCGTGGGGGCCGCGAAGCCGTTCACCAGCCACAGGACCAGCAGCAGTCCCAGCGCCGCCAGCAGATTGCGGACGGTCTTCTGCCGCCGGTTCAGCCGGGGCAGACACTCTCTCCGTCTCATGTACGCGCCTCCCTCTCCGGCAGCTCCACCCGGATGGACCAGCCGCCCATAGGATGGATGAGTTCCACCCACGCCGTGCCCGCCGGGATGTTCTCCACAGTGATCCAGCCCCGGCTGAGGATGTGACTGTCATCCTTGAAGCCTGTGATCCATGGGGCGCGCCCGTAACGGTACCGGGTGCCGCCGCTGTCTATGGCCTCCAGGGTGTCCCAGAGGTCCGGTCCCTCCAGCCAGAACTGTCCGGTGGTGCAGGAGGCGTTGAGGTGCAGATATCCCATTCCGTTTTCCAGCTCCCCGTAGCAGGCCCTCTCCACGGCAATGGTATAGGCCCCCGCCTGAATGGGCGCCGGACAGGGCAGCTCCTCCGCCGCGTGGAACACCACGGAAGCACCATGTCTCTGGGAGAACAGCGTCCAGTCCCGGACGTCCTCCCAGCCGCCGAACGCGGCGGTGCCCAGGATCAGCACCACCAGCCCCATCACCAGCACCCGGGACACCTCCCACAGCCAGCCCAGCCAGGGTTTGTGGGCCCGGTCCAGGGCACGGCCCACCTCGTCGGCGTCCCCCATGGCCCGGAGGGCCCGCTCCGCTGCCAACGCCGGCTCATAGCCGATGCGCTCCAGGTCCAGACGGTGGTCCTCGTAGTGGGCCGTCAGCTCCCGCTCAATGGCCCGCCGGTCCGGCCGGAACCGGACGTGGCCCACGGCCTGACGGCACCAGTCCTTCCACTCCATGGCCCGTCCCTCACGCCGGGGAGGTGCCGCAGACCACGGCGTTCACCTTCTCCGTAAAGGTGTTCCACTCCTCCTTCTTCTCCTCCAGCACCTTCAGGCCCTTTTTCGTGATGCGGTAGTATTTCCGCACCCGGCCCGTCTCCGCTTCCCGCTCCCGGACCGTCACCAGACGGCCCGCCTCCAGGGTGTGGAGGATGGGGTACAGCGTTCCCTCCTTCAGCTCGAAGGTGTGGTCGGACCGCCGGGCCAGCTCCGTGATCATCTGGTAGCCGTACATTTCCTCCCGGCTCAGCAGGGACAGGATCAGCAGCGTGGTGCTGCCGGTCATCAGACTTTTGTCGATCTTCATGGCGTCCTCCTTTATTTCCAGTAGATCCGGAAGCTCTCCTCCGGATGGGGTACCGTCTTCTCATGGAGCAGCTGCCCCGCCCCGTCGTACAGCCGCAGTACGGCGTCCTCCGGCAGCAGGGGACTGAAGGGTGAAAACGCCTGCATCTCCACCATGGACTGCCAGGTGCCGTCCAATATGCCGTCCCGCGCATGGTGTTCCTCCAGCCGGAAGATGAAGCAGTACGGGTTCTGCCGCTCTCCCCGGGCGGTGTAGGTCTCCCGGTATTCCAACAGGCCGTTGGCGTCCGCCGAAACATCCTCGCCCTCCGCGGCATAATCCGCCTTATTGACCCGGCCAGCCAGCGTCACGGTCAGCTCCGCCGAGACGGCGTCCTCCAGATTGCCGAAGGCCATGTAGGACGTAGCGCACCATTGCTGCTGAACAAGGCAGACGCCGTCCTCCTCCCGCCGCAGCTCTCCCGGCCAGGGCCGCAGGCCCAGGGGCGTCCAGTTGTAGGTCATGGTCAGCAGCAGGTCTTCGTTCCGGGCGTAGAGGGTGTGGGGCTCGTCGAAGCCGTAGTCGGCGGTGGTGGACGTGAACAGCAGCTCCGAGCCCTCCAGCAGATATCGATGCTCCAGCCGCCGCAGCAGGCCCCGGCGGCTCAGGGCCGGGAATGCCAGCATCCACTCCAGCAGGAGCAGGCACAGCGCCGCCAGCGCCAGGTTCCGGACCACCCGCTGCTTCCGGTTCAGCCGGGGCAGACGATGCCGGATGTTCCGCAGATTCATGGTCCCACCTCCTCAAACTCCAGCCGGAAGGTGAAGCCCTCTCCCAGCGGATACCGCAGCTCCGCCCAGTCCACCGGCCCGCCGGACCAGACCGGCGCCTGGATGCTGTACTCGGTCCGGAACAGGCCGGTGCGCTTCCAACCGTAGGAAAACGTGGGGATGTAGTACGGGGAATCCTCCTCCAGCTGCCGGACGTCCTCGTCCTCCCATTTGGCGCTGTAGGTTCGGTACTCCCGGCCTGTGCTGTCCGTCAGGGTCAGGTAGGTCAGATCCAGGCCATACTCCCAGTCCTCCCAGAACCGGGGATGCTCCGCTGTCAGCACCGCGGAGAGCCAGTAGACGTCAAAGCCGTCCCGCTGCTCCCGCCAGACGGCGCCATAGGGCACGCGGAGGGTATAGCCGCACAGCTCCGCTGTGTCCCCGGAGCGGGCCGACGCCACCCGCTGAAACTGCCGGTCGGAATCCGGGACGATGAAGCCGGGCCGGTCCGTCTCGTAAGCCGTCTCCCGGGCCGTCAGGCTCCGGACATCCCTGGAGACGGTGTAAGCGCCGTCTCCCCAGACCGCCGTCCACAGCACCCCCGCCAGCGCCAGCGCCGCAAGAACCCGGGACACCTCCCACAGCCAGCCCAGCCAGGGCCTGTGGGCGCGGTCCAGGGCCCGGCCCACCTCGTCGGGGTCCCCCATGGCCCGGAGGGCCCGCTGCGACGCCAGCTCCGGATCGTAGCCGATGCGCTGGAGGTCCTGACGGTGGTCCATGTAGTGCTCCGTCAGCTCCCGCTCAATGGCCTTCCGATCCGGCCGGAACCGGACGTGGCCCACCGCCCGGTCACACCAGTCCTTCCACTCCATGCTCGCCCCTCCTCTCTCCTCCGGAAAACAATACCTCGGTCATCTATGCTTACTATACATAGATGACCGAGGTTTGTCAAGCATGGAAAAGCCCCGGCGCTGACGCGCCGGGGCTTTTGGGTGTGGCTGAAAGATTACTCCTGATCGGGATCAGAGCTGTCCTCGTCGTCCAGGCTGTCCAGATCGAACTCCAGCTTCTCGCCGCAGTTGGGGCAGATGACCTCGCCGTCTTCCAGGATGGACTCGTCGAAGTAGATGGTCTCCTCGCAGTTGGGGCAGGTGGTGGCGTAGCAGTCCTCGTCGTCCTCCTCGTCCTCTTCCTCGTCTTCGTCCTCGAAGTCGTCGTCCACGTCGTAGACGATGTCCTCAACATCCTCCAGGTCGTCGCTGACGGCGTCCAGACCGTCGGCCAGTTCCTCCTGAGCGGCGCTGAGGTCAACCAGCTCCAGGGCCATATCGTCCAGAATATCGATGATGGCGGTGAGGAGCTTGCCCTCCTTGGTCTCGGTGTCCAGGCTCAGGCCCTCGGCCAGGCCCTTCAGATATGCCACTCTCTCAGTGATCTCCATGGTAATTGCTCCTTTCATTGATCCATGTTGACGGGCTCCGGCGCACCTCGCCGGAGTCTCGAAAGGGGGGACTGGCGTCCCCCCTTCAGATGCTTACTTGCAGCGGCTCAGATACTCGCCGGTGCGGGTGTCGATGGTGATCTTGTCGCCGGTGTTGATGAACAGGGGCACCTTGATCTCAGCGCCGGTCTCCAGCGTAGCGGGCTTGGTAGCGTTGGTAGCGGTGTTGCCTTTGAAGCCGGGGTCGGTCTTGGTGACCTGCAGCTCAACGAAGTTGGGAGCTTCAACGCCGAAAACATTGCCCTTGTAAGAGAGGATCTTGCAGGTCATGTTCTCTTTGACGAACTTGAAGGAGTCGTTCATAACGCTGGCAGCGATGGGCAGCTGCTCGTAGGTCTCA
>JALFSO010000109.1 GCA_022778785.1 Dysosmobacter sp. | reverse complement strand
TTCTTGTCCCAGATGGAGTTGGTATAGCTGCGTGAGCAGCGCAAGGGGGCGCGGGTCTCCGGTGGAGACCTCAAAGCGTGAAACGCTTTGAAGCGCTGACCGAGCCGACAGGCGAGACCAGCCCCTTGTTCGGAACGCAGTGACGCAAAACAGCCCGGACATTCGAGTGTCCGGGCTGTTCGCCTCGCAGAGCGCACACACAGGGTTTACCCTGTATAGAAGTGCGCCCTTGTAATCAAGGGATTCTTTGTGCGCTCTTATTCGCCGCCCAAGCAGCGGAACAGGAAGGTCACGATCTGGGCGCGGGTACAGTCGTTGTTGGGACTGAAGGTGGTAGCAGTCGTGCCGCCGGTGATGCCGTTTTCAGCGGCCCACAGAACTGCGGTGTTGTAGTAGGCGTCAGCCGCCACATCGGTGAAGGGATTCACACCGTCAGCGGCGGGAGACTTCTGAGATCGCCACAGGAAGGTGACGATCTGGGCGCGGGTGCAGGTGGCATTGGGAGAGAACGTGGTATCGCTGGTGCCCTTGGTGACGCCCTGCTCGACGGCCCACAGGACCGCGTCGTAGTAGTAGCTGCCGGCCTTCACATCGGCAAAGGGCATGGCTGTGGTTTTCGGCACAGGAGAACCCGCCACCCTCCACAGGAATGTGACCGCCTGGGCGCGGGTGCAGGAGGCGTTGGGCGCGAAGTGGGTATCATCGACACCGCCGGTGATGCCGTTTTCAGCGGCCCACAGCACCGCGTCATGGTAGTAAGCGTCAGCGGGAACGTCCACGAAGAAGTTCAGCATGGAGTTATCCTCCATGAAGGTGGCCTTGACTGTGACCTTGCTTCCAGGCATTTTGAACGTGTACCTGCCGTCGCCCTTGTCGGTCAGTTCGATCTCATTGCCGTTCTTGTCGGTGACGGTCAGGGTCTCCAGCGTGTAACCCTTGTCGGGACAGACAGTCAGGGTAACGGTGTCGCCCTTCGACGCGGTCTTGGGGCTGATGGTCACATGACCATTTTCAATGTTCTCAACCATAACGCTGGATGGATTTGACACAGAGGAGCTACCAGAAGAACCGGATGAGCTGTTGGGCGTTTCGTTATCATCCGGGGCGGGGTTATAGGGATAATACCCTTCTTCCGGCCCAGTGACATTATCGCCCGGATTGGCCAGCCAGTATTCCATTCCGCTTTCCAACGTAGGATCAGGAACATCCAACTGGATCGTCTGGTCGCCATCAACAGGGATCAAGCCCGTAATCTGACCGTTCCTGATAACGGGAACGCTGGAGTATTGACGAGTCAATTCCTGCGGTTTTCCTTCCTCATCCACATAGATGTGCGTCACTGTCAGATCCATGACCCCGTTGTCCGTACCGATCAGCGTCAAGTCAAAACTGCCTGCATCGGTATTCAAATCTACAGTTACGCTCCGGTTCGCCCCCTCGCCCATGGCTGTCATCGTTCCAAGCGCTGTCGTTTTGCTTCCGTTCAGATCCCGGCTGTCCAGCACCTCATCGCCGCAGGCAACAATCATTTCCACCGGGCAGTGGCTGACGATCTTCAAGGCCGTATATTTTCCCGAAGAGAACGAGCCTTTGTTGGTATCCCAGTGGCAGAGACTCTTGTTATCCACATGAGCTGCAAAGGCACGATAGGTCCAGTAGCCAACGTTCAAGTTGTGGAAGGGACCTCCTTTTTTTGCTTGACCGCCTTCATAGCTGATGAAATAGAATCCCTGTTCATCCTCAGATTCACCAAGAAAAACGATCCAGTGCATTCTTCCGTTTTTATAGTTGTAGTTGATCGTTTCGCCCGGGTCCACATTGGCCTCGAAGTATTTTTTGAATTTGTCAGCATCGCTTTCGATCCGAACTCCCTTGCTATATGAGGATTTTCCGTCTTTACCATAGACATAATTGCTGACAAAATGGGCATAGGAGGCGCACCCCTTGGAACTCGCAAATTTTACCGTCTGCCCGAGTCCGGCATCTTCAACAGATGTTCCGCAGTTGCCAGCATTTTGGAGTGGCCAGGTGGCAATGGTATTCCTTGTTGCGCCAAAGCAGCGGGGCCGGAAAGCTGCTTTGTAGAGCACATTGTAAAGCTTTCCGGCTATCGCGTCAAACTCCTTCTGAGAAGCATTTCGCATGGAATGACTGATAGCAGCGTACAAAAAGTCATATTGCTGATTCTTTTTGATGACCTTTTCACCGTTCGCCTGTGAGATGTCCTTGGAACCGTTCGTACACCCGGTCTTTTTTTCGGTAAACAGTTTACTGATGTCCATACCGGGGTTCACGGTGATACTGTAGGTTTTGACAGCCTCCCCGATCTTGTTAATGACCTTGACCGTGAATACAAATGTACCTGTTTCCTTTGGTGTTCCGCTGATCTCACCGGTGTCTTGGTTAAGAGTCAGCCCCGTGGGCAGCGTTCCAGAAGCATGTTTCCATTGGAGGGGCGCAGTACCGATCACCTCAATAAATGCACTGTAACGTACATTTTTTGTGGCGGAAGGCAGGGACTCTGTCTCAATGATCGGTTTGATACAGGGAAGTTCCACCTTTTCGCCCCTGTACGCACAGACCGTACATTCCTGATGCCGCAAGCCGGGGTTCGTGCCGAACGCCGGTGTATCGACAACCCACTGGAGGGTATGCCCGGCCATTCCGGTCTTATGCGTGCAGCCCGCATGGGCGCAGGCGTGCCAGTGTTTCTCCGAATCATATGTCCAGGTCTTTTGCATCTCATGCAGCGTGACCTTGACACACTTGCTGGCCGTATAGCTTGGCAGCAGCGTGTATGCAAGCTCATCCATGCTGTCGCCGGTCCAGATCTCCGCTCCGTTGGGGAGGACAGGATTCCGGGCGAATGCAGCCGCCTGATCGGAACGGACCGTCAGAGAAGAAGCGGCGTCCGCCGGCATGACCGTCAGCCCCTTCGCATCGATCACGACACCTTCCATACAGCGCAGCGTATTCTGTCCGGTGACGGAAAGCGTCAGCGCATCCAGACCGGACTTGATCACCGGGTCTTTGATCTCACCCTGCAGATCGGCATTTTTCAGGAACAGTGTGCCGGTCTGCGGGTCAAAGGACGCCATGCCATTCTTCAGGATATCAGCCTGGTTCCGGCTGGTCACCCGCTCCCCATAGACCCAGAGATCATACTCCGTGGCCTGCGTGGGCGAGCCGGTGATGTCCCACCGGACGTTCTCATCCGGGGTCACGGCCAGATCCTCTCCGCTGGCAAGGATCTCGCCGGAGATGGTCAGCGTCACAGGCTCCGAGCAGTTGGTGCCGCCTGCGGTACCGCTGATGGTCACGCGGATGAAATTGTCATCCTGATACGCGTCTTCGGCGGTGGTCAGCTTCCAGATCCCGCCCTGCGGCTTATCCAACGCAAGGTATTCGGTCAGTTCTGTCCCTGCGGGAATGCCGGAAGCCGTCCACTCGCCCCATTCAGATTCTACGGTGATCTCCCTGTATCCCGGCAGCTTGCTGAAATCAAAGCGGTCGCCTGTCAAACTCAGATCCAATGTAGCCGACACAGGCTGGAGAGCCGTACCGGTGATCTTTTCACCGCTGAGAAACGCGGCGCGGACGCCCATCTTATCTCCCGAGCGGATCTCCAGGTATCTGTAGCCGTCGGGGGATTCCGCATTGGTGTAGGGCTTATCTGTGCTTTTTATGTAGGTTGGGTTGGTGAGCATACTGTACTCGTAGACATACCACTCGTAATCATCCTTGATATCGATCCCATTCCATTCATCCAGACAGCTCCAGACAGCCAGACTGCTGTTCTCCATGGTGAGCGTGCAGCCTGTGATGCCGGGTTCGCTGCTGAAGTCGCTGAGGTCATCGCTTTCACTCTCGGCGTAAATGAACAGAGTGCTGTTTTTCATCGTGATGTTTCCGCTGACCGCCGCGCCGGAACCGGTTCCTCTGTCAATATGTACCGCATAGCCGCTGCCGCTGCAAAGGCAGTCAGTCAGGGAGACATTCCCTGTGACCAGGGGCATCGTTCCGTCATCATCCCGCAAAAGAGATATGCGCTCTGAACCGGTTGCCGTCAAATCACCCACCAGAAGCGGACCATCGGCGGGATTATCCCGATATTGCGCATATCGATCATCGGAACTATCCCGGTAATAGTTATTATTCCATAGTGTTAAATTGCTGCCCTCCACGATAACATTCCCCTCAACCACGGGGATCTTACCGGTCGTACATCCATAAATATGGTGGTTGCCGCCGTACTTTCCTCCCTCGACCGGAGAAAGCGTGATCGGGCCGTTGACGGTCGGCCCAACATCATTCCGCATATTGAGGTCATCCGTCTCGATGCGGTATGTTCCGCCGGTCAGAGCGGCTGTTGTCTTGCTCTCATTGATGATCTGTACGGAATCCGCCTCTACAGTCAAATCGCCCTGAATGCAGGCGCCGTTCGTCCCGTTTGACAGACCCACTTTATTTGCATGGATCACAGCGCTGCCATCGATGGTGTGATAGACTTCGGTTGAGTCCTCGCTAAGGAAATGAGACGTTCCGATCAAAACCCCATCAGCATCAAGGATGGTCAAATCGCCCTTCACCGCCGTATTTTCGGTGCTTGAAATGGTCAACTGATGGTCGCTGCCGTTCGGTGTGAGATCAAAAGCGATCACCGCGCTGCTGCTGACACGTAGCGCAGGGACACCGCTGCCATATAGGCTGAGGGAGCCGGAACCCTTTACCGTAAGTGTACCGGATGTAACGCGCAGCGCGGCCGACATGCTATCATAATGACTGGCGAAGATATACACTTTCCCGAAAACCGTCAGAACGCCGTCCTGATAGTGCAGGTAGTTGTTCCGTCCCTCCGGTGCAGTATCCGAGCGGGATTCCATGTCAATGTGGGTTCCTTCAATGACAGTTCCGTCATCGAGGGTGTAGTCATCCTCCGTCGAATAGTAACCCTCTTCCAGCTGCACACCCAGAATGAAGGCCATCGTATCGTTTGCCGCCATTGCCGTTGTGGGCAGCAGACCCGCCAGCATCACAACGCACAATAGCAAAGAAACCATTCGTTTTCGCATCTCTCATTTTCCTTTCTCGCATTTGATGATTTCCGCAGGGGTATGGTTTCCGTTCCGCGTGGTCACCTCTTTCCTCCGCCGCATAAAGGGCTTGCACTGCACGGCAACTTTGTGTATATTTATAGCGTAAATCCCCCATTGCGGCGACCTCTTTTGCACAATCTGCACGATTTTCAGCATAACTCGCACAACGATTCAGGAGGAATGCTTTATGATACGCCTTACCCCTCTCGTTCTGATCGGAAACGCCATTTTTTATTTCATCATGGCCGCTGCATACTGCCGGATCCTCAAGCGCCGGTTTTCCTGGCCGGTCACGCTGCTTGGATTTCTGATCGGCTTTTTGGCCTATGTGCTCCCCCCGGAGTTGATGCCTTACGCGGACATCGAGCGGGTATTGTTTGCGCTGGTCACCGTCCCCCTGACGCCCATGGTGTTGTTCCGGGACAAATGGTATAAATCCCTGCTCTGCGCTGCCGTCGCACTGGTCTCCATGTCGGTGTCGGATCTGTTCTCGGTCTCCGTTTTGCTGACGCCGGAGCAGCTCCAGCAGGGTCTTACCTTTCAGCCGTTCCCGGTGCAGCTGGCTGTGTTTGCCATCTTTTTAACGACGGACGCGTTTCTGATGTGGGCCTTTACACTGCTGATGAACCGCTATAAGAACCGGCTTTCGGGAAAGGAATGGCTGCTGTATCTGAGCTTTCCCAGCAGCCAGTATCTTCTGCTGTATGGCTGGATCATCCTCTGCCGGGTGGATTTCAGCCTGCGCCGCGTCCTGGTCATGCTGCTTGGTCTGGCAGTCTGCGTAGTGGCGGACGCCGCGCTGTTCGCCGCGATCCGCGGCATGGCGCAGCGAAGCGAACTGAAAGCGAAAAATGACCTGTTGGCCCGGCAGATCGACCTGCAAAAGGAGCACTATTCCGCTATTACAGCCCAATATGAGAATATCCGCCGGATCCGCCACGATATTTCCAGCCATCTGTATACCATGGAGGCCCTTTTGAAGGAGGGGCAGTATACCGAGGCTGCCGCATATTCCGCCGAGGTATCCGAAGCCTGCCGCTACAGATCCAATCTGGGCAGCTGTAAAAATCCCATCGTGGACGCCTTTCTCTTTTCAAGAACCGAGGAACTGAAAACACAGGGCTATGAAATACAGACACAGGTCCGTGTCCCGGCTCGCACCGGCATTCCGGATGCCGATATGGTGGTGGCGTTCGGAAATCTGCTGGACAATGCCGTGGAGGCCTGTCAAGCCGCCGGGCGAAAACAGATCGCCCTTTCCGCGCATATGGAAAAGGGGTATCTGCACATTGAAGAGCGCAATCCCGCTCCCGCAGTCTCCACTTCCCGAAAGCGCCGCATCCCGGAGCTGGAACGGGGCATCGGCTTTCACATTCTTCAGGAACTTGCCGGAAAGTATGACGGAAGTTTTGCCGCTTCTGTGGAGCAGGGCGATTTTACCGCAAGCCTGATCCTGAAAGGAGCTGCAGAGGTATGATTCCTATCGCTGTCTGCGACGATGAACGGGTACACGGTCTGCGGACCAGAGCGGTCATTCTCAGCCACGGCGGGGTACGGGATCCCGTGGTCCAACTCTTTGAAACGCCGGACGCTCTTTTGGACGCCATCCGCCTGCGGAATTATTGCCCCCGGGTGGCCGTGCTGGACATCCGGATGGAAGGTACGGACGGGATCCGACTGGCAGAACAGATCAACGACTTGCTGCCCCAGTGTGCCGTTATTTTCCTGACCGCGTTTCTGGAATACGCCACCGATGTCTACGAGACGCGGCATGTCTATTTTATTCTGAAAAACGAGCTGGGGCAGCGGATCGGCAGCGCACTGGAAAAGGCTCTTGACGGGAAGGGGATGCCCCCGCGCCTGCATCTGTCTTCCGGTTCTTCAGCCAAAAGCATTCTGCTTCGGGATATCCTCTATCTGGAGCGGATCCTGCACAAGACAAGGGTTCGGATGCGTAAGGGCACAGAGATGGTGACCGCACCTCCTGCCGAACTGCTGAAAGACGTGACGGAGGGCACTTTTATCCGCTGCCACCAAAGCTATTGGGTCAACTACGAACACATCAACGCCATGGAAAAAAATGAGTTTGTGCTGTCCGATGGAACGCGGATCCCTATCAGCCGCACCTTTCGTGACAGCGCAAGGGCTGAATTTTTCTCCGACATGCGCACGCACTGATTTCCGCCAATGTCGAACAGGAGCTGCCTTTGGAAAATATTTGAACGCTCTTGTTTTGTTTTTTTAGATCATCCAAATCAGCCCTTGCGGTCTTACCTCACCTCCCGGCGCTTCTGCCAGACTAAATCATAACCCGGCACATCGGCCAGTTCCACGGCTTCGGTGTACCTGAGTGACCCACGCCGCAGCTTGCCGGACAGATTGGGGACGCTGCTGCTCCAGCCGTGTTCGTCGGCCAGCAGCTCCACTACCTCCGTCATGGTCATGCCCTCCCGGGTGATGTAGGATTTCACTTCGTTGCGGCAGTTTATCGCCTTGCTTTTGCTCATATTTGCAATTCCTTCCCCTTTTTGGATTCGCTCTGTGGTATAATGGATGTGCTGAATGGCAGCGCCCATTTGCCGCAGAGCGTTGTTTTGTGCCAGAAACAAATCTGCTGGGATTCGTGTTTGCGTACCCCTGTTCACAAGGGACACCTATCGTTTTTGCTGTTCCGCTTGACTTTTTGTGGTTCGGTGAAAGATCACTCAGAACGGCGTACTGCGTTCGCTGTCCGGTGTATCGCTGAATGCTATGGACAGCGGTACAAAAACAGCGGATTCTTCGTTGTTTTCACATGGTTTGAAAATAGCTGTGGTTTTTGCCGCTTTTTCCGAGTGTCGTTCCTGCCCGGGAATCTCACCCCGGCGTTTCGTCCCCTTTGGTGCGCTGGATGCGTCACTTCACTGAGGGACATATTCCATTCGGACGGTCATTCGATTTTCAAGGTTCAGGTGTTGCTACAAGAACAGTTTAGCGAAAAAATACGCTCTTTCCCGTATATCCAAGAGGTAGGAAAAGAGCGTAAAACAGGGTGGATTTCCACGCTTAGAGGCAGGAAGAAGGAGGGGTACGCCATGCAGGTGAAACTTACCATACAGGAACGGTTAAAGGATTTACGAGTGGAACGGGGCCTGACGCTGGAACAGCTTGCAGAGCAGATCGGGCTTTCCAAGTCCGCCCTCGGCAAATATGAGGCAGACGATTTCAAGGATATCAGCCCGTTCAGCATCGTCACGCTGCGAAGTTCTATGGTGTGTCCACGGACTATCTGCTGGGTATGACAGAAACAAAAAATCACCCGGACACAGAGCTGGACGCTCTGCATCTGAGTGACGATGCCATAGAAGTATTAAATGCGGGACAGTTCAATCACCGGCTGCTGTCTGAAATGCTGTGCCACAAGGATTTCCAGCGTATGATGCTGGATGCGGAGATTTATGTGGATCGGATCGCAGATATGCGGATCAACGATATGAACGCCATGCTGGAAGCAGTTCGGAAGATGGCATTGATGAAGCAGGACGGACAGGACGATCTTGCCACCCGGACGTTGGAGCTGGCCCAGGTGCGGGAGGATGATTATTTTGGTCATGTGCTTGCAGATGATCTGAAAGCGATCCTCCGTGATATTCGGGAGGAACACAGCACCGATACCACAACGTCAGGCACACCCTCCATTGCAGAGGAGGTGCAGGCCCAGTTGCAGGATGCCATGAACTTTGAAGGCAGCGACGCCGAAAAACAGGCGAGAATCTACCTTGCAACATTTGGCATTGACTACGATGCCATTACCAAGGAGCAATTCATCAATCTCATTGAAGTATTAAAGCTATCCAAACACATGAAAAGCCCAACCAACCAGCGTGGCAAGGCACGGCCATACCAGCCGCATGGAAAAGGGAAACGGAAACACAAATAAGCAGAAAAACACGCCATATCACCATGAATATGGCGTGTTTTTTGTTGACCACTCCTGTCTGACAGATGCTCATTTCGTGTTATTTGGCTAACACTGTTTTACGAACACCTGCCATCCGCCGTGACTTTCCTTTTCCGGATATCACTTCTTGCCCAGATAGGCCTCCTGGATTTTGGGGTCCTTGATGAGGTCCCGGGCGTGGCCGGAGGCGGTGATGACGCCCTGCTCCAGCACGTACACCTCGTCCGCCACGGACAGGGCCTTGAAGGCGTTCTGCTCCACCAGCAGAATCGTCTTGCCCATGGCCTTGATCTCCTTGATGATGTCGAAGATGGTGTTGATCAGCAGGGGCGCCAGGCCCAGGGACGGCTCATCCAGCAGGATCAGCTCCGGGGAGGACATCAGGCCCCGCCCCATGGCCAGCATCTGCTGCTCGCCGCCGGACAGCGTGCCGGCGATCTGCTTCTCCCGCTCCTTCAGCCGGGGAAACAGGGTGTAGACCCGCTCGAAATCCGCCTGGATGCCCTTGGCGTCGTTCCGCAGGTAGGCGCCCATCTTCAGGTTCTCCTGCACCGTCAGGTTGGCGAAGATGATGCGGCCCTCCGGCACCTGGCAGATGCCGCTTTTCACCACGTTGTGGGGCTGGGTGGGCAGCGGTTTTCCCTGGAACTCGATGGAGCCGTGGTATTTGACGATGCCGCTGATGGCGTTGAGGAGGGAGGATTTTCCTGCGCCGTTGCTGCCGATGATGGTGACGATGTCGCCCTGTCTCACGTCGATGTCCACGCCGCGGATGGCATGGATGCCGCCGTAATACACGTTTAAGTCTCTGACTTTCAGCATCTCGCTCATCTCACTCATCCGCCTTTCCCAGGTATGCTTCCACCACGTCCTTGTTGTTCTGAATGTCCGCCGGGACGCCCTCCGCCAGGAACTTGCCGAAGTTCAGCACGTAGATCCTGTCGCAGAGATTCATGATCAGGTCCATGTGGTGCTCGATGATCAGCACCGTCAGGTGGAACCGGTCCCGGATCTCCCGGATGAGGTCCAGCAGGGCCATGGTCTCCTCCGGATTCATGCCCGCCGCCGGCTCGTCCAGCAGCAGCAGCTTGGGGTCCAGGGCCAGGGCCCGGGCGATCTCCAGCTTCCGCTGCAGGCCGTAGGGCAGGTTGGCCGCGGCCATCTCCCGGTAATCCCACAGGCCCATCATCTTCAGCAGGTTCTCGGTCTTCTCCCGCAGGGCGTCCTCCTGGCGGGAGATCTTTTTCGCCCAGGGCAGCACGATCTTCGTAAAGGGGATCTTCTGGGGTAGGAAGGACACCGCCAGGCCGTAGTCCGCGCTTCTGTGGCAGGCCGTCAGCACGTTCTGATAGACGGACAGCTTCTTGAACAGGCGGATGTTCTGGAAGGTGCGGGTGATGCCCAGCTCCGCGATCTGGAAGGGCTTCAGGGGATGCCACAAAAACCGGCGCTTGATGCCCTCGATGAAGCCGCTGCCGTAGGGGTCCGCTCTGGCGATGACCCTGTCGCCGAAGGTGATGGTGCCCTCGGTCAGGGTATAGACGGCGGTGATCAGGTTGAAGATGGTGGTCTTTCCGGCGCCGTTGGGGCCGATGAGACCGAAGATCTCCCCCTCTTTGATGGTGAAGCTCACGTCACCCACGGCGGTCAGACCGCCGAACCGCTTGGTGACATGCTCCAGCTTTAATACATCTCTCATCTCTGTCCACCCTTTTCCTGCAGGACGGCGGCGTTTTCGTCCTTTTTACCGGTGAGCTTCTTTTTGATCCAGCGGAAGACGTCCGTGAACTCTCTGCCGCCCATGAGTCCCTGGGGGCAGGTGATCATGACCAGGATGACCGCCGCGCCGTAGATCACCAGACGCCAGCTGGCGAAGGCACGGAACAGCTCCGGAATGAACGTCAGGAAGAAGGCGCCCACCACGCTGCCGCCGATGCTGCCCAGGCCGCCGAAGATCACCATGATGGTCAGCTCCGTGGACTTGGTCAGCTGGAACATCAGGGGCTGGAGATAGCCCAGATAGTGGGCGTACATGGCGCCGCCGATGGCCGCGTAGGCGGCGGAGATGGCGAAGGAGATCATCTTGTAGCGGAACACGTTGATGCCGATGGCCTGGGAGGCCAGCTCCTCCTCCCGGATGGCGATCATGTTCCGGCCGTGGCGGGAGTGGATCAGCAGGACCATGGCCACCACCGCCAGGAAGCAGATCACCGCCACCAGTTCAAAGGTGGTGACCATGGGGATGGAGGACAGGCCTCTGGCGCCGCCGAAGAACTCCAGGTTGTCGAAGATCAGGCGCACGGATTCACCGAAGCCCAGTGTGGCGATGCAGAAGTAGTCGCCCTTCAGGCCCAGGGTGAAATAGCCGATGAGGAAGGCCATGATCATGGCGGCCGCGGCGCCGATCAGCATGGCAATGAGGAACGGGATGTGGTAGCGCAGGGTGCAGACGGCGGAGACATAGGCGCCGATGGCCATGAAGCCGGCGTGTCCGAAGGAGAACAGGCCCGTGAAGCCGGTGAGCAGGGACAGTCCCAGCACCACCATCAGGTTGACGCCTACCAGGATCAGGATGCCTTCAATGTAAAACCAACTGAACATCGATCTCCACCTCCTTACGCCTTGTCTTCCGTGACCTTGCCCATCAGGCCGGAGGGCTTGATGACCAGCACCACGATCAGCAGGGAAAACGCGATGAGATCCCGGTAGCTGGAGGCGATGTAGCCCGCGCCGAAGGTCTCGATGAGGCCCAGCAGGATGGAGCCCACCACCGCGCCGGGCAGGCTGCCCAGTCCGCCGAACACCGCCGCCACGAAGGATTTGTTGGTGATGACGCCGATCTGGGGATAGACCGTGTACTTCATTCCGAACAGCATGCCGGCGATGCCGGCCAGGATGCCGCCCAGCAGGAAGATGACGAAGATGATCCGGTTGACGTTGACGCCCATGAGGTTGCTGCCTCTGGCGCTGTAGGCGCAGGCCCGGATGGCCAGTCCCACTTTGGTCTTCTCGATAATGAACATCAGGATCGCCAGACTGACGGCGGTGATGACGAACATGAGAATGTCGATGCGGCTGACGGAGATGCTGCCGAAGGTGAAGGGCTCGTTGGAGATGATCTGGGGATAGGTCCGGAAGGTGGGGCCGATGGTGACGATGACCAGATTCTCCAGGAAGATGGACGCGCCCATGGCGGAGATGATGAAGTACAGAGGCGGCGCGTTCCGCTTCCGCAGGGGGCGGTAGGCCACCTTCTCCAGGACCACGGCCACCAGTCCCGCCAGCAGCGCCGCCACGATCAGCGCCCCCAGGAAGGGCAGGCCCAGCAGGCTCACCGCGTACAGGCCGAAGTAGGCGCCCAGCATGATGACGCCGCCGTGGGCGAAGTTGGAGAAGTTCAGGATGCTGTATACCAGGGAATAGCCCACGGCCATCAGCGCATAGATGCTGCCGATGGACAGGCCGTTGATGACTTGTTGGATCAATACATTCAAGGTATTCCCTCCGTTTCTCTTGAGAGGTTCTTTTTAAAAAAGGGGCAGACTGCGCTGCCCCTTTTGCTGTGCGTGCCGCTTATTTGTCGGGAGAGTACTTCATGATGAACTTGTACTCATAGCCGTCCGCCGCGGAGTCGCTCTTGACGATCTGCTGCATGGCGGCCTCCTTACCCACGGGATCGTGGGTGTCCTCGCCCAGATGGATGGTGCCGGTGACGCCGGCCACCTCTACCTGGGTCAGGGCCGCGGCAATGGCCTCGGAGTCCGCGCTGTTCGCCTTCTCGATGGCGGCGATCAGCAGCTGGAACGCGTCATGGACCATGTAGGCGTTGATCTCCGGCGCGACGCCGTATTTGGCGGTGTAGGCCTCGGTGACCTCCGACGCGGCGGGATCGTTGTAGTCGAAGTGGTTGACCACGTAGCTGCCCTCAATGGCGCTGCCCGCCATCTCAAACAGGGTGTCGGAGGGCCAGCCGTCGCCGCCCATCAGGACCGCGTCGATGCCCAGTTCGCGGGCCTGGTTGGCGGACAGGGCCACTTCCTTGTAGAAGTAGGGCATCAGGATGACGTCGGGATCAACTTCCTTGATCTTGGTCAGCTGGGGACGGAAGTCGGTGTCGCCGGCCTTGAAGCCCTCCTTGGCAACCACCGTGCCGCCCTTGGACTCGAAGGTCTCAATGAAGTACTCGGTGAAGCCCTGGGAGTAGTCGCTGGCCACGTCGTACAGCACGGCGGCGGTTTTGGCCTTCAGCTCGTCAGCCGCGTAGCCGCCGGCCACGGCGCCCTGATAGGGGTCCGTGAAGCAGACGCGGAAGTTGTATGCGTTGACGGAGCCGTCCGCGTTGACGGTGATGGCCGGGTTGGTGGCTACGGTGGCGATATCAGGCACCTTGCCCTCGTTCAGCGCACCCTTGATGGCGATGGCCGCCGCGGAGGCGTTGGGTCCCAGAATGGCGCAGACCTTGTCGTTGGCGATGAGCCGCTTCACCGCGTTGACGGACTCATTGGCGTCGCCCTTGGTGTCGTATTTCACCAGCTCCAGCTGACGGCCCAGCACGCCGCCGGCCTCGTTCTGCTTGTCGATGTACAGCTGCAGCGCCTGACTCTCACAGGTGCCCCAGGGTGCCTGGTCACCGGTCAGGGCGCCGATCCAGCCCACTTTGATGGTGCCCTCGTCCGCGGCGGCGCTTCCTCCGGTTCCGCCGCTGCTGCCGCAGGCAGTCATGCCGCACACCATTGCCAATGCCAGTAGAACGGATAACAACTTTTTCATACCATTACTCCTCTCTTGTTTTCACGGTCCCTCCCCGGACCTGTCCGACGGAGGGGTGAAACCTGATGTCTGCCGGGACGATGCTTCCGTGATTCCACTATACGCGGCAGATTCGGGAAACTTCACCGGTCTTCAAAAAGACTCATGCAGCTTCAAAAAGTCGTCAAAATCTTCAAAAAGATTCAACCGAAGCGGCTCGTTTCTGTTTGATTTTTACAACGGAAGCAGGTATACTATTCATAAAGGGAGGAGTTTTGCCATGCACAAAAGATCCAGACTTTTCCTGATGGTGGCCGCCAGTTCCATCGCGTCCCAGATCTATGTCAACATGTTTGTGGACGGCTTCATCATCGCCCTCTCCGTGGTGATGATGGGGATCTTCCTCTATCTCTTCAAGGATCTGGACTGCATCAAAGCCTGTTTCCTTGTCGGAATCTTCTCCCCCTTGGTGCGTCTGCTCATCGTGCTGTGGCAGGGAGAAGCTCTGCTGGATGCCGCCCGCCTGGTATTGCCGGACATGGCGTTCTTCTTCTCCTATGCCCTGATCTTCGGTGTGCTGTTCCGTTCCCAGGGCTACGCACCCTATTGGAGATTCTATCTGCGTCTGGCCGGCAGCGACTTCCTCTCCAACTGCGTGGAGATGCTGGTTCGGTTTTTCATTTTCCACCAGTTCTTTACCTTGGAGCGTCTCTTCGGCCTCATCGTCCTGGCCCTGGTCCGGAGCTTCGTCATTCTGCTGGTGTGCGTCGCCTCGGACCTGTACAAATCCCTGCTGGAAAAGGCGGAGCATGAGGAGAACTACAAAAAGCTGGTGCTGATGGCCTCCACCTTCAACAGCGAGGTCTACTTCATGGAGAAGAACATGAACGAGATCGAGGACGTGATGAAAAACGCCTTCCTGCTGTACAAGACCCTGGAGAAGGAGAACTATCCCAAGAGCCTGCAGAACATCTCCCTGGAGATCGCCAAGGACATCCATGAGATCAAAAAGGGCTACCGCCGGGTCATTATGGGCCTTCAGGACAACTTCCTCAGCGACTTCAAGGGCACCAGTCTCCATCTGTCGGACATTCTGAAGATCCTGGCGGTGGACGTGGACAAAAACGCCTCTCTCCGCCATCTCTCCATCTCCTTTGCATACAGCTTCGACAGGGACTACATCATTGAGAACCACTTCTCCTTTATGAGCATCCTGCGGAATCTGGTGGGCAACAGCCTGGACGCCATTGAGGGCTCTCAGCTGCGCCGGGGTGAGATCTCCGTCCAGTGCCGGGAGCTGATGGAGCACACCGGGGACGAGCCCGATGAGGACGGCGGCGAGGAGCTTTCCGCCGAGACCGTGGGCACGAGCCAGAAGTTCTGCGTCATCACCGTCCGGGACAACGGTCCGGGCATCCCGGAGGATGTCCTGGATGTGCTGTTCGAGCCGGGCTTCTCCACCAAGTACAATGAGCAGACCGGCGACATCAACCGGGGCCTGGGTCTGACGCTGGTGAAGGACCTGCTGACCGATCAGTTCCACGGCGATATCAGCGTGGCCAGCGTCACCGCCTCCGGCCGCGGCCGAGGCGAGACCATCTTCACCCTGCGCATCCCGGCGGATCAGTTCGCCGTGGACCCCACAGCGGAACCCGGGCTGGAGGAAAAGCACTTTGCGCTGAGAGAGAGGGAACCGGTATGAAGTTCTATATTCTGGATGATCTGATCAGCTCCGTCAAGGTATTGAGCAACATCATCGAGACCCGGAATCTGGGCGAGGTCATCGGCACCCAGACCAACTCTGAGAAGGCCGTGGCGGAGATCCTGGCCAAAAAACCGGACATCGTGGTGCTGGACCTGCTGATGCCGGTGAAGGACGGCATCACCGTGGTCAGTGAGGTGCGGGAGACCGACCCCGGCATTGATTTCATCATGGTCTCCCAGGTAGTGGACAAAAATATGATCTCCGACGCCTACAAGGCCGGCATCGAGTTCTACATCACCAAGCCCAACAACTTCATCGAGATTGAAAACGTCATCCGCCGGGTGGTGGAAAAGCGGCAGATGGCCTCCGTCCTCAGCGGCATCCGCAGCGTCATGGGCACCTCTCCCCCCGCGGCCCAGGCGCCGCCCCCCGAGCCGGCGGACAACACCCTCAGCAGGGTCCGCAAGGTCCTGGGCTCCGTGGGGATGCTGGGCGAGAGCGGCACCAAGGATATCATCAACGTCTGCCAGCTGATGAAAAAGCGCGGGGAGCCCTACAACAGCAAGATCACCCTCAACGCCTACGCGGAGGAGCTGGGCGAGGACCCGAAGATCGTCAAGCAGCGCATCCGCCGGGCCATCCGCCGTGGATTGACCAACACCGCCGCCCTGGGCATTGAGGACTACTACAGCGATATCTTCGACCGGTACTCCCACACCCTGTTCAACTTTGACGCCATCCGCAGCGAAATGGATCTGCTCCGGGGAAAATCCCCCTATGGTGGCCGGCCCTCCATCGACAAATTCTTCGAGGGGCTGCAGGTGCTGTGCGACCTTTGACACCGCAGGGCGGACGTGCCGTTCACGCACTCCGCCGTCCGCTTCAGGCAAAAAAACTCCCCCTGACGCATTCCTGCGTCAGGGGGAGCGCTCTTATGTGCTGTTGGCCGTCTGCTCAGCAGACCGGTGCGGTCCGTGCCGTGTTACTGCACGACCTCGCCGCCGGGAGCGGAATGAGCGGTAGACCAGGTGTTCTCCAGAGCGGCCCAGTCGCGCTGGTCCTCTGTGGAGACCCATTTCTCCACCTTCTCGCCATTGACGGTCACCCAGTTGTAGGTGTGGCTGTTGGTGGCTTCCATCATGGCCTCGTAGCACCAGACCTGCGGGCAGATGTCAGTCCAGGTCACCATATCCTCGGTGGGCAGCATCCGGTCCTTGTCGGGGACACGGCCCAGCGTGCGGTTGATGATGGTGCAGGCCTCGCCGCGGGTGATGGCCTTATCGGGCTGGAAGGTGCCGTCGGTGTAGCCCTCAATGAGCTTCATCTCCTTGGCGGCCTCCACATAGACGGCATACCAGTCGGACTCCTCCACGTCGGGGAAGTAGCCCTGATACTCCTTCACCGTGTAGTCGAAGAAGTTCACAGCCATCTTGGAGAACTCCGCGCGGGTGATGCTGCTGTCAGGACGGAAGGTACCGTCGCTGTAGCCGCTGATGACACCCATGTTGCTCAGAGTGGAGATGGCGTTGCTGCACCACTTCTCAGGCGCCACATCGGTGTAGTCGTTGGTCTGAGACCAGTACTCCTCGCGGGCGTCGTCGGTCAGCAGACGGAAGAAGATGGTAGCGACCTCACCGCGGGTGATGTTGCCGTTGGGACGCAGAGTACCATCCTTGTAGCCGATGATGTAGGAGAAGTGATCCTTGGTGTTCAGCGCGGAGCCGCCGTTTCCACCGCCACTGCCGGTTCCGCCGCCGTTTCCGCCGCCGCCGCTGTAGCTGTTGTCGCTGCGGTCATAGCGCAGGGTCAGGACGTTGGCAGACGCGTCGGCCGTGATGGTCAGGTTCAGATCGGAGGTGGTCAGACGATAGTCGTCCTTGCCGCCATAGGTCGCCCAACTGTCCTGCGGGACGATGGTGATGGTGGCACCGACGACCTCAGTGCCGCTGGTCAGCTCCACGGGCGTCTCATTGACCAGATTGCCGCCGTCGTAGTACTGGGCCACGACCGTGTAGCCGACATTGTCGGGCGTGGTGGGCTCAGTCGGAGTCGTCGGCTCGGTGGGAGTCGTCGGCTCGGTGGGAGTCGTCGGCTCAGTCGGAGTCGTCGGCTCAGTCGGAGTCGTCGGCTCGGTGGGAGTCGTCGGCTCGGTGGGAGTCGTCGGCTCGGTGGGAGTCGTCGGCTCGGTGGGAG
>JALFSO010000081.1 GCA_022778785.1 Dysosmobacter sp. | reverse complement strand
ACGAGATGGGCTTCGACTATCTCCGTGACAATATGTGCATCTACTCCACCGAGCTGGTGCAGCGGGGCCACGCCTTCGCCATCGTGGACGAGGTGGACTCCATCCTCATCGACGAGGCCCGGACCCCCCTGATCATCTCCGGCCAGGGCGACAAGTCCACCCAGCTGTACGACATGGCTGAGATGTTCGTCTCCCGCCTGAAGAAGAAGGTGGTGGCCGAGGTGGACAACAAGGAAGAGGAAGACGAGAATGAGGACGCCGACTACATCGTGGATGAGAAGGCCAAGTCCGCCATGCTCACCGCCAGCGGCATCGCCAAGGCCGAGCAGTTCTTCCATCTGGACAACCTGGCCGATCCGGAGAACTCCACCCTGTCCCACCACATCAACCAGGCCATCAAGGCCCACGGTGTCATGAAGAAGGACATCGACTACGTGGTGAAGGACGGCGAAGTCATCATTGTCGACGAGTTCACCGGCCGTCTCATGTTTGGCCGCCGCTACTCCGACGGCCTCCATCAGGCCATCGAGGCCAAGGAGCACGTCAGCGTCAACTCCGAGAACAAGACCCTGGCCACCATCACCTTCCAGAACTACTTCCGCCTGTACAGCAAGCTTTCCGGTATGACCGGTACCGCCATGACCGAGCAGGAGGAGTTCGCCACCATCTACAACCTGGATATCATCGAGATTCCCACCAACAAGCCCGTTGCCCGTGAGGACCACCACGACGTGGTGTACAAGACCGAGGCGGGCAAGTACCGGGCGGTCATTGAGCAGATCAAGGAGTGCCACGCCAAGGGCCAGCCCGTCCTGGTGGGCACCGTGTCCATTGAGAAGAACGAGGCCCTGTCCAAGCTGCTGGTGCGGGAGGGCATCCACCACAATCTGCTGAACGCCAAGAACCATGAGAAAGAGGCCGAGATCGTGGCCCAGGCCGGCAAGTTCGGCGCCGTCACCGTGGCCACCAACATGGCGGGCCGCGGCACCGACATCATGCTGGGCGGCAACGCCGAGTACATGGCCACCGCCGATCTGCGGAAGGCCGGTCTCAGCGACGAGCTCATCATGGAGGCCACCGGCTACGCCGAGACCGACAACCAGGAGATCCTGGACGCCCGGAAGCTGTTCGCCGACCGTCTGGCCGCCCACAAGGCGGAGATCAAGGACGAGGCTGACAAGGTCCGCGCCGCGGGCGGTCTGTTCATCATCGGCACCGAGCGCCACGACTCCCGCCGGATCGACAATCAGCTCCGCGGCCGCGCCGGCCGTCAGGGCGATCCCGGCGAGACCCGGTTCTATATCTCCCTGGAAGACGATCTGATGCGCCTGTTCGGCGGCGACCGCATCCAGAACATGATGGACAAGGTGGATCTGGACGAGGACACCCCCATCGAGAGCAAGATGCTGACCAAGGCCATTGAGAACGCCCAGACCACCGTGGAGTCCCGGAACTTCCAGTCCCGTAAGTCCGTGCTGGAGTACGACGATGTCATGAACAAGCAGCGCGAGATCATCTACAACCAGCGCCGTGAGGTTCTGGACGGCAAGGACATGAAGGAAAATGTCCTGAGCATGATGCGCACCGTTCTGTCCAACGACGTGGCCCTGGCCTTCGGCGAGGAGCAGTCCCTGGATCAGGCCGGCTTCCAGACCATGCTCCGGGGGCTGGAGGGGCTGTACTTCCCCAAGGGTTCCTTCTCCTTCACGGAGGAAGAGCTGGCCGAGAAGACCCAGAACGACTTCGCCGAGATGTTCACCGAGGCCGCCGAGAAGACCTACGAGGCCAAGGAGGCCGAGATCACTCCGCAGCTGATGCGGGAGCTGGAGCGGGTCATCATGCTCCGGGTGGTGGACGAGTACTGGATGGACCACATCGACGCCATGGACGACCTGAAGCAGGGCATCCGTCTGCGTGCCTACGCCAACACCGATCCCATCATCGCCTACAAGCAGGAGTCCCTGACCATGTTTGAGGAGATGATCGCCGCCATCCAGTCCGAGACTGTCCGCCGTCTGTTCTCCGTCCGGATCAGGAAGGACGAGGAAGTCAAGCGTGAGCGGGTGGCCAAGGGTATGACCGAAAACGTGGGCGGCGACGGCACCACTCCCAAGAAGCAGCCCGTGAAGGTCAACAAGATCGGCCGCAACGACCCCTGTCCCTGCGGCAGCGGCCTGAAGTGGAAGAAGTGCACGTGCAAGGAGTACCACGACAACTGACGTTGTTCAAGGGGGAGCAGGCTCCCCCTTGAGATTCCCCCACCACCAGTGACGTCGGTCACTGGTGACGCCGCCCCCGGCGGCTGGGGTCTCGGTATTTTTCCGACGTACACGCCGCCGGAAAAATGATTATGGCAGATTCTTTTGCCCGTTGGGCAAAAGAACCGGAAAAACCTTAGGTTTTTCCTGGCCCTTTTCCTCTTGGCCGCCTGCGGCAGCTGATAGGTGGTTGCGGGGGCCTTTGCCGCCTCCCTTTCTTCTCACTTTTGTCTTCCGGGCAAAAGTGAGGACGCAGGCGGTTTTTTTCCGCAGGAAAGGAATCCTTTTATGAAAGACTACGATGGCGTTCTGGTGTTGCTGCAGGATATCAAGGACATTCTGTACGGCATCGCTCTGCTGCTGACCGGCGGCATCATGTGTCTGACCGGCCTTCTGCTGGGCGGATGGGGCATCCTGCTGCTATGCGTAGGCGTTTTCGTCTGCATTGGCGGCATCATCTATGCCCGCCGTGGGTATCATCACCATGAAGTGGAGGAGAACCCGGACTGACACCCCACGGCTGCGCCTTCCGGCTCCGGCAGCACTTTACAAAACACGCGCCCCCTGTTCTCCTGCCGGAGGGCCGGGGGCATATTTCTACCGGAACGGCGTATGCTGTTCTGATACGCGGCTCCGGCTCCTTCTGTCCATCTTGATTAGGAGAATTTGTCATGTCTTTTGAGATCCATCAGCAAAACGAACTGCTCTGGCTGTCCTCCCCCCTGCTGGACGGCTGTTCCGGCATCCGGCACGGCTTTTCCACCCGGAAGGGCGGCGTCTCCCTGCCGCCCTGGGATTCCCTGAACCTGCGGACCGGCTGCGGCGACGCTCCGGACGCGCTGCGGGAGAACTACCGCCGCTTCTGTGCCGCCGTCGGCACGGATGTGGAGCGGACCGTCCTGTCCCGGCAGGTCCATGAGACCACCGTCCGGGTCTGCACCGGTGCCGACGCCGGAAAGGGCCTGCTGCGGGAGCGGGATTACACCGCCGACGCCCTGGTCACCAACGAACCGGATCTGCCGCTGCTGGTCTTTTCCGCCGACTGCGGCATCATTCTGCTGTACGACCCGTCCAGCCGCTCCATCGGTGCCGTTCACGCCGGATGGCGGAGCTGTGCCGCTGGGATCGTGGAGAAGACTGTTCAGACCATGGTCCGGGAATACGGCGCCAGACCGGAGACGGTCCTGGCCGCCGTGGGGCCCTGCATCGGCCGGTGCTGTTTCGAGACCGACGGCGACGTGCCGGAGGCCATGCGGGCCGCCCTGGGCGCAGACGCGGAGGGCTGTCTGGAGCGCCGGGGCGCCAAGTACCACGTGGATCTGGCGGGCCTGAACCGCCGTTGGCTCCTGCGGGCGGGCGTCCTGCCGGAACACATTGACGTGTCCGGCCTCTGCACCGCCTGCCGGACGGACTGGTTCTGGTCCTACCGGAAGATGGGCGACGCCCGGGGCGCCCAGGCGGCCATGATCGCCCTCTCCGGACGGCAGTGAGGGCAGGCCATGAAGTTCCGAAAAGCCGCCGTTTTCCTGCTCCTGCCGGCTCTGCTCCTCAGCGGATGCGCCCAGGAGCTGCCCGATGAGGGCGGCGCGCCCCTCCCCGGCGATCTGGCCGCCCTCTCCTCTCAAAAGGAGGAGCCGTCCGCCGCCCTGCCTGAGACCTTTTCCCTTCCCTACGACTCCGGCGCCGCCCTGGACCCCGTCACCTGCCCCGACGGCGCCCAACAGACTTTGGGCGCCCTGCTGTACGAGGGCCTGTTTCAGCTGGACGAAGAGCTGGAGCCCCAGTACCGGCTCTGCACCGATGCCAGCTACGACCCGGAGGCCATGACCTGGACGCTCCAGCTCCGGGAGGGCGTCACCTTCAGCGATGGCTCCTCCCTCACCGCCTCCGATGTGGCTGCCACCCTGAACCGTGCCCGCACCGCGCCCCGCTATCAGGCGCGGCTGGCCTGCGTCCAGTCGGTCCGTGCCGCCAAGGGCACGGTGGTCATCACCCTGAACCGGCCCAACACCGGCTTCACCGCCCTGCTGGATATCCCCATCGTGAAGGCCGGCACGGAGAACAACTCCGTGCCCACCGGCACCGGGCCCTATACACTGGTGTCCGACAGCGGAAATTTCTATCTGGTGCCCAACAGCAGCTGGTGGGGCAGCGGAAAACTGCCCGCCGATCGCATCGAGCTGGTGCCCTGCACCGGCTCTGACGCCCTGCGCTATCAGTTCACCTCCCACGCCGTGCAGCTCATCACCGCCGATCTGACGGATTCGGAGCCCCTCAGCGCCGCCGGCAGCTTCTCTTCCACGGACGCGGACACCTCCGTGCTCCAATATATCGGCTTCAATGTCCAGCGGGAGCTGCTCAGCGATCCTGCCGTCCGCCGGGCCCTCAGTCTGGGCGTGGACCGCTCCACCGTGGCAGACGTCTATCTCTCCGGCCATGCCGTGGCCGCTCAGTTCCCCGTCTCCCCGGTATCCGCGCTGTATCCGGCGGAGCTGGAGACCGGTTACTCCTACAACGCCTTTGAGGACGCCATGACAGATGTGGGGCTCAACACCGGCGAGACCACCCGGGAGCTGACGCTGCTGGTAAACGACGACAACTCCTTCAAGGTCTCCATCGCCCGGTATCTGGCCTCCTCCCTGTCTGTCTTTGATCTGAAATTCACAGTGGAGACTCTGCCCTGGGAGGACTATCTGACCGCCCTGGCCGCCGGGAACTATGACCTCTATTTCGCGGAGGTCCGGCTCACCGCCGACTGGGATCTGACGGCGCTGATAGGCACCGGAGGACAGCTGAACTACAGTGGCTGGTCCGATCCGGCGATGGACGAGATCCTGAGCGCCTGCGCCGCATCCCAGAACCAGGCTGCGTCCATGCGGGCGCTGTGCGCGCGGCTGTTCAGCCAGGCCCCCATCCTGCCGGTATGCTTCAAACGCACCTCTGTCCTGACCCAGACGGGCGTGGCGGAGGGACTGTCCCCCACCGCCGCCGACCCCTTCTACAAGCTGGAGGGCATTACCCTGCATCTGGCCTGAACGCCGCATGAAAACGAAGAGCGGACCGCTGTGCGGTCCGCTCTTTTTCGCGCGTCGGTGCGGTCAGATGCAGTTTTCTCAGGCCTTGGGTTGGGTGGGATCCTCCTCCGTGGGGCTGGGCACCGGATGTTCCTTGTGATCTACCATGGTGCGGATCAGCTCCACCGTGCCGCCCAGGCCCAGAGCGCTGGAATCCAGGCAGAAGTCGTAGCTCTCCACTGCGCCCCACCGCTGGGCGGAATAGTACTCGTAATAGGAGGCGCGGCGCTTGTCGGTCTTGAGGATCAGCTGACGGGCCTTCTCCGGCGTCAGGTTCTGGCGCTTCGCCACCCGGGCGATCCGCACGTCCATGGGCGCATAGATGAACAGGCTCAGGCGGTTGGGGTCATCCGCCAAGGCGTAGTCCGCGCAGCGTCCGATGATGACGCAGGGGCCCTGGGACGCGATGTGGCGGATAGTATCGTATGTAGCGAGGTACACCTGCTGCTCCAGCGACTCTCCGGCGCCGCTGCCGGGCAGGCTGAACATGTAGGAGTCCATGGCGATGGAGTACAGCAGGCTCTTGGGCTTCTCGTCGAAGTTCTCGAAGATCTTCTCGCACAGGCCGCTCTTCTTCGCCGCCTCCTGCAGCAGCTCTTTATCATAGAACGGAATGCCCAGCTCCTTGGCTACCCGGATGCCGACTTCCTTGCCGCCGCTGCCGAACTGCCGTCCAATGGTGATGATGGTCTTCATCAGAATACCTCCTCTCGTTTGGTATTTTTATTATAGCGCGTTTTCAGTGAATCGTCAAATAAAATGACAGGCGGCGGACGATCGTCCGCCGTTCGGCAGTAAAAAGTCCGGACCGGACTTTTTACTGCCTTTACAATGCCTCACTTTTCTGCCCGCGCAGCGGGCCGAAAAGCTGCCGCTGCGCGGCGCAAACACCTGCTGACGCAGGCTTTTTGCAGGCATTCGATTCCATACGAAGGGGCTCCCGCCCCCTCGTACTCCCCCTGCAAAAAAGAACTCTTTTCCTACAGACAAGGTCTTTCGACAACGCAAGGCGGCGGACGATCGTCCGCCGCCTTGTCTCAATCCTTCAGGAGCCTGGAGTAATAGGCCTCCGCCTGGTACAGCGCCGCCGCAGGGTTGTGGCCCAGCACACGGTCCTTGGTCACAAGGGTGGTGGTCAGCGCCTCCGCGTATTTGTAGAACAGGGAGTCGTGGCCCACGCACAGGCCGATGACCACGTTCAGGTCCACCTTTGCCCGGTTCAGCAGCTTTGCCTGCAAAATGGGGTTGCACATATTCTTCCCCACCTTCTGACAGTGCTCCGGGATGCCAATGGCGGTCTTGGGCTGGGCGCCCACCTTGCAGGCCACGCCGTAGACCTCGAAGCCCGCCTTCCGGAAGATGCGGGCGGCGGTGCGTGCCTCCGCCAGAAGCCCCACGCAGGTGGCGATGCCGATGCGGTGAAAGCCCATCCGGCGGGCGAACTCCATGATCTCCTCCACCCGGGTCATCTTGCAGTAGAACTCCGCCTCCACTTCCGCGGCGGATATGGCAGTCTGCCGGTTCCAGTCGTCCTCGGTGTACAGCAGCATGGCCTCCGCCAGTGCCTCCTCATCCATGTGAGTGGTCAGGCAAAAGGCCGGATTTTTGCCGTCCATCCGGCTGCAGCTCTTCACCGCGCAGTCCACGCAGCTTCCGCAGAACTCACTCATGGTTCGGCAGCTCCTTTCCCAGTCGCCTGTACATGGTCTTCTTTACCGCCCGGAGGATATTCTCATAGCCGGTGCAGCGGCACAGATGACCGGATAGGAGCTTGCGCAGCTGGTCGTCGCTGTACTCCTTTCCGCTCTCCAGGATCTCCACCGCCGTCAGGATAAAGCCCGGCGTGCAGAAGCCGCACTGGATGGCAGCCTCGTCCACGAAGGCCTGCTGGATGTCGCTGAGTTCGCCGTTGGGGCCCAGCAGCCCCTCCAGCGTGCGGATGTGCTTTCCCTCCGCCCAGACCGCCAGATAGATGCAGGAGTTGAAAGCCTCGCCGTCGATGAGGACGTTGCAGGCGCCGCACTCGCCCACCTCGCAGCCCTTCTTCACGGAGGTCATTCGGAAGTCGTTGCGGAGCATGTCGGTGAGGGACGCCCGGACGTCCACCGTCCGCTCCACGTCCTGGCCGTTGAGGTTGAAATGAACCGTCTGATACTGGGTCACGTGCTTTTCCACCATCACAGCTCACCTCCCGCCAGTCTCACGGATTCGATGAACGCCCGTTTGGCGCTCTCCACGGCAATGTGCATCCGGAAGTCCCTGGCGGCACGCCAGGAGTCCCGGGGGTTGATGTCCTCCCGGACGGCGGCGGAAAAGGCCTCCGCCAGCTCCAGGCTGACGGGCTGTCCGGCGGCGGTACGCTCCGCCGTGGACGCCCGCATGGGGATGGGGCCCGCCACGCCGAAGGCCACTCTCGCCCGCTCCACCGTCTTTTTGTCGGCGGACAGGCGGACGTTGACGGAGGTGCCCAGCGTGGCGATGTCCATGGCGTTCCGCATGGCATACTTGATGTAGTGGCCGAAGGTGTTCTCATAGCTCTCCCGCGGGATGAGAATACCGGTCTGGATCTCTCCCGCCCGGATGTCCACCTTGCCCGCCCGGATGTAAAACTCCTGGATGGGCAGGCGGCGGACGCCCTCCGGCCCCGTCAGCTCAATGACGGCGTCGTAGGCGAACAGCGTGGAGGCGGAGTCGGCGGAGGTGACGCCGTTGCAGGTGTTACCGCCGATGGTGCCAATGTTCCGGATCTGGGGGCCGCCCACCTGGTCCACGGCCTCCCCCAGCACATTGACGTACTGTTGGATCAGCGGGTCCCGGGTGATGTGGGAGAAGCTGGTCAGGCTGCCGATGCGCAGCGTCCCGTCCTCCTCCAGTTTGATGCCCCGGAGTTCGTCCAGACCGTAGATGGAGATCAGCTCCGCGCCGGCCCGCTTGCCCTCCCGCATCTGCACCAGCACGTCGGAGCCGCCGGCAATGATCTGGGCGTCGGGATGGGCCAGGCGCAGGGCAACCGCGTCCTGGACGCTGGATGCCTGATACAGGGCTTTCATATCATACATGGCGATTCCTCCTTCAATCCCGGATCAGTCCCGCGTCCCGGAACTCCCGGTACAGCACGTGGGGCGTGATGGGGCAGCGGTCGATGTACACGCCGGTGGCCTGGGCAATGGCGTTGCGGATGGCCGGCGCGCCGGAGCAGGCCGGCGGCTCGCCCAGGGACTTGGTGCCGAAGGGCGACGTGGGCTCCGCGTTCTCCACAAACAGAGCGTCCAGGTCCGGGTGATCCATGACGGTGGACAGCTTGTAGTCCAGCAGGTTGTTGTTCAGGGGGCGTCCGGTCTTCTCGTCGAATTTCAGCTCCTCGCTGAGTCCGTAGCCGATGGCCATGGACATGCCGCCGTGGACCTGGGCCTCCGCCAGTGCGGGGTTGATGAGACTGCCGCAGTCGTGGACGTTGACCATCCGCAGCAGCTTCACCTTGCACATGGGGATATCCACCTCCACCTCGGCGATGGAGCAGCCGAAGGAGTAGGCGTTGGACTTGATCTGGGCCGTGGTCTCGGCGGTGATGTGCTGGCTGTGCTCCAGAGAGTACAGACACTCCGTGGCCAGTTCCCCCAGGGTCTCCAGCACCCGGCCGTCAGACTTGCGGACGATGTTCCCGTCCACCAGGTCCAGATTGGAAACGGGCATCCGGGTCTGCTCATGGGCCACGTTCAGGATCCTCTCCCGGAGGGCCATGGCGGTCTGCATGATGGAGAAGCCGCCGATGTAGGTCTGGCGGGAGGCGTAGGCGCCGGTGCCGAAGGGGGTCACGTCGGTGTCCTGGCTGCTGACCACGTGGACGGCGCTGAGGGGCACGCCCACGGCGTCGGCCACCATCTGGGAGAAGGCGGTGTCGCAGCCCTGGCCGATCTCCGTCTCGCCGGTCTGGAACTGGAGGGAGCCGTCCTGATTCAGCACCATCCGGCAGGAGGAGGACTCCAGGGAGATGGGCCACACCGCCGTGTTGTACCAGAACACGGCAAGGCCAATTCCTTTACGGATATCGCCGGTCTGGTGCTGGTATTCCTCGTACTTCCGGCGGTAGTCGATTGCCGCCATGGCCTTGTCCATGCACTGGTTGAAGGTGTCGGTATACAGCTCGTTTTTCGAGAAGCCATCCTTAAAGCCCACGGGCATCAGATTCTTCCGGCGGAACTCCACCGGATCCGCGCCGATGGCCCGGCACACATCGTCGATGTGGCACTCTCCGGCGAACATGGCCTGGGGGATGCCGTAACCCCGCATGGCGCCGGCGGTGGGACGGTTGGTGTACACCGTCCAGGCGTCGCCCTCCACGTTGGGGCAGGGATACAGCTGGGGGAAGGCGCCCATGCCCTTGGCGCAGACGCCGTGGCCGTGGGAGGCGTAGGCACCCTGATTGGAGAAGCACTCGATCTTCCGGGCGGCGAAGGTGCCGTCAGGCCGGACCCAGGAGATGATGTGGGTGCGGATGGCGTGGCGGACCCGGTTTGAAACGAAGGTTTCCTCCCGGCTGCACTCCAGCTTCACCAGACGGCCTCCCACCATCTGGGAGCACCACGCGCACAGCGGCTCGTACAGGGCGTCCTGCTTGTTGCCGAAGCCGCCGCCGATATAGGGCTTGATCAGCCGGACGCTGCCCCAGGGCAGGCCCAGGGCCTGGGCCACCACCCGCTTGGTGATGTGGGGGATCTGGGTGGAGGACACCACCACGATCTTCCCGCTCTCTTCATAGGCGTAGCACAGGTGATTCTCAATGTGGCAGTGCTGGACGGTGGGGGTGTCGTACCAGCCCTCCACCTTGATGAGCCCCGGCTCCTGGCAGGCGTGTTCATAGTCGCCGTTCCGCAGGGACGTATGAGCCAGCACGTTGCCGGGATACTCCTCGTGGATCTGGGGCGCGCCGGGTTCCATGGCCTTCTGGACGTCCAGCACGAAGGGCAGCTCCTCGTACTCCACCCGGATGGCCCGGACGGCCTGAGCTGCGGCCACCTCGTTCTCCGCGATGACCACCGCCACGTCGTCGCCGTAGTAGCGCACGTGCCGGTTCAGCAGCAGCCGGTCCGCCACGTCCTGATGCTTGGGGTCCGTGGACCAGGGATGGCCCGCCGTGGGGAAGGGACGGTCCGGCGCGTCGAAGCAGGTCAGGACGCGGACCACGCCGTCGATGGCCTCCGCCTCCCCGGTGTCGATGGACTTCACGAAGCCGTGGGCGATGGTGGAGTGGAGCACCTTGGCGATGAGGGCGCTGCGGTCGCAGAGGTCATCCGTGTATTTGGCCCTGCCGGACGCCTTGTCGTAGGCATCCACGCGGGTCACGCTTTTTCCAACGCATTTGCTCATAGGGCGTGGCCTCCTTTTTCGGTCTGTTCCCCCGTTGACTGACGCGGGGGAAAACGGATATACTATCATCAATTAGGAATTAGGAATGAGGAATTAGGAATGAGGAATTTAAAGCTGGGGTGTGTGGTGATGGCCGCGGGTAATGCCCGGCGGTTCGGGGAGAACAAGCTGGCGGCCCAATGGGAGGGAAAGACGCTCATACGGCGGGCGCTGGAGGCGGTGCCGTCGGAGCTGTTCCACTCCGTTGTGGTGGTGACCCAGTATCCGGAGGTCATGGATCTGGCGGGGGAATTCTCCTTCGCCTCCATCCACAACCGGCATCCCGACTGGGGCATCAGCCACACCATCGAGCTGGGCCTGACGGCCCTCCGGGACTGCGACGCCGTGCTGTTTCAGGTGTCGGACCAGCCGCTGCTGCGTCGGGAGACGGTGGCCTCGCTGGTGCGGTTCTATCTGGCCCATCCGGACAAAATCGCGGCCCTGGGCCACAACGGCGTCCGGGGCAATCCCTGCCTGTTCCCCGCCCGGTTCTTCCCGGAGCTGATGGAGCTGAACGAGGACCATGGCGGCAGCACCGTCATCCGGCGGCATGAGGAGGACCTGATCCTCTGGGAGGTGGGTCCGGCGGTGCTCCACGACGTGGACACCCCGGCGGCGCTAGCGGAACTAAAGGGCTGATGCCCGCGCTGGGTAAGGCGCAAAATTCATTGACCGGACGGCCATGCGGAGAGCGCTGGCCGTCTTCTCTTTTGTCAGAAGAAAAACACGATGCTGATGATCAGGGCCGCCGCGTTGGCGAAGATCAGGATGGCGGACTGCTCCTTGCCCAGCCGCCGCTGGCGGAAGGCCGTCAGCAGCCACCAGAAGGGGGCGATGGTCCCCACCAGCATCTCCACTGTCAGGATGCCCGCCAGGACCGTGACCAGCTGGTTCCCCGTCTGGTCCCACAGCCCGGCGATCCTGCCCAGCAGAAACAGCACGCAGGCCACAGGCGACAGGGCGGCGCACAGCCAGCCCCGGCGGTAAAATTTCGACTGTTCCATCTTCCGTCCTCACTTTCTGGCGTAGGGGGTGTCCTCCAGGGGGAGGACGGTGCGGAACTTGCCGTCGTAACGGAAATAGGCGTCCGCGATGGCCGGAGCCGTGGGAATGGAGGTGATCTCTCCGATGCCGATGGCGCCCCGGGCCACGTTCAGCCCCTCCTTCTCGATGATGATGGGCGTGATCTCCGGGATCTGATTGGCCCGGAACAGGCCCAGCGTGCCGTATTTGGCGGTGGGTTTGCAGTCCGTCAGGGGATACCGCTCCGTCAGGGCGTAGCCCATGGACATCACCACGCCGCCCTGGATCTGACCCTCAATGGAGGTGGGGTTCACCGCCTTGCCCACGTCGTGGGCCGCCACGATCTGCTGGATCTTTCCGTCCTCATCGAGGATGCAGATCTGGGTGGCGTAGCCGTAGGCGATGTGGCTGACGGGATTGGGCACCTTGGCCCCCAGCGGGTCCGTCTTGCCCAGGTACTCGCCGTAGAACTCCTGATCTTCCAGTTCTGTCAAGGAATTCTCCTTTAATGCTTTCCGCAGGCCCTCACAGGCCCGGCGGCAGGCCTCGCCGGTGAACAGCGTCTGCCGGGAGCCGGAGGTGGTACCCGCGTCCGGGGCGCACCAGGTGTTGGACCGCTCGTAGACCACGTTCTCATGGGACACGCCGGTCTCGCCGCAGACCATCTGGGTCAGGACGGTGCCCAGCCCCTGTCCGATGCAGGAGGCACCTGCGAAGATATGGACCTTGCCGTCCCGGATCACCAGACGGCACCGGCCCGTGTCCGGGATACCCACGCCCACGCCGGCGTTTTTCATGGCGCAGGCGATGCCTACGTATTTCGCCTGGTCGTAATAAGGCTTCACCGCCTCCAGCGTCTCCGCGAGGCCCGTGGAGTCGTCCACGATCTGGCCGTTGGGCAGCTCCTGCCCGGGGCGGATGGCGTTGCGCCACCGGATCTCCCACGGGGAGATACCCACGATGTCCGCCATCTGGTTCAGCAAGCTCTCAATGCAGAAGCAGGTCTGGGTGACGCCGAAGCCCCGGAAGGCCCCGGCTGGGGGATTGTTGGTGTAATAGGCCCAGCCGTCGATCTCGAAGTTCTGGTAGTTGTAGGGCCCCGCCGCGTGGGTGCAGGCCCGCTCCAGCACCGGCCCGCCCAGAGAGGCGTAGGCCCCGGTGTCCGCAATGACCTCGGCGGCCACGCCCTGGATGATGCCGTTCTCGTCGCAGCCCAGGGAGAACTCCATCTCCATGGGATGGCGCTTGGGGTGGATCAGGATGCTCTCGGCCCGGGTGAGCTTCACCTTCACCGGCCGCTTGGTCAGATACGCGATGAGGGCGGCGTGGTGCTGGACGGTGACGTCCTCCTTGCCGCCGAAGCCGCCGCCCACCAGACAGTTCCGGACCTTCACCTGTTCCGCGGGCAGGCCCAGCATCCCCATGATCTCATGCTGGGTGTCGTAGGCTCCCTGGTCCGTGGACAGCACCAGGACCCCATCCCCGTCGGGCATGGCCACGGCGCACTCCGGCTCCAGGAAGGCGTGCTCCGTCCAGGGCGTGGAAAACCGCTGGGTCAGCACGTGCTTCGATTTGGCGATGGCCTCCGCCGGATTGCCCCGCTGGATGTGCTTGTGGGCCAGCAGATTACCCTCTTTATGCACCAGGGGCGCGTCGGGCAGCATGGCCTCCCGGGGACTGCGGACCATGGGCAGCTCCTCGTAGTCCACCTTTACCAGCTGCTTGGCCTGGGCCAGGATCTCCGGCGTCTCGGCGGCCACCAGACAGACGGCGTCTCCCAGATAGTGGGTGATGTCCCCCACGGCGATCATGGTGTCCCAGTCCTTTTTCAGATGGCCCACCTTGTTCTGGCCGGGGATATCGGCGGCGGTGAACACGCCCGCCACGCCGGGCAGGGCTTCGGCCTCCTCCGTATGGATGGCCAGCACCCGGGCTCTGGGGTACTGACTGCGGACGGCGCTGCCGTACAGCATCCCGTCCACGTAGATATCATCGGGGTACTCCCCCGTTCCCGTGACCTTTTTCCGCACGTCCACCCGGGGAACCCGCTGGCCCAGAGACCAGTCCGTGGGCGCCGGCGGGATCTCTCCGGCCCGGAGGACCTCCGCCGCCAGCAAAATGGCGTCGATGATCTTCACGTAGCCGGTGCAGCGGCAGATGTTGTTCCGGATGGCGAAGGCCGCCTCCTCCCGGCTGGGGCTGGGATTGACATCCAGCAGCCCCTTAGCGCACATCACCATGCCGGGGATGCAGAAGCCGCACTGCACTGCCCCCGCCTGTCCGAAGGCGTAGGTGTACACGCCCTTCTCAAAGTCCGTCAGGCCCTCCACGGTGAGGACGCGCTTGCCCTCCAGCTTGTCGGTCCAGGGGACGCAGGCCCTGGTGGCCTTGCCGTCCACCAGGACGGTGCAGGTGCCGCAGGCGCCCTCGCTGCATCCGTCCTTCACCGAGGTCAGCCGCAGTTCATCCCGGAGAAAGCGCAGCAGCTTCTGATTCCGCTGCGCCGTCACAGTGGTTCCATTTACGATAAACGTGGCCATGAGCAGCCCCCTTCCCCGCCGTATCCGGCGCGCCGTTCCTGTCGGGCCGCCGGAATCCGGCAAATCGCCCAAGTCGTTCAAGAGGTCGACCTTTCTTCTTTGTTCATCATACCATGATTCCGCACCGGGCGCAACCGCTCCGTCGTCCGCTGCGTTATTCTTTGTGTAAAACAGCGCTCATTCCCCCGCCGCCGGCAGCTCCCAGCCCAGCAGGAGCGCGCCGTGCCGGACGGAGACGGCAGCCTCCGCCGCCAGAATGTGGTTGCTGACGCCCATGGGGAAGCCGTTGGCCAGCGCTCCGTCCGTCAGGGGATACTGGACGCCGGTCTCCGTGACGCCCTCCGCCCGGTCCCCTAGGGAGAACACGGACAGCAGGCCCCATTCCACCGTTTTTTTCACGGTGATGGATTCATTCTCCAGCACGGTCCAGACGAAGTCGTTATCGTAGAGGAAGCCCCGACCGCCCTGGCGGCGGAGGAACAGAAGCGTCTGAAAATTGGCCACGGTGTGGTCCAGCCGCTTTCCTCCGGTGCCGCCGTAGATATGGAACTCCGTACAGCCCCGCTCCAGGCCAAGACGGACGGCGGCCAGGGTGTCGGTGTCGTCCTTTTCCACCGGCAGGCGGCACAGCTCGGCGCCGTCCTCCGGGGCGTCCATGGAGTCGAAATCCCCCAGCACCACCGCCGGGACGATCCCCGCGGCCTGACAGGCCCGGTATCCGGCGTCGGCGGCGATGACCAGATCACCGTCGGCGGGCCGCTCCCGCAGTCCGTAAAAGGTGCCGGCGGCAAAGATGAAGCATCGGGACATGGGCTCACTTCCTTGCAAAGCATTTGTCTGATTGTACCATAAAACCGGCGGCATGGCAATCAGAGATCGCAGATGCGTTTTCTCCGGACGCGGAGAGAGGGGACGAAACCGCCCCCTCTCTCATTTGATGTTGTCCTCGCAGCAGTTGTCCACCACCCGAACGCCCATTTTTTCAGACGCCACTCGGTAGAGATCGATGCAGGTGCTGTCGACCGCCGGGCAGAGCCGCTGCTCCGGGTCGATCCGCAGCTCCAGCAGGTCCTCCGGATCCGGATGGATTTTCCGGCTTTTTTCCGCTTTTTTCACGGTTTGATCCCCTCCGAAATGCAGTATGCGCAGCATGCGTCGGTCTATGCCGGACGGTTCCGGAGAGGCCCATGGAAATTTTCTGATTTTTTTGTAAAATAGGGGTTGACAATTTCGGTCTTTTCAGTATAATAATATCTGTTCGCTGCGGACGACAGCAAGAACAAAACAGCATAGCGGGTTTGTGTAAAGGTAGCACAGCAGACTCTGACTCTGTATGTGAGGGTTCGAATCCTTCACCCGCTGCCAGAAGAAACCTTGGAATCACAATGGTTCCAGGGTTTCTTTTTTGTTTTCTCCCTTATTTCTCCCTTATTTTTTATTTCTCTTGACTTTCAGGAGATATTCTCAATATAGGCTTGCATTCTGGCTGCGCTGTCATCCTTCATGCGTTCTGACACATGACCGTAAACATCCAGAGTAAAAGCTGCGGTAGCATGTCCCAAGTTCCCTTGCACCGTTTTGATATTATCTCCGTTTTGGAGGGACAGTACTGCGAATGTATGTCGCAAGTCATGAACTCGTGCCGCAGGGACTCCAATTCTCTCAACTACTTTTTTGAAATGGTAGCGAATAGATGTCTGAGAAAGATGTTTTCCGTCGGGAGTTAGAAATACCAACGATGTTTTTTGTTCCTCAGATGTTTGCCAGCCTTGCCACTGATTTCCAGATTGAAGCCTCTGTTTGGCTTGCTCCTTATATTGCTGTGCTAATAGCTCCATCACAAAAGGCGCTGGCTTGATTATTCTCATCTTTCCGCTTTTTGTTGAGCTTAGAGTTGAGCCTCCATCTTCAATCTTCCTTTTCAGAAGTTGTTTACTGATGGTAATTGAGCCAGTTTTAAAGTCAACCGAGTCCCATGTAAGCCCCAAAAGCTCAGATTCTCTCAGCCCTGTAAAGAGAATAACCTTTAGTGCAATTCCATAGTCCTCCGAGCTTGCTGCTTTCAGGAATTCTTTCACCTGTTCATCTGTGAGCGGGTGAATTTCTTTTTTCTCTACCCTTGGCAATATCACACATTCCGCCGGGTTACTATGGAGATATCCTATACTAACAGCAACTGATAGTGCCTTGTTCAATGTGCCATGTATATTACGGACCGTCTTTGCTGCCATAGGGTTTAAAGAAGTAACCACTTTTCCATCTTTTTTCTGGACATTGCCGTTCTTATCTTTTACGGGAACAGAGCAGCCGTGGTCACTCAACTCATTGTAGAATCGTTGAATCATATGAGGCACTAACTTTTGCAGTTTAACTGAGCCTAACTTCGGCTTAATATGGGTCTCGATATTTGACTTATAATTCTTGACAGTTAAATACTTCTTGTCTCCCATGTAGTCTGACATCCAAATATCAAGCCATTCCGCCAATGTCATTTTGTTTGGCTCCAAATAAGTACCTTCATCAACTTCGACTGACAGTTTCCTAATTTTTTTCGCAACGTCCTCTTTTTTCTTCCCACTCACTGAACGTTGAATTTGCTTCCCCGTGTTTGGGTCATACCCTGTTGTAATGCGAGCTTCATACCAAGTATAGGTCTTTCCATTTTTTATTTGAGTTTTCTTTCTAATAGAGCCATTGCCATTAGCAGCACGGCCCATTGTGTTTTTGCGTGGCATAATTAGGGCTTACTGAACAGTGGGAAAAAGCTCGGAAACCATTGAAAATACTAGGAAAAACAGGGGTAATGCGGTAAAATATCTGCAAAGGGATTCAGAAGTTTGAAAGAAAAAGTTTGCAGGTGATGAAGATGTATCGGCAC
>JALFSO010000075.1 GCA_022778785.1 Dysosmobacter sp. | reverse complement strand
TGCTGCCATGAACCTCAAAAAAATGGCAAGGTGGAAATGGAATGACTCTGCCCATTTCCTATTTTCGATTCTATTTTCCCGAATATGTGCTGAAAACCCGGTTGCCGCCTAATTGCGCAACCGGGTTTCTCGACAGGCTGAGGGCACTCCCCGGAGGGAGTGCCCCTGTCCTGGGAGGACGGGAGCAACGGACATATCGCGCTCCTCGGGCAGTCCGGACGCGGCAAAAGCTATGCTGCGCGGAAGTATCTGTTCCAGCTGCCGGAACAGGGCGTACACGCCTACGTCTTCGACTGCTCCGGCGATTTCAGAGGAGATGTCATGCAGAGGATCCCCGGCAGGGCCGTTGCGGAGATCGATGTCCGCGATGTCCGGCGGCAGGCCCGGATCAATCCGTTCCGCCCCTTGCGTCTCAGCCCCGTGTATGTGGAGGAACGGGCCGACACCGCGGCCCGTCTGACCAGCGCCATTCTTGACGCTTATCGCTTCCGCGGAAACGCACAGCCGGTCTACCTACGGAATGCGGTGAGCGACTTTATGGAGTCCTCCGCCTTTCTGCCCTCTTTCAGCGCATTGGCCGCATTCATCGAACGCGACCGCAAGCGGGCAGAAAAAATGCAGGCCTCTCTTGTCCGCCTGAAGGACCTTGGCCGTCTGTTTCCCGGTGGCGGGAGCGGATGCGACTGGGATCTGACTCATCCGGGGATCACGGTCCTGCAGTTCGATACGATCCCGGACCGGGCGGCTCAGGTGCTGGTCACAGAACTTCTGCTGTCGGATCTGTGGGCAGAGAAACTGCAGGCACAGCAGAAGACCTGTCCCACAGTCATTCTTCTGGACGAGTTCCAGCGGTTCACCTTCAGCGAAACGAGCATGCTGGTCCGGATCCTCCGGGAAGGCCGCAAGTACCACATCAATGGCTGGTTCGCATCCCAGTGGATCGACAGCAGAATCGCGGTCCAGGCGCTGGAGCAGGCTGCGCTCCGGGCATACTTCTATCCGGGTGACAGAAATATCCGCTCTCTCGCCCGGATGCTGTGTTCGGAGCCGTCCCGGCTGCAGCAGTATGAGAATCTGATCCGCGGTCTGTCCATCGGAAGATTCCTGTATGCCGGTCAGAACGGACAGACCCTTTTGAACTGTGTGCCGCGGTAAATGCCGCGGCACACGGTTTTTCAACTCCCTCCATGCTAAATTTTCCGCTAAATTTTCAGAAGGATCCGCTAAAAAGCGGCGCTGACGCGCCTTTTTCAAAAGTGTTCTCCAAAATTTAGCATATTTAATAGCAGGAAGAGCCGAAATACGGTATAATGAGGCGCACAGAATGACGCGCGCAGGAGGAATGATATGGGTACGAATCAGGCAGGTAACAGGTTGTTTTCCCAGGAAGAAGATTTCGGCAAAGAACTGTGGGATCCCGTTGAAAGGATGCCTCGCAGCACCGTGGCGGCGGATCCGTCGTGCGGCAAGGGCAAACTACACGAGCAGTATCTGTTTCTGAAAGAATTCCTCACTTGGAATGTGTTTACAGATCAGAATCCGATAACGCTTCTGGACGATCACGGCCAGCCTCTCATACAGGATGTCTATGCGCTGAGGCATCACGACCGTGAACTGGTACGGGACATCCTATATGGGGAAACGACCAAACAGATCTGCTTCGGTCCAAAACCTGTATTTTACTACAGGCTGCGCCCTGACGACTGTTTTGCGCTGTATGACGCGCCGTTTTTAATGTATCTGTATGCAAAACACGCCAGTCAGCCCGGACGCCGCACACTCCGGATGAAGGATTTTCCTCTGTGTTACTGTCAGATCTTCTCCGATACGAAAAATAAGCAGGCCAGGACGAAGTGTTTTGGCGTGACCATCCAGGAAACAGGCAAACGGGATGACGGGAATGTGATCTCCGTGCCTGTTCTCTGTGAAATCGGCCGGCTGGAGGCATTTCAGCGTTTTATCCTCTGCCGCGGTAGGGCATTGCGCGTCCATACGTTCCAATATCTGACGCGGCTCCTTCCGTATCACGAAACACTGGAGTCTGTCCCTGATTTTGAAGAGGAGGATGCATGGTACTTCGAGATGTGTTCCGGATTGTCGCTGGTCTCGGAGATCACGGCGCTTCTGGTAGAACTTGAAATTGATCCCCCTATTGATCCATCTGATATCAAAAAAGATGATGACGCCATGGCGAAGTGGTCCGCGTGCCGGCTCGGGATCATCGGGGAACTGCTGCGGGAACACCGGGAGTGCATCATCAACTGTCCGGCCATCTATTGGCGGGCCTCCTCCCTGCGGAATGTGATCCGCCAGACAGATCATCAGTTCATGGTGAAAGAACTGGAATGGGAACGACAGATCAAACTGGCCTATACAGAAAATCCGGCGGAACCCTGCCTGAAAACAGTGGGGACATGGCGCGCACTCGCAAAAGAACAGTTCGATCGGTACTTTTTTACAGACTTGTCCAGGATTTTGGTCTGCTCTGAGGAGTTTTGGTGGGAGCAGCTCAAAAAGCGCATGGGTGTCAAAGGTTCTGAAGATGTCCCGTACAAGCCCGTATATCCGGAAGCATCCGCCTTTATGTCTGCGGCGGAAAATATGGTGATGAACCGCCTGTGCACAGGGGTGGAACGATCTAAAAGAGCTGCTATGCAGGATGCCGTGGTGGATCCATATACCGCCGACATGCAGAACAACGGTTTTTACTTCCGGGGATGTCTGCCCAAAAAGGATCCCGTCATCGAAAAGATGATCAAAACCGCCAGGAAGCAATCACAGGCGGTAGATGACACTAATACCGCAAAAGGACATCTGGAAAAACTCAGGAATACCAACCGGCATGAGGAGATCTTTGAGTTCATCCATCAGACGCTCTACGGCGACGACACGAATTCTGATTCGGGATTCTTCCAGCCGGAAGCCTTATAAAACTGAATCGGTCAGCGCATGGATCAGCCCGCAGAACTGCGGGCTGATTTTTTCTGCGTTCAGCCATGAGAGACCGCCGGATCAAAACTGAACACGCCTCCAACATCACTGTAATCCATGATCAGTTGGTTTCCGGTCCTATGACAAGCCACCGGTCAACCTGTTTGGAGGCAAAACAAATGACAATCTGCAAACCTGAATCAGCAGCGCTGACTTCCAATGAAGACACAGCAAAGACCACTTCTACCCTGCCGGATACCGGCATAGATTCTGATAAGGAGGAATCCAAAATGAACAACTCTGTGACCTGCAAGAATTATTTCAAAAGCGGCGGAACCTGCACCACCGTTCAGGACTATACTGACGTCTGGATCCGGCTCATCAATCAGCTGGAACGGTCCAAGGCAGCCCTGTCCGGCGCCCGATAAACTGAATACCGGTGCAATTCACGACCCGCTTTCATCACGCTCAGACTGTGATGGAAGCGGGTATTTTTTATAAATTGGAGGCGATCCCAATGGAAAAGGTCGCGATCTATTGCCGACTCTCCGAAGAGGACCGCAATAAGCGGTTTGAGACGGATGACAGCAACAGCATCCAGAACCAAAAGGCCATGCTCCTGGAATACGCCATGGAGCACGGTTGGGAAGTATATAACATTTACAGCGATGACAACTACACAGGTTCTGACCGGAACCGTCCGGAATTTGTCCGGCTTCTCCGGGACGCGGAGGCCCGCAGGTTCGATATCATCCTCTGCAAGAGCCAGTCCCGTTTTACCCGTGAACTGGAGCTGGTGGAGCGGTACATCAACGGCCTCTTCCCCATCTGGGGCATCCGCTTCGTCAGTCTGGTGGACAACGCGGACACGGCCAACAAGGGCAACAAGAAGTCCCGGCAGATCAACGGCCTGGTCAATGAGTGGTATCTGGAGGACATGTCGGAAAACATCCGCAGCGTCCTGACCAACCGTCGGAAAAACGGGTTCCATATCGGTGCCTTTGCTCTCTACGGTTACAAAAAAGACCCGGACCAAAAGGGCCATCTCATCATCGACGAGGAGGCGGCCGCCGTTGTCCGGGAGGTCTTCACCCTCTTTTCCCAGGGTTATGGGAAGACTGCCATCGCCCGGATGCTTAACGACCGCGGGATCCCGAATCCCACAGAATACAAGCGGCTCCACGGTCTGCGCTACCAGCAGCCAAAGCGCAAAAACAGCACTCTTTGGAAATACTCCGCCATCTCGGATATGCTGGTCAACGAGATTTACATCGGCAACATGGTACAGGGTAAGTACGGCAGCATCTCCTACAAGACCAAGCAGAACCGGCCTCGCCCCAAAGAGGACTGGTTCCGGGTCACGGGCACCCATGAGCCCATCATCGACCGGGAGCTCTGGGACCGGGTGCAGGCAATGGTAGCCGCCCGGACCAAGCCGTTTGACGTGGGCAGCATCGGACTGTTCGCCCGGAAGGTCCGGTGCGCCAACTGCGGCTACACCATGCGGTCCACAAAGAACCGCGGGCGGCACTATCTGCAATGCTCCAACCGCCACGTGGCAAAGGACGCCTGCGTTGGTTCCTTTATCTCCGTCGACAGGCTGGAGCAGATGGTAATCCGGGAACTGAACGACCTGACCCGGATATATCTGGATCAGGATGAGCTGGAGCGGAACGTCACCTTCAATCAGAACCTGGAGCAGCAAAAGGCCAGCTGGCTGGATGCCCGCTCCAGGCTTCGGAAGCAGGTGGAGGAGAACCGCTCGTACCTGCGGACCCTGTATATCGATAAAGTAAAAGGGCTTGTCAGTCCTGAGGATTACGTCGCTATGGCGGACAGCTTTGCGGAAGACCGCCAACGACTGGAGGCGCAGATTAAAGAAGCGGACCTCCGTCTTGAGGAACTGGACGCCCGTATGCTGGCCGGCGATCAGCGGCGGGAGCTGATCCGGCAGTATACCCATGTGGAGCATCTGACCCGTGAAATGGTGGAAGTCCTCATCGACTACATCACCGTCGGCAAGCGGATCCCCGGGACCCATGAGGTGCCCATCGAGATCCATTGGAACTTCTGATGGCATTCAGCGCGATCCACATGTGGAATATCTGAACTCACTGCGGCAGCGTCACCATCACCGTCAGGATATTTTCCGCGGGACTTTCAGCCCGGATCTTCCCCTTATGAACGGAAACGATGCTGTGGGCGATGGACATTCCCAGTCCATAGCCGCCGGTGGAGGAGCTGCGGGACTGATCCATGCGGTAAAACCGGTCAAACATGCGGTTCAGCTGGTCCTTTTCCACGGGCTGTGCCGTGGTATTGGAAACGGTCAGTTTCAGAGCGCGACCCTCTCTTTCCAGACTGACAGAGATTCTGCCGCCCTCCGGAGAGTACTTGACAGCGTTGTCCATCAGAATGGAAATGAGCTGACGGACGGCCTTTTCATCTCCGGTAAAGGACAGCAGCGGCTGAATGTCCACGGCCAGTGCCTTGTGCTGCGCTTTGGCGGGCCCCTGGAAGGACTGGACGACCTCCTCCGTCACGTCGGAGAGGGAAAACTCGATCCGCTGGAGCTGCGGCCGCTCTTCGTCCATGCGGGAGAGATAGATCAGGTCGTTGGTCAGGCCGGTCAGCCGCGCCACCTGGCGCCTGATATCCGCCAGCCACTCGTTCTCCCCGCACTCCAGTTCCAGCAGGTCCGCATCGGCCCCGATAGTGGTGAGAGGAGTCTTGATCTCGTGGCCCGCGTCGGTAATGAACCGGCGCTGTTTTTCATAGCTCTCCGCCGCGGGCATGACGATCCGGCCGGAAAACAATATCAGCAGTATCAGCACAGCCAGAAGCCCCAGCAGAGAGATCGAGATGCTGGCCAGCAGCACTGTTCGGAAACCGGAGAGACTCCTCCCGCAGTCCAGAAAGATCACGCGGATGCCCAGGGCCTCTGTGCTGCGGATAAAACGGTAGTCCTCCAGGAATCCGCAGTCCTTCCCGGAACTCCATACTTCCTGTGCGTATTCCGCCGCGGTGGTCTCATCCACTGCGGCGATTTTGCCGGTATCGGTGGCGAGTACCTGCCCCGTCCCATCCAGCAGGACGGAGAAAAAACGGGATTCATAGGGCGTTTCATCCGAAAATCCGCGTTTACGCAGGTCCCCGCTGTCCATGGCGTTGTTTTTCAGCGGCTCCTTCCGGGAAGCTTCCCCCTCCGCCGGGGGCATCCGCTGGGGAAACATTCCCTGGTTGGAGGCCAGAACGGACAAAATGGTGTCGGCGTCGGATACGGTCTTCCGATAGTTCATGGCGTTGATGCCGCCCAGAATCGCCAGCAGCACCAGAGCCAGGGACAGCATGGACGCGGCGATGAACTTGATGCGCAGCTTTCTGATCATTTCATCTCCTCCAGAGAATATCCCGTATTGCGTGTGGCCTTAATCCGGATATCCGCATGCATGGCTGCCAGTTTCTTCCGCAGGTAAGAGATATACACCCAGACCACATTCACTTCCACGTCGCTGTCATATCCCCAGATCTTCTCCAGAAACCGCTCCGTGGGGATCACCTGTCCGGGGTTGCGCATCAGCAGCTCGATCATCTGGTACTCCTTGTTGGCCAGCCGGAAGCTGCCGCCGGGAGCGGAGAGTTCAAAGGTGGTCCGGTCCAGCGTGACATTTCCGAAGGAAATGCGGCTGCCGGACTGTGCGGTCTGGCTCCGGGTCATGGCCCGGATACGGGCCAGCAGCTCCGCCGTGGCAAAGGGCTTGGTCAGGTAGTCATTGGCCCCGGTATCCAGCCCCAGCACCTTGTCCTCCACCTCGGATCTGGCGGTGAGCAGCAGCACCGGGATCTGGCTGCCCCGCTCCCGCAGCTTTCGCAGCACTGTCAGGCCGTCCATTTTCGGCATCATGATATCCAGGATCACCGCGTCGTAGTTTTCGGCGGCCAAGTATTCCAGCGCCTCCGCACCGTCATAGACGGCGTCGGCGGAGTAGTTGTTTTTCTCCAGCAGGGCAATCACCGCACGGGAAAGGGACCGCTCGTCCTCCGCAAGCAAGATCCGCATGTCCGCACCTCCATTAGTTGTTGTTTCGATTTTAGTATACGGGAGATAGCTTAATTGAAAATAAAAAAGATCCCGCCGTCTGGTCTCCATGTCAGCGTCTCCCTGCGAGAAATTTTGTGTTCTTTTAAGTCCAGTTATGGTTCGGGCTTTACACTGACCACACGATCTGAAACGAAGGGAGCGCACCGCCATGGGAAGCCAGATGGTGTTCCAGCGATACGAAATCAAATACCTGATGGACCGCCGCCAGCGGGATGTAATTTTAAAGGCAATGGAGCCCTACATGTCCATCGACGGATATGGGCACAGCTCCATCCGCAATCTCTACTACGACACACCGGACTTCCGGCTGATCCGGAAGAGCCTGGAAAAGCCGGTATACAAGGAAAAGCTCCGGGTCCGAAGCTACGGCCCCGCCGCGGCGGGAGACCCGGTTTTCGTGGAACTGAAAAAGAAATACCGGGATGTGGTCTACAAACGGCGCATCTCTCTGCCCCAGGCCCAGTCGGAGGCCTGTCTGGACGGAAGGATGCGTCTGCCGGACAGTCAGATCGGACGGGAGATTGCCTATGCGCTGGCGTTCTACCGGGAACTGGAGCCGGCGGTGTTTCTGTCCTATGAGCGGGAGGCGTTTTTTCAGCGGGACGGCGGGGATTTCCGGGTGACCTTCGATGAAAATATCCGCTACCGCCAGACGGAGCTGACTCTGGATTCCGAGGCCTGGGGAAAGCCCCTCCTCCAGCCAGACCAGGTGCTGATGGAGCTGAAGACCTCCGGCGGACTGCCGCTGTGGATGGTGTGCGCCCTCTCCCGGCAGAAGATTTTCAAGGTTTCGTTTTCCAAATACGGGGCCGCCTACCAGGATATTTTTCTGACCAAACAAAAAGGAGTACGTCAATATGCTTGATTCCATTTTCCGGGGTGTGTTTGACACCGAACTGACCGCCGTTATCGCGCCCGCTGACTTTCTGCTGTGTGTGGCCGCTTCCCCGCTCATCGGTTTGCTTCTGTGCGCTATGACCCTGTGGCGTATGAACAGCAGCGGGAGCTTCGCTGTCACGCTGTCCCTTCTGCCTGCCGTTGTCTGCGTGGTCATCATGATGGTCAACGGCAACATCGGGACCGGCGTGGCGGTGGCCGGGACGTTCAGTCTGGTGCGGTTCCGGTCCGTGCCCGGCTCCGCCCGGGAGATCGGCGCCATCTTCATGGCCATGGGCGCGGGACTCATCGCCGGGATGGGATATCTGGGCTACGCGGCGCTGTTCTCTCTGATCCTGGGCGGTGTTACCATGCTCTATACCGCCCTGCATTTTGGCGAAGGCGGACGGAACAAGACGCTGCACATCACCATTCCGGAGGATCTGGACTATCCCGGCGTCTTTGACCCGGTGCTGCGGGAATACACCAGGAACTATACCCTGAAGCATGTGAAGACCACCAACATGGGCAGTCTCTTCAAGCTCACCTATGACCTGACCCTGCGGGACCCCGCGCAGGAAAAAGTATTGATCGATGAACTGCGCCGCCGGAACGGAAATCTGGAGATCTCCCTGTCCCATCAGGAGACTGCCGCGGCAGGCCTGTAAAAAAGGAGTACGCACAACATGAAAGAAGTCATGAATCGAATCGTTTTGCCGGCCGTCCTCTGCACCGCCATGCTGCTGTCTGGCTGCGGCGGCAAGGAGGCAGCTTCTTTCTCCAGTGTGTCAGCCGCTTCCGCGGAAACGACCGGCACCGACTCCGCGCCCACGGTGCAGATCATCCCCATCGACAATCTGTTCAGTGACCGGGATATGGACCAGGGCTACGATGAGACGGACGCTGTGACCGTTCAGCTCACCGGCGGCACCGCCGTCTGCTCCTCCGACGCCGTCAGGATCGACGGCGGCAGGATCACCCTGCTGGATGAGGGCGTCTATCTCGTCTCCGGCACCCTTACCGACGGACAGATCGTGGTGGACGCGGACAGCACGGACAAGGTGCAGATCGTCCTCAACGGCGCGGACATCACCAGTGATACCTCCGCCGCCATCTACTGCCTGGAAGCGGATAAGGTGTTCCTGACATTGGCGGGAAACTCGGAGAATTTCCTTGTCAACGGTGGGACCTTTACAGCCATTGACGACAACAACATTGACGCCGCAGTCTTCTCCAAGACGGATCTGACCCTCAACGGGACCGGCAGCCTGACAGTGACCAGTCCCGCGGGCCACGGCATCGTCTCCAAGGATGAGCTGACCATCACCGGCGGCACCTACACCGTCACCGCTGCCAGGCACGGCCTCAGCGGAAATGACAGCGTGGCGGTGGCCAACGGGAGCTTCGCCATCACCTCCGGCAAGAACGGCATCCACGCCAAAAACGCCGATGACGCCTCCAAAGGATTCCTCTACATCGCGGACGGCAGCTTTGCCGTCGACGCCCAGGGCGATGCCGTCAGCGCCAGCGGCGAGCTGCAGATCGACGGCGGCAGCTATACCCTGACCGCCGGCGGCGGCAGTGCCGGCGTGACGATGCGTGCCGGTGACACGATGCAGCGGCCTGGTTTCCGGGATTTCTCCGCCGCCCAGTCCTCTTCCGGCGCGGCGGATACCGCGGAGGACCCGGAGAGCTGCAAGGGCATCAAGGCGGACGGCGCGCTGACGGTCAACGGCGGCGCGTTTGAGCTGGATACCGCCGACGACGCCGTCCACGGAGGCGGGGATGTGAGCATCACCGGCGGAGTGTGGACCATACGCACCGGGGATGACGGCATCCACGCCGATGCCAATCTGGTGATCCAGGCAGGGACCTTCTCCATCCCCTACTGCTACGAGGGCGTGGAGGGCCAGTCTGTCACCATCGACGGCGGCGCGCTGGACATCACCGCCTGTGACGACGGCATCAACGCCGCCGGCGGCGCTGACAGCTCCGGCATGGATTTCGGCTTCGGGAAGCAGGACCGGTTCGCCGCGGATGGGACTTGCTTTATCACCATCAACGGCGGCACCATCACCATCGTGTCTGACGGCGACAGCATCGACTCCAACGGGAACCTGACGGTCAACGGCGGTACGTTGGACCTCACCTGCAGCGGAAACGGCAACACGGCCATTGATACCAACGGAACATATGCCAACACCGGCGGAGATGTCACCACCAATGACGGCTCTGAATCCGGTACCGGCGGCATGGGCGGTGAAAAGCCCCGCAGAAACGGAAAAGAGGACGGAGGCGGCATGCGTCCCTCCCGGCAGAACCAGGCACCGGATACTGCCGCCTGACTGCCGACGCGCAGACGCCGGAAAGCCATCGCGGCGATCCTTTTTGATTCTCTTTTGTCGCATCCATCCAGAGCAGTGCAACCTGAAATGAACTGCACCCTACTTGTCAGACAGTACAAAGTGCTGAATAACAAATGGGGTGCAGTTCAAGAAAATCGGTTTTTTCAAATAATCAGGCAGTGTATTTTATGGGTCAATCTTCCGCCTTGGTCAGGCGGCTGACGAAATAGACCGCCGCCAGCAGATCGGCGCAGCCGCCGGGCGAGAGGTTCCGTTGGATGAAGCGGCCGTCCAGCTCCTCGATCTCAGCCAGCGTGGGCGTCCGGCCGTCCCGGATCAGCTCCGCTGCCCAGGCCGCACCCTCCGACGCGCCCTCGGTGCCGCCCCGGGAGAGCATGTTGGTGTCCTCCACTCGGGCGATGAGATGCAGAAGCGTCACCGCCCCCGCCGCGTTTTGGTCAAGTCCCTGCTTCCGGCAGACACGATAGACCGGCAGGCCGATCTCTTTCACAGATGGAAGTCCCTGTGCCGCCTCGCCCCGGATGCCCAGGATACCGCTCTGGGCGTACAGCCGCTGTCCCACGGTGTCGCCGCCCCGCCGCAGATCCTCCTGAACGGCGCACTTCGTCATGGCGGAGACCTCCTGAAACAGCAACTCCGCGCTCCAGACGCCTGCGGCGTCCCACAGGCGTCCCGCCGCGCCGCACAAGACGCCCATGGTGAAAATGGCGCCCTTGTGGGTGTTGACGCCGCCGGTAGCGGCGTACATATCCTGCTCCGCCCGCAGGCCCTCGCCCCGCAGACGCCGGAAGGTCTCCTCCGGACGCTCCGCCGCCGTCTCCATGCCGATGGCGGCGCACCGGTGGAAGTAGGGCACCAGGGCTGCGGCGCTGGCCGCGAAGGTGAACATATCCATGTCCCTGTGGCTGCCGTTGTTGCGGCGGTCCACCAGGCCGGGCTTAGGGGTGGTGCATACCTCGTCCAGCAGGCTCTGCACCGCCCAGGCGCCAACGCGCCTGGCGTCCTCATCGGCGAAGTGTTCGGTCATGATGCGCTTCGCCGCCTGTTGGAGTTCCTCCACGCTGTGGCTGCGCCGGGAGGAACACCCCTTTCCGGGCGCTCCGCAGACGATGCAGCAGCGGCTGCCGCCGTTCACCAGCTTCCGGTCCAGCTTCCGGCCCTCCGTGTCCAGCACGTCCATGTCAGAGAGCCTGCCCAGAGGCGTCTCGTCTTCGATCTCCGCGCACAGCCGCTTCAGGTCCAGGGCGTCCAGATCCACCGCGTACATGGCCTCGCAGCCGGTGACGGCGTGATGGAACTCCGAGAGCAGCACCTTCCCCTTGGGCAGACGGTGATCCAGGGCCGCGCGGCCCCAGTCAAAGGCCCGGCGGATCAGCGGAGAATCCTTGATCGGGCCGGGGATGTTCATGGTAAAGCAGACGATGGGCCGTCCGAATTCCCGCAGCAGCCGCTGCTGCTCCAGCACCCGGGCCTCCCGGGCTTCCAGCATCTGCATCAGAGTGACTTCCTGCATGGCTCGCTCCTCAATAGTGAATGACAGATTTCTCCCTGCGGATGGCGGCCCGCACGGCCTCCGCCTCAGGGCTGATAAAATAGCGGTAGGTGCTCTCCGGCACCCAGTCCCGGATGCGCTCCGGTACGCCGTCGTGGATAGCCTGCCGGACGGTGCTGGCGCTGATGACCTGGCCGTCCCTCTCCAGCCGCGGGATGACCCGGCACTGGATGCCCATGCCAGGCAGGAGGCCGGTCAGAGTCTCATTATACAGCGCCGTCACGTGGCTGCTGGTCTCCTCCCCCACATACCGGCACCGGATGTCCAGGTGGGCCGCGATTTGGGCAAACACCGTCACATCCAACGCCGCCTGGGTGCGGATGACTTCGTCGTCATCCCGCAGAAAGTAACTGGGGAAAGTGGCGGAACTGATGAGATAGGGCCCCGTCTCGTGGAGGCGCACATTGGGCAGGTCCGCGATCCCCTCCCCTACCAGCTTCTGCCGCACGGCAAAGGGAATGGGGCCCGCCTCCTCGCTGAGGAGGAACAGATACACCACGTCGTTCTCCCTGGCCGCCTGCTCCACCAGATACCGGTGGCCCAGGGTGAAGGGATTGGCGTTCATCACCACGGCGGCCGCCCGGACATCGGGGACCCGGCTCTTCTCCAGTGCCGCGCAGAACCGCCGGAAGCCGTCCCGGCGGTTCTCCATGAACACCATGGAGCCGTCCACCCGGGCGATCTCATAGAAGCCCAGGTCGGAGAAGAACCGGACGTTTTTGCATTTCGTGTACAGAAACAGATGGGCATTTCCCCGCTCTGTCTGCACCTCCATCAGATGGCTGACGATCTGGTTCAGCAGACCCTCTCCCTGCCGGTGGGAGGACACCGCCAGACACCGCAGGGTATTTCCGAAACAACTCCCTGTGGCAACCAACTGTTCGTCTTCGTCGAACAGGCCGCAGCTGTAGTCCAGATTTCCGTCCCGGCGGATGCCCTCCGCCGCCAGAAGACGGTCCATCTGCTCCCGGGCGGAGCGGTCGCCGGGGGAAATGGTGCGCAGAATATCGCCCATGACATTCAGTCGAGTAGACAGTCTCGACACTCCTTTCCGGGTATTAGTATACGTGAAAGGCTTGCCTACTGCCCCTCACAGAACCGGACGTGCGGTTTTTCCGCATCCGGCTCTTCAAGCAACCTTCGGTTGCCAGTCCCAAATGTTCGTTGTCACGTGCGGTTCCTTCACGTAGTAGTTCCAGATACGCAGAAACTTACTGTATTTCATGGACCGCTTCTGGTGACGACGGTTCAGCATGCGGTAGGTGGCGTATTTTAAATACTTCCAAAAACTCTGAATTGCGTGGAAATTCCCATTTACTCCGTAGTAGTTGCAGTGTCCGCGGATGACTGCCGCCAGCAATTCCATCGTCTGGGATACCGGCTTTGTCATCCTCGTATGCAGCCACTCCTTTGCCGCTTGC
>JALFSO010000069.1 GCA_022778785.1 Dysosmobacter sp. | reverse complement strand
CATGAGGGAAGCCCACTCACGCAGGGCGTCCCGAATGAAAGCGGAGTTTGCCTAAAAACGCGTCCCAAGGATCCGCGCAAAACCCAACGAAGTGGATTTGCGCGGAAGAGGAGGGGCAACGGAGCGGCATGAGGGACGCCCACTCACGCAGGGCGTCCCGAATGAAAGCGGAGTTTGCCCCGACGACGGGGGGGTGTAATGGTTTCGACGGGGGTATGGAGGCAGGATTAGCGGGCGGATGCGCCTAACATCCTTAAAATGGGCAATTATAAATTAAAGAACAACAACACTGTTGCTGTTGCTGCCTAATTAAAGGCAGCCGTCCGACCTGGAAGGACCGCGAGCCAGGGAGGGCGTCGTTTAGCGGTAAATGTGAGTACGGTAAGCTTTGCCCGTGCCACACATCATGAAGCTCACCTGACCGGCCGGCGTGACGGCTTGCCGTCCGGAAGGGGAACAGGAGGGACAAGGCCCTCCGCAATAACCGTCTGCGCCCGGAGAAGGTCCTGTTAAAGTGCTTTCGGACGCGGGTTCGACTCCCGCCACCTCCACCAAAAAGAAAGACACGACATTTGTCGTGTCTTTCTTTTTGGGTTCCACGCCACACAGCGGCGCTCCACCCTTCGGTGATTGAAATGCTCGGTGGAAGTGAATTCCGCCTCCGCCAAGGTTTTGCCTACGGCAAAACGCTTGTGACGCGCCACTCGGCGCGGCCGCCGGCTGGCGGCATCTGTCATGTTGGGAAGTTACAGCTCAGAAAAAGCCTCAGGGCCTTTTCATCCGCCGGACGTGCTTTTTCTTCGCTTCCGAACCGGATTCGCAGCGCAGCCGTTGGCGGCTTTGCCGCCTTACGGATGCGGCGCACCCCTTGCGGGTGCTCCGCTGGATTCCGGTTCGGGCCGAGAAGCGAAAATATCCGAATTGTCCATGGTTTACAAAAAAGACACGACAACTGTCGTGTCTTTTTCATTCATATGCGCGTTCGTTCCCTCACCGTCCGGCAAAGCCCACGATGCCGAAGCAGCCGGGGCCGCCGTGGCAGGTGATCACGCAGCCCGTCTTCATCCAGACCACCCGCCGGAAGCCGTGGGCGGCGGCGCACTCCTCCGCCGTGCGCCTGCAATCGTCCTCCAGGCCGGGAGACCAGATGAAATACAGCAGGTCTTTCTCCAGCCGGTGCTTTTCCGCAAAGTCCCCGATGAGCTTGGGGATGAGCTTCACCAGCGCGCCACGGTACTTCTTCTTGGCCAGCAGCTTCCCGTCGATGATCTCGATGCAGGGGTGCAGGTTCAGCAGATTTCCCGTCAGCGCCACCACGTTGCTCACCCGGCCTCCGGCCCGCAGATAGTCCAGATTTTTCGGCACAAAGCACATCTGGACCCGGTCACAGATCTCCCGGACGGCCGCCGCGGCCTCCTCCGCGCCCATCTCCGGGTGGGCCCGCAGCAGCTTGGCGGCCTCCAGCACCACCGCCGCCTGCCCAACGGACACGTGCTTCGTGTCGATATGGGTCACGTAGTCCCGGCCCTCCGCCGCCAGAACGGCGTTCTGGTAGGAGCAGGTGGTCACCGCCGAATAGGCCAGGTGCAGGATGTGCTTGTCCGGCCACCGCCGGTGGATCTCGTCCAGCACCGCCGTGAAATCGTTGGGCATGCTGGCGCTGGTCTGGGGGACTTTTCCCGTGGCGTCGTAGTAGGCGCACACATCCTCCGGCGGAAAGGCGCCGTCGTCCAGGGTTTTGTCTCCCATGGAGACGTGCATGGGCACCAGGAAGATGCCGTATTCCTCCGCCAGCTCCGGCGTGATGTCCGAGCCGGTCTCCGCCACCAAAACGATCTTCTGCTCCATCTGTACGCTCCCCGCGGCATACCGCGTATGTAAAAAATCCTAAAAGGCTTTTCAAAAGCCTTTTATCAGACAAACCATATCATGTTTTTAAAACTATGTCAAGGGTTTTTCAAAACCGTAAAATGGGGTGCTGTTGACATTCCATTCCGCGGAACCTATAATAGACCCATGGAAAAGAACATGCAGGACGCGCTGGCGTCGTCCGTCAGAGGCTTCCGGATGCCCCGGTACGGGGAGCTGCCCGACGTGGGGCTCTACCTGGAGCAGACAACCAAATACGTCAACTATGTGTTCCGCCCGCTGGCGGGCGTTGAGATCACCGGCTCCATGATCCGGAATTACGTGAAGATGGGGCTGGCGTCCAACCCTGTCAAAAAGCAGTACGGAGCCAACCAGATCGCCCATCTGCTGTGCGTCACCCTGCTGAAGCAGGGGATGCCCCTGGATCACATCAGCCAGCTGTTCGCCCGGAAGAAGGCGGTCTACGCGGACGCCGTGGCCTACGACTACTTCTGCACGGAGCTGGAGAACATCCTGTATTTCCGCTTCGGCCTGAAGGACACCGTGGACAGCGTGGGCGTCACCTCCTCGGTGGAGAAGGAGATGCTCCGCAGCGCCATCGTGGCCGTGTCCCACATCATCTACCTGAACGCCTGCTTTGAGCATCTGAAGAACGAGGAGGGCTGACCGCCCGCCGCGCAGGCAGAAAAGCGAGGCGTTGTGACGGCTGACGAAAAAGCCCGGGACTTCTTTATAACAGACGTTCGATCGACTGAGACAGCCCTGACCTCTTTGGGAGGTCAGGGCTGTCCGTATGTCCGGATATGCGTCAGCGGAGGAGGGCGTACAGCCCCAGCAGCACCGCCAGAAAGAGGACGTTGGCGGCGGTGAACCACCGGAGATACCGGCCCCGGAGGGCCGGGGCGTTCCGGGCGATCTGCTTGTAGGAGATGAGGCTGGCCATGGAGGCGATGAGGGTACCGAGACCGCCCAGATTGGTGCCCGCCAGCAGGGCGGCGCCATCCTCCGTGAAGCCGGAGAGCAGCAGGGCGGCGGGCACGTTGCTGATGATCTGGCTCAGCGCCACGGCGCACAGGGCCTCATGGCCCAGCAGGACGGACCGGAGGACCCGGCTCAATGCCTCCATCCGGCCCAGATTGCCCACGAAGATGAAGAACCCCGCGAAGGTCAGCAGCAGGGACCAGTCCACCCGCCGCAGCACGGCCCGGTCCGCCGCCAGCACGGCAATCAGCACCCCGCACACCAGCAGTCCCACCGGCAGACGCCGTCCCACGGCGCAGAGGCACCCGGCGAACAGCACGCCGTACAGCGCCAGCCGCCGCCGGTCCATGACCGGGGCGTCTCCCCGCCAGCGCACCGGCAGGGGCGCGGACTTCTCCAGCAGCAGGAAGGCCCCCAGCAGGGCGGCGGAGGCCAGGGTCAGGGGCAGCATGGTCCGGAGAAAGGAGGATGCGTCCAGCTCGTAGCGGGCGCAGAGGTACAGGTTCTGGGGATTGCCGATGGGCGTGGCCATGCTGCCCAGATTGGCGGCGATGGTCTGCATCACCACCACCGGCACCAGCCGGTCCTCCCGGTCCGCCAGGCGCAGCACCTCCAGGGCGAAGGGCACAAAGGTGATGAGGGCCACGTCGTTGGTGACGGCCATACTGGTGAAGAAGGGCAGGAAGATCAGCACCGCCTCCAGCTGCCGGGTGGAGCCGGTGCGGCGCAGCATGCCCTCCCCCAGGCGGCGGAACAGTCCCAGCCCCTGGAGTCCGGCCATGACGGCCATCAGGGAGAACAGCAGCCCCAGGGTCCGGAAGTCCATGTAATCCCGGTAGCCCCCGTCCGGCGGCACGAACACCATGGAGACCAGCGCCAGCAGCCACGCCGCCGCCAGCACCGTCTCCCGCTTCAGCCATTCCACGATCCGTCTCACGGTCCACTCCCCCTGTTCTGTCTCTGTCACAGAGGGACATCTTACCACAGCGCGGCGGGAATTGCAAATTTTGGGGGCATGTGGTAGGATGGAATTGAAAAGAAAATCTGGCGCGATGGGGAGGTCGTTTCCATGGACGGAAGAAAGTATCCCGCCGGTCTGTTGATCGCCGGGTTTGTCATGAATGTGTTTCTCCGGTTTTCGTGGCTCCTGCTCCCGGGGATCGTGCTGCTCATAGCGGGGATCTTTGTCAGGACCTGCGCGTACATCGGTCTGGCGCTTGTGCTGCTGGACGTGCTGCTGTCGCTTCTGACGCAGCTCCGCTACCGCAGCGTGACGCTCCGGGAGAGCGATGATCCGGAGTTCCGGAAGTTCCAGGAGGCGCTGTCCAAGGACGGAAACTGGCGGAACAACATTCAGGAGATGGTGGACGAAAAGATCCGGGAACACCACCGCTCCCAAAAGCCGTGATCCCGTACGGACCGCCCGCCCCCAAACAAAGAACACGCCCCGCGCCTGCACGGCGCAGGGCGTTTCGTATTCGGTTCACACTTCGGCGTCCGTCTCCGCCGTCTCGGCGGCGAACTCCTCCTTCGCCTGCTGTAAGATCTTCCGCTCCGCCTTGGTGGTGAGCTTCGTCTCGTCGAACTGGGCGAACAGGTCCGGACGGCGGGCCATGGTGCGCTTGTAGCTCTCCTTCTTCCGCCAGGCGGCCACGTTGGCGTGGTGGCCGGACAGCAGCACCTCCGGCACCTTCCGGCCGTGCCACTCCTCCGGCCGGGAGTACTGGGGATACTCCAGCAGGCCGCCCCAGTGGGACTCCTCCGTGTAGCAGGACTCCTCCGGCAGCACGCCGGGCACCATGCGGCACACGGCGTCGCACACGGCCATGGCGGGGATCTCGCCGCCGGTGACCACGAAGTCGCCCATGGAGATCTCCTCGTCCACGCACTCGTCGATGAACCGCTGGTCGATGCCCTCGTAGTGGCCGCACACCAGGACGATGTGGTCGTAGCGTTCCTTCAGCTCCCGGGCCACGCTCTGGGTGAAGGTCCGGCCGCAGGGGGACATGTAGATGGTGTGGGGATGCTCCTCGCCGGTGATCTCCCGGATGTGGTCCCAGCAGCGGTACAGGGGGTCCGCCTGCATGACGGCGCCCCGGCCGCCGCCGTAGGGATAGTCGTCCACCTGCATCTGCTTGTTGGTGGTGTAGTCCCGGATCTGGTGGGTCTGAATGGTGATATGGCCCCGCTCCTGGGCCCGGCCCAGAATGCTGACGTTCAGCATGGCGTCCACGGAGTCGGGGAACAGCGTCATGATGTCAAATCTCATCGGTGGCCATCCCCTCCAGAATATGAACTTCCATCCGGTTGGCGTCCAGGTCCGCGGACCGGATGAACACCTCCGGCACGGCGGGGATGAGATACTCATGCTCTCCCCGGACGGTGTAGACCTTGTGGGCGGGATAGTCCTCCACCTTCACGATGCGGCCCAGCAGAGCGCCGGTGTCGGCGTTGTAGACCTCCATGTCCAGCAGCTCCTCGTCGAAGCACTCTCCGGGGCCCAGGGGCGCGTCCGCCCGGCGGATGGCCAGGGTCCGGCCCTTCAGGGCCAGGGCGGCGTCCATGTCGTCCACGCCGGGGAGCTTCATCAGCACCAGGGACTTGTGGACGTGGCAGGCGGTAGGGACGACGGGGACGCCGTCCAGCAGGAAGGTTTGGAAGCAGGTGAGGAATTGGGGGGTCTGGTTGATGGGCTGCACCCGGACCTCGCCCCGGATGCCGTGGGCGTTGACGATGCGGCCCACGACGATGGTATCCAGTCGCATAGAGGGTCCTCCTTTGTTCGATCAGTGGGGGCTGCGGCGGTTCACAGGAACCTGCACAGCAGAATGGGCAGGAAAATGGCGGGGACGTAGTTCATCACCTTCAGCTTGGTGACGCCGATGAGGTTCAGGCTCAGTCCCAGGATCAGGACGGAGCCCACCACCACCATCTCCGGGATGACGGAGGCGGGCGTCTGGAGCAGGGGGGCCACCAGACTGGCCAGGCACGCGATGCCGCCCTGGATGACGAACACCGCCGCGGCGGCCATCAGCACGCCCACGCCCAGGGAGGAGGCGAAGACGATGGAGGATACGAAGTCCAGGGTGGCCTTGGTGAACAGCATCTGATGGTCGCCGGTGAGGCCGTCGTTGAGGGCGCCCACGATGGTCATGGCACCCACGCAGAACACCAGGGAGGCGGTGACGAAGCCCTCCGCCAGGGAGGCCTTGCCATTGCCGCCGGTCTTCCGGAACTTCCGCTCCAGCCCCTCGGCGAAGCGGTTGAGATGGCCGTCCAGATCCAGCAGCTCGCCGATGACGGCGCCGATGGCCACGGAGATGATGGTGATGAGGGCGTTCTCCCCGCCCAGCATACCGGTGATGCCGATGAACATGGTGCACAGGCCCAGGCCCTTCATGACGGTGTCCCGCAGGCGCTCCGGCAGGATGTTGCCCAGCAGCATGCCGATGAGGGAGCCGCAGATGACGGTGATGGTGTTGACGATGGTGCCGGTGAGCATGGCTTATTCACTCTCTCTTTCTTGGATCAGGTCCCGGACCACGGCGCTGCCCAGCAGCAGTCCGGCGCAGGCGGGGACCCAGGGGTTGCTGGCGGGGACGCTGCGCCGTCCCGGCGGCGGCGTCTCCAGGGGCAGGGGCCGCACCGGCTCCTCGGGACTGAACACCACCTTCTGGTGCTGGATGCCACGGGCCCGCAGCTCCTTCCGCATGACCCGGGCCAGGGGACAGCCGTAGGTCTCGGAGATGTCGGCGATCCGCAGCAGGGCGGGGTCCAGCTTGTTCCCCGTCCCCAGGGCCATGATCAGGGGGATGTCCAGCCGCCGGGCGGTCTCCGCCAGGTCCAGCTTGCAGGACACCAGATCGATGGCGTCCACGATATAGTCGTAGCGGCAGCCCTCCGGGAAGAACTGGTCCCGGTGGGCGGCGTCGTAGGTGCCGCGGATGGGATGGAGCCGCAGGTCCGGATTGATGTCCCGGAGGCGGCCGGCCACGGCGGCGGCCTTGTCCTGTCCCACGGTGGAGGACAGGGCCTCCAGCTGGCGGTTGCGGTTGGAGACGCTGACGGTGTCGCTGTCCACGATGGTCAGCTCTCCCACGCCGCTGCGGGCCAGACACTCGGCGGTGTAGCTGCCCACGCCGCCCAGGCCGAACAGGATCACATGGGCCTGCTCCAGCCGGGCCTGGGCCTCCCGGCCCCACAGCATCTCATTGCGGAGAAACAGCTCGTTGTTCATGGCGGTACGCCCTCCGTATCAAGATAAGAGGCCGGCTTTCCAGCCGGCCTCTCGGGTCTTTCTCTTGTTTATCCCACGTACCGGATGCCGGAGGCGGTTTCGGAGGAGGCACCCTCCACGGCGTCGCTGTACCATTCGGCGGCGGCGTCATTCTTCAGGCTGTTGGTGGCCTGGTACTTCCAGTAGGGACCGGTCTCGCCGGAGAAGTACATGATGTGGTAGCCGTAGTCGCTCTCCACGATGCCGGTGTCGCCGGGCTGATGCTTCTCCAGGCACCAGTTCAGGAAGGGCTCCACGTAGCTGCTGTACTGGCTGACGCCGGCGATCAGGCCGCCGTTGGCGGCGGAGCCGGTGTCGGCGGAGTTCTCACGGGCCAGGGCGGCAAAAGCGTCCTCGGTGGCCTCGCCGGACTGGAACTGGGCCAGCAGCTCGTCGGCCTTGGCCTCGGCGTCGGCCTTCAACTGGGCCTGCTCGTCGTCATAGCCGTCCTCGCCCTGGGCGATGGTGCCGGCCTCGGGCTGGATCAGGATGTGACGCACGTCCACCACGGGGGAGTCGGGACGGAAGCGGCTGCTGAAGGACACCACGTAGTAAGCGGAGGCGTCCTCGTCGGCCAGCACGGCGGTGTCGCCGGACTTGCGGCCGTCGTCGAACAGCCAGTTCATCAGGACGCTGTCCGTGTAGGTGCCGTTCTCGCTGGAGGTGTAGGTGGCCTTGTCCTCGGCGTCGGCCAGGGACTCCAGGCTCTTGCCCTCCTGGAAGGAGGCCAGCATGGAATCCGCCAGAGCCTTGGCGTCGGCCATGGCCTGGGCGGTCTCGGCGTCGGTGGGCTCCACGTCGTTGCCGCTGGCGTCCTTGGTGGTCTCAGCGGAGCCGTCGATCTTCACGCTCTGGTAGCTCACCCGGTCGTAGTCCTCCCGGTCCGCCTGATAGGCGTTCTCCAGCTCGCTGTCGGTGTAGGTCAGGCTGTCCACATAGTCGTTGTAGTAGGCCTGGGCCAGAATGGTGACCTTCAGCTGCTCCTCATAGATCTTCTGGGTCATCATGCTGCCGTACATCAGCTTCAGATAGTCCTTCAGCTTGATGTTGGTGGAGCGGCTGGCGTTGTAGCTGTCCACCTGCTTCTGGAGGGCCTGCATGTCGGACTCAAAGGTGGCCTGCATATCGTCGTTCCAGGTGAAGCCCTCCGCCTGGGCCTTGTTGTACAGGGCGTGGATGTCGGCCATCTGGTCCAGGGCCTGCTTGGCGAAGTAGTCGAACCAGGTGTCGCTGTCCTCACTGACGGTGCACTCCTGGTCCCGCAGGTCCTTGGAGGTGTCCACGCCCAGGTAGGACAGGTAGTTGCCGTAGCTGTTCAGGGTGCCGGTGTAGTAGTACTGCACCTCGGCGGCGGTGTACTTCTCCCCGTTGACCACGGCGGCGGTGGCGGTGCGCTGGACGATGCCGGACTTCCAGACCATGGTGACCACGGCGGCGGCCACGAACAGGATGGCGATGACGGCGTACAGAGCGTTGTTCCGGCGCTCCTCCTTCTGCTGCTGGGCCTCCCGGGCGGTCCTGGGATCGGTCCAGCCGGAGGCGGCCTGCTCCTGACGGGTTTTCTTTTCTTTCGATGCGCTCATTTGTTTCAGTCCTCTCAAATTTTAAAGGAAATGGGGTATATGACGCGGGGATCCTCCCGCAAAACACGCTCATCCATTATAGCGGATGTTCCGGGAATGTGCAAGAGCAAATTGCGTTTTCCCCGGTTCCATGAAATTACTTTTCCCCCAGACCCTTGCCAAGGGCCCGCTTTTATGGTAGGATACCCTAGATAAACAGGCAGATCGGGATGTCCCGGCCGGCTGAGAGAGGAAAGTGGTGGAACGATGGAGAGTCACACCTTTAAAAGCGTCACCTTCGGCGGATTCGACAAGCAGGACGTGGCGGAGTATATCGAGCGCACGTCCAGGGAGTTTGCGGAGCAGCAGACCCGTCTGGAGCAGGAGCGGGACAGCCTTCAGGCCCGGACGGAGGAGCTGGAGAAGCAGGTGGCCGCGCTGCGGCTCCAGGCGGAGGCCCAGTCCGACCGTCTGACGGAGCTGCAAAGCGCCCTGGCGGACGCGGAGCAGCGGGCGGACGGCGCACGGGACCAGCAGGCCCGTCTGGAGGAGCTGACCGCCCAGGTGGAATCGCTGCGTCCCGACGCGGAGAGCTACCGGCAGTTCCGCAACCGCATCGGGGACATCGAGTGCGAGGCCAGGAGCCGCGCCGCCGAGCTGGAGAACGCCACCCGCGCCCGTCTGCGGGAGGTGACGGACCGGTTCCGGGAGCAGTATCAGGCGCTGGCCGCCTCCTTCGACACCGCCTCGGCCTACGTCACCGGCGAGTTGCGGAAGGTGGAGGTCAATCTGACCCAGCTGCCCCGGGCGCTGGACCAGATCGGCGCGGAGCTGGAGCAGCTGGACGGCACCCTGTCGGACGGGGAACAGTGAGTACATATCCGCGCTCGGCTGCATTAATATCGAAAAATATGTCCGGCGGACAGCTGGAGAGGGGCACGGCCCCTCTCTTCAGCTTGTCTCAAATCCTCTGTTTGAAGGACAGAAGGTCTTTTTTGCAGGGGGAGTACGAGGGGGCGGGAGCCCCTTCGTATGGAATCGAATGTCTGCAAAAAGCCTGCGTTAGCAGGCGTTTGCGCCGCGCAGCGGCAGATTTTCGGTCCGCTGCGCGGTCCGAAAATCGAGACATTAGGCAGGCTGTCGGAAAAGTCTATGGACTTTTTCGACAGCCTGG
>JALFSO010000052.1 GCA_022778785.1 Dysosmobacter sp. | reverse complement strand
GCGCCGCGCAGCGGCAGCTTTTCGGCCCGCTGCGCGGGCAGAAAAGCGAGGCATTGTGAAGGCTGTCGAAAAAGTCCATCGGACTTTTTCGACAGCCTGCGCTCCCCGGCCGCTGGCCGGGGAGCGCTTTTGTCATCCTCTGCTCTTTTTATAGGTGAGATACCCCTCCAGGATCAGGGACGCCGCCACGGCGTCCACCACCTTTTTCCGCTTTTTCGCGTTCTTTCCGTTGTTGAACAGGATCTGGTGGGCGTCGATGGTGGTGCGGCGCTCGTCCCACAGCGTCACCGGCAGGCCGGTGGCGGTCCTCAGCAGCTCCCCCATGGCCTCCGCCTTCTCCGCCCGGGGGCCCCGCGTCCCGTCCATGTTCACGGGATGGCCCAGCACCAGCTCCTCCACGCCGTGCTCCTTCGCCAGCGCGGCGACCCGCTCCGCCACCACCTCCGGGCGGTAGGCGTCGATGGTGGCCGAAAAGCCCGTCAGCAGTCCCGTGGGGTCGGAGATGGCGATGCCGGTGTGAGCGTCGCCGTAGTCAATGGCCATGATGCGCATGATGCGTCCCTCGCTTTTCCGATGGTCCCCCGTCCCGCGGAGGGCCTTCTTTATAATAATGAGCGTATTATACCACACTTTCCGCCCCGCCGGAAGCAGCAAATGGGCCGTCCGGAGGCGCCGGGAAAAATACCGGATATTTTGCAAAAAACAGTTGACGGATGGTTTGACTTGTGCTAATATCTAACTTACCTGTGAAAAAGGGCTTTCTTTTCATGCGCTCATTTCGCTTTTCAGGCCGTGGGAGAGAGTACCGTTACGAGGCAGGGAGGCAGTCGGTGTCCCCCTGAGGGATGCCAATAATAAGGAGGTGCCGTTAGATGCGCGTGAAAGTCACACTGAGATGCAACGAGTGCAAGCAGCGAAACTACAATACCATGAAGAACAAGAAGAACACCCCGGACAAGCTGGAGCTCAACAAGTATTGTCCCTTCTGCCGCAAGCACACGCTCCACACGGAAACCAAGTGATCGGCGGACGATAAGAAAGGGCGTGTAAGAATGGCTGAAGAAGCAAAGAAGAAAAAGAGCCGCGGACAGTGGTTCCGCGAGATGAAAAGCGAACTGAAGAAGGTCGTATGGCCCAACAAGCAGACCGTCGTCAAGAACACCGGCACCGTGCTGCTGTGCTCCCTGATCCTCGGCGCCTGCATCTGGATCTTTGACGCCGTGGTCGTCAACTTCTTCCAGATGCTCATCAGTGTCCTGGGCGGCTGAGAGGACCGGATATGGCAGACAATGCGAAGTGGTATGTGATCCATACCTATTCCGGCTATGAGAATGCCGTCAAGACCAGCATCGAGAAGTTTGTCAACGGCCGGGGCATGCACGACGTCATCCTGCGGATCGAAGTCCCCATGGAGACTGTCACCGAGGTGACGGAGTCCGGCGCCACCAAAGAGGTGGAGCGGAAAGTGTTCCCCGGCTATGTGCTCATCAAAATGGTGATGACCGACGACACCTGGCATCTGGTGCGGAACGTCCGCGGCGTCACCGGCTTCGTGGGCTCCGCCAACAAGCCCATCCCCCTGACTGAGGACGAGGTCCTGGCCATGGGCATGGAAAAACACGAGATCGTGGTCAACTACCATGTGGGCGACCATGTGAAGATCACGGATGGACCCCTGTCCACCTTCACCGGCGTGGTGGAGGAGATCGAGCCGGAGAAGAACCGCGTCTCCGTCATGGTCTCCATGTTCGGACGGGAGACCCCCGTGGAGCTGGAGCTCGACCAGGTCGAGGTGCTCCAGTAATTGACCCGCCGGACTTGTCCGGCAGCAGTGGGAGGGACCGTGACCGGTCCCGCCAGAAACGGCCCGGCAGCGCCGGACCGCTACCACATTCTTACGATTTAGGAGGTGCTACTCCGTGGCACAGAAAATTACCGGCTATGTAAAGCTGCAGATCCCCGCAGGCAAGGCGACTCCCGCTCCCCCCGTCGGCCCCGCTCTGGGCCAGCACGGCGTCAACATCGCGGCGTTCACCAAGGAGTTCAACGAGCGTACCAAGAATGACATGGGCATGATCATCCCCGTGGTCATCACCGTCTATTCCGACCGCTCCTTCTCTTTCATCACCAAGACTCCCCCCGCCGCCGTCCTCATCAAGAAGGAGTGCAACATCGAGTCCGGCTCCGGCGTGCCCAACAAGACCAAGGTGGCCACCATCTCCAAGGCCTCCATCCAGAAGATCGCTGAGATCAAGATGAAGGACCTGAACGCCGCCAACCTGGAGTCCGCCATGAGCATGATCGCCGGCACCTGCCGCAGCATGGGCGTCGTCGTCGGCGACTGAGCCCTGACAACCAACAGCCGAGCGGCGAAGTCGCCGCTCCATACAGTGGGAGGATCCAATTCCGAAGAACCACTATGAGGAGGAAGTAACATTGTTTAGAGGCAAGAAATATAAGGATAGCGCCAAGCAGATCGACCGGAACATGCAGTATGAGGCTGCCGAGGGTCTGGCGCTGGTTTGCAAGACCGCTACCGCCAAGTTCGACGAGACCGTCGAGCTGCATGTGAAGCTGGGCGTTGACTCCCGTCACGCCGATCAGCAGGTCCGCGGCGCCATCGTGCTGCCCCACGGCACCGGCAAGACCGTCCGCGTCCTGGTGTTCGCCAAGGGCGACAAGGCCGACGCCGCCCGTGAGGCCGGCGCTGATTACGTGGGCGATATGGATATGGTGGAGAAGATCCAGAAGGAAAACTGGTTCGACTTCGACGTGGTGGTCGCCAGCCCCGACATGATGGGCGTGGTGGGCCGTCTCGGTAAGCTGCTGGGCCCCAAGGGCCTGATGCCCTCTCCCAAGGCCGGCACCGTCACTCCCGACGTGGCCAAGGCCGTCAAGGAGGTCAAGGCCGGTAAGATCGAGTACCGTCTGGACAAGACCAACATTATCCACTGCCCCATCGGCAAGGTCTCCTTCGGCCCCGAGAAGCTGACCGAGAACTACAACGCTCTGATGGGCGCCATCGTCAAGGCGAAGCCCGCCTCCGCCAAGGGCCAGTATATCCGCTCCTGCGTGGCTGCCGCCACCATGGGCCCCGGCGTGAAGATGAATACGGCGAAGCTCGTCTAATCGGGCCGCTGCTTAAAGGGGGGACTTTGTCCCCCCTTTAGATTCCCCCTCACCAGTGACGTCGGTCACTGGTGTCGCCGCCCCCGGCGGCTGGGGTATCGGTATTTTCGCCACGTACACGCCGCGGCGAAAATGATTACGGCAATTTGCTCTGCCCTGCGGGCAGAGCAACCGGAAAAACCGCAGGTTTTTCCTGGCCCTTTTCCTTGGCTTCGCCCGCAGGGCGAAGCTTTGGGGGAAACCGGAGGTTTCCCCCGGACCCCCTTCCCGGGAAAGCGGAGGGTGCGGGAGGAGGACGGACTAGTTCCGTTTTTTTGAAAAATGCGTGATAAACTTTTTATTTAAGTATTGACTTTTGGCCGATACTTGAATATAATAATGGATGCGTTCCAAAGACAGCAGGTGGGCTTGCGCCCGTAAGTCCTGCCGAGGGCGGCAATCATTTTTTGATTTGCTATCCGTCCCTGTGTCTTTCCGGACACTCGGGCGGTCCTTTTTTTTGAACGCACCGACAAATTTCCTGGAGGTGAAACCAAGAATGCCTAACGCAAAAGTCTTGAGCGAGAAGCAGGCCATCGTGGCTCAGCTGACCGAGAAGATCCAGAAGGCCCAGGCCGGCGTGATCGTGGACTACAAGGGCATCACGGTGGAGGAGGATACCGCGCTGCGTAAGGATTGCCGTGAGAGCGGCATCGACTACGCCGTCGTCAAGAACACTCTGCTCCGCTTTGCCTTTAACAACACCGGTCTCAACGATCTGGACGACCTGCTGAACGGCACCACTTCTCTCGCCCTGTGCGACAGCGATGTGGTCGCTCCCGCCCGCGTCATGTCCGACTATGCCAAGAAGCTCAACGGCAAGTTCGAGATCAAGGGCGGCTTCATGGAGGGCAAGGCCGTTGACCTGGCTACCATCAACGCTCTGGCCTCTATCCCTGCTCTGCCTGTCCTGCAGGCTCAGGTCCTGGGTACCATGCTGGCGCCCATCACCGCCCTGGCCGTCGTCCTGAAGCAGATCGCCGAGAAGGACGGCGCTCCCGCCGAAGATGCTGCCCCCGCCGAGGAGGCCGCCCCCGCCGCCGAATAATCTGCCGACGGAACCTACTTTTTGAAATTTTACTATTAGGAGGCTATTTATCATGTCTGAGAAAGTTACTGCTATGATCGAGGAGATCAAGGCTCTGACCGTTCTGGAGCTGAACGACCTGGTCCACGCTCTGGAGGAGGAGTTCGGTGTTTCTGCCGCCGCTATGGCCGCTCCCGCCGCTGGCGCTGCCGCTCCCGCCGAGGCTGAGAAGACCGAGTTCGACGTTGTCCTGACCGGCTTCGACGCCGCCGCCAAGATCAAGGTCATCAAGGCTGTCCGTGAGATCACCGGCCAGGGCCTGGCCGAGGCCAAGGCTACCGTCGAGGGCGCTCCCAAGACCCTGAAGGAGGGCATCTCCAAGGACGACGCCGAGGCTCTGAAGAAGCAGCTGGAGGACGTCGGCGCCAAGGTCGAGCTGAAGTAATTCGCTCTTTCATCCGACACAGAACAACCCATGGCAATTTCTTGCCATGGGTTGTTTTTTGTACGTTTCCCTATGCGCCGCACCGGCAGAATCTCCATCCGTGCCGCCATCTTTTCCCCCGTTTTCTGTGAAAATACGCCAAACCGCATTTTCACGATTGACAATCATCGGTGTTTGTGGTATCTTAAACCTATCAAACATATTAATTTTATATGTAATTGAGAGGAGATACGGACATGGGCAAGCTGCTGGAGGACCTGCTGCGGAGCAATTTCCGCTGTGGACGAATGCTGTGCTCCCGGGCAATGGATATGGCCGGGCGGGTCCGCATGCCTGTCTCCCGCCGCGCCGCGCCCTGACCGCGCGGCCAACGGTCCATGTCCCTTGTCCGGGAGCGCGCGCCGCCCCCGGTTTTTTTGCGCCGCTTTCCGAAAACGCGGAGAGCCTTCGCCGGGGACGATCCACTTTCATCTGACAGGAGGGACCGTCATGCAGGCCTTATTCAAAGCGCTGCTGCGGGAGAATTTCCGGCGGGGACGATGTCGCCGGACGGCCCGCGGCCATACCATATCAACTGTTTTGTGACCGGACAGGTTCCGGAGAAAGAAGGAAACATGGGTACATTACTGGAACAGGCCCGGTCTGAGCAGGCGTATCTGTCGGACCTGCGCCGGGAGCTCCACCGCTGCCCGGAGCTGGCCATGCAGGAGACCCGCACCGCCGCCGTCATCGAGCGGGAGCTGGACCGGCTGGACATCCCCCACACCCGCATCGGCCCCACCGGCGTGCTGGGCGTCCTGCGGGGCACGGGAACCGGCGGCGGCACCGTGGCCCTCCGGGCGGACATCGACGCCCTGCCCATTCAGGAGGCCAACGACGTGGAGTACCGCTCCCAGACCGACGGCGTCATGCACGCCTGCGGCCACGACGCCCACACCGCCGCCCTCCTGGGCGCGGCGGGGCTGCTGGCCCGGAACCGGCACCGCTTCGGCGGCGAGGTCCGTCTGATCTTCCAGCCCGGCGAGGAGACGGGCCAGGGCGCGCCGGACTTTCTGGCCGCCGGGGCGCTGGAGGGCGTGGAGCGCATCTTCGGCCTCCACGGCACGCCCCTCTATCCCGTGGGCACCGTCAGCATCACGCCGGGACTGAACAACGCGGCGGTGGATCACTTCCGCATCGTGGTCCAGGGCAAGTCCGCCCACGTGTCCGCCCCCCAGCTGGGGGCCGACGCCCTGTACGCCGCCAGCCAGATCGTGGTGGCGGTGCAGGGACTGGCGGCCCGGCGCATCTCCCCGGTGGAGCCGGTGGTTCTGGGCATCGGCAAGCTGACGGCGGGCACCGCCTACAACGCCGTGGCTGCGTCGGCGGAGCTGGAGGGCACCACCCGCACCATCTCCCAGGAGACCCGGACGCGGGTGCGGGCCTGGATCGACCAGGTGGCGGAGCAGACCGCCCGGTTCAGCGGCGCGGAAGCGCGGGTGATCTGGACCGACGTCACCTCCGCCCTCATCAACGACCCCCAGGTCTGCCGGGAGGCCGCTCAGGCCGCCCGGGAGCTGGACGACACCCTCACCATCGTCACGGACCAGCCCTTCTCCCTGGGGGGCGACAACTTCGCCGAGTACCAGCGGCTGGTGCCCGGGTGCTACGCCCACGTGGGCACCGCCAACCCGGACCGGCCCGGGACCCAGAACGGCCTGCACACCGTGAACTTCGACCTGGACGAGACGGCCCTGCCCCTGGCGGCGGGCCTGTACGCAGGCTACGCCCTGTGGTGGCTGAGAGAGAGGGACGGGAAATGATCCGGTTAGAGCATATCAGCAAGCGATTCACCGGCCCCGGCGGCACGGTGGACGCCCTGAAGGACGTGTCCGTCCATGTGGAGAAGGGGGACATCTACGGTATCATCGGCTTTTCCGGCGCGGGAAAGTCCACCCTCCTCCGCATGGTGAACCGGCTGGAGAAGCCGGACAGCGGCGCCGTGACAGTGGACGGCCAGCCGCTGGCTGGGCTGTCCAAGTCCGGACTGCGGCAGCTCCGCCGGAAGATCGGCATGGTGTTCCAGCAGTTCAATCTGCTGGAGGGCAAGACCGTGTTCCAGAACGTGGCCATCCCCCTGGTGCTGGAGGGCGTCCCGAAAGAGCGGATCGCCCGCCGTGTGACGGAGGTGCTGCGGTTCGTGGAGCTGGAGGACAAGCGGGACACCTACGTCAGCCAGCTGTCCGGCGGACAGAAGCAGCGGGTGGGCATCGCCCGGGCCCTGGCCACGGAGCCGGCCATTCTCCTGTGCGACGAGGCTACCAGCGCCCTGGACCCCCAGACCACGGAGTCCATCCTCCACCTGCTGAAGCGGGTGAACCGGGAGATGGGCGTCACCATTCTGCTGATCACCCACCAGATGCAGGTCATCCAGATGATCTGCAACAAGGTGGCCGTCATGGAGAACGGCCAGGTGGTGGAGCAGGGCAGCGTGCTGGAGGTGTTTGGACGGCCCCGGGCGGAGGTCACCCGCCGGTTCGTCCGCACCGTCATCAACGACCGGATCCCGGAGAGCATTCTGGATCTGGTGCGGAAGGAACAGCGGCCCTGTCAGATCGAGCGGCTGAAATTCATCGGCTCCAGCGTAAAGAAGCCCGTCATCTCGGAGATCTGCAAGACGGAGGGCGTGGAGGTCAACATTCTGGGGGCCGCCGTCCAGGAGATGCAGGACAGCGTCATGTGCGTGTTCATTTTGCAGCTCTTCGGCTCTGATAACGATATCGCCCGGGCGGAACGGACCATCGACGGCGCCGGCGTCCTGCGGGAAAGGGTGGTGATCTCCTGATGGAGGCATTGCTGCAAACCAAAATCTTCAAGGTCTCTCTGGAGCGTCTGCTGCTGAACGGCGGACAGACGCTGTACATGGTGGGCTGGTCCCTGCTGTTCGGCACCGTTCTGGGGGCCGCCATGGCCCTGGCGCTGGTGCTGTGCCGGAAGGGCGGTCTGGCGGAGAACCGGGCGGTGTACACCGTGGTCAGCGTCTACATCAACATCGTCCGCAGCATCCCCTTTGTCATCCTGCTGGTGGCCATCATGCCCCTGACCCGGGCCGTCGTGGGCACCACCATCGGCAGCACCGCCGCCCTGGTGCCCCTCATCGTGTACATCAGCCCGTACCTGGCCCGGCTCATTGAGAACAGTCTGCTGGAGATCAGCCCCGGCATCCTGGAGGCCGCTCAGGCCATGGGCGCCACCACCCCCCAGATCATCCGCTATTTCCTCATTCCGGAAACCCTGGGCTCCATCGTCCTGGGCCTGACCACCGGCACCGTGGGCCTGCTGGGCGCCTCCGCCATGGCGGGCTACGTGGGCGGCGGCGGCGTGGGCGATCTGGCCCTGACCTACGGCTATGAGAAGATGAACACCCCCCTGATGGTCCTCACCGTAATCATTCTGGTGGTGCTGGTGCAGCTGCTCCAGCTGGCCGGAAACACCCTGTCCCGCAGGCTGCGGGAGCACCGGTGAGACGCCGTCTGTCTCTTTTGCTCGTAATTCCTATTATTCCGATTGTATCTCTTTGATTCATATGATTTCAGAAAGAAGGCAACTCCCATGAAAAAGATCATCGCGCTTGCACTGTCTCTGGCCCTGAGCCTGTCCCTGGCCGCCTGCGGCTCCTCCGGCGCTTCCTCCGCCGCCCCCGCCGCGTCCGCCGCGTCCGCTTCCGCATCCTCCGCATCCTCCGCCGCCGGGAAGAAGACGGAGATCGTCTACAGCAAGTCCCAGGGCCCCTACACGGAGCTGTTTGAGGCTGCCATCGTGCCCATTCTGGAGAAGCAGGGCTACACCCTCCGCTGCGTGGACACCTCCGAGCTGCTGATCGCCGACCAGGTGCTGAACAGCGGCGAGGTGGACGTGAACGTGGAGCAGCACACCGCCTACTGCGAGAGCTTCAACGCCAACAACGACGGCGATCTGGTGCCCATCTGCCCCATCCCCACCGTCCCGGCGGGCGTCTACTCCGTGAACCACGCCACGCTGGATGAGATCCCCGACGGCGCCAAGGTGGCCGTGCCCAACGACGCCTCCAACACCGCCCGGTGCTATCTGATGCTCCAGAAGATCGGCTGGATCACCCTGGACCCGGACGCGGAGCCCACCGCCGTCACCCAGGACGACATCATTGAGAACCCCCACAACATTGAATTCACCGAGATGAAGTCCCTGACCATCCCCGCCGCCATCCAGGACTTCGACTACGTGGCCATCACCGGCAGCGTGGTGTACAACGCCGGTATCGACGCCTCCACCGCCCTGGCCAACGAGGACATCATGGACCATCTGGTGTTGCAGGTGGTGGTGAAGGAGGAGAACAAGGACGCCGACTGGGCGAAGGCCATCGTGGACGCCTATCACTCCGACGAGTTCAAGCAGTACATGGCCGAGAACAACGACGGCCTGTGGTGGATCCCCGAGGAGCTTCAGTAAGGACGCAATCACAAAACCGGCTGCCGTCTGGCAGCCGGTTTTGGCCTGTTCTGCCCCAGGTTGATTTCTGTCGGAAAATCGTTTATACTGTCATGGAAAGAGGCAGTTTCCGTGACAGGCGGGCGCAGTTCCCCGCGCCGGAGGAAGGAGCGTACCATGGACAATGAACAGAGCAAGGGCCTGACCCTGCTGGAAAAGGGGCAAAAGGGCGTGATCCACGCCATCTTCAGCCGCATGGGGCTGATCCTGCTGCTGCTGGCGTTCCACATCTTTCTGCTGGTCTGCGCCTTCCGATGGTTCGAGGGCTTCCTGCCCCACATCTTGGGGGGCACGGTGATCTTCATGACCGCCATGGTGGTGTACCTGCTGAATAGCCCCATGGACCCCACCGCCAAGATCACCTGGCTCATCGTCATCATGCTGCTGCCGGTGTTCGGGGCGACGCTGTTCTGGTACACCCAGAGCGATCTGGGCCACCGGGCCCTGAAAAAGCGGCTGAACCAGCTGATGGACCAGACCCGGGACAAGCTCCCCCAGGACGGCGAGGTGCTGGAGCGGCTGGAGCGGACGGACCCCGGTCCGGCGGCTCTGGCCCGGTATCTCCGCCGCACCGGCGGCTATCCGGTGTGCGGACACACCGGCGTCACCTACTTCCCCTCCGGCGAGGCCAAGTGGGAGGAGCTGCTGCGGCAGCTGGAGCAGGCGGAGCGGTTCATCTTCCTGGAGTACTTCATCGTGGACGAGGGCGTCATGTGGGGCCGGGTGCTGGAGATCCTGGCCCGGAAGGCCAAAGCCGGCGTGGACGTCCGGGTGATGTACGACGGCACCTGCGAGTTCTCCACCCTGCCCCACGACTATCCGGAGCGTCTGCGGGCGCTGGGCATCCGGTGCAAGACCTTCTCTCCCCTGACGCCCTTCCTCTCCACCCACTACAACTACCGGGATCACCGGAAAATTCTCGTCATCGACGGCCATACCGCCTTCACCGGCGGCGTCAATCTGGCGGACGAGTACATCAACCGCCGGGAGCGGTTCGGCCACTGGAAGGACACCGCCGTCATGCTGAAGGGCGACGCCGTCCCCAGCTTCACCCTCATGTTCTTGCAGATGTGGAGCATCGGGGAGAAGCAGCCGGAGTTCGACCGGTTCCTCTCCTGCCCCGCCGGTGGCCCGGCGGAACCGGCGGGCTTCGTCATCCCCTACGGCGACTGTCCCCTGGACCGGGACAAGGTGGGGGAGCGGGTCTACATGGACCTCCTGAACCGGGCGCAGCGGTACGTCCACATCATGACCCCCTATCTGATCCTGGACGGGGAGATGGAGACGGCCCTGAAATTCGCGGCGGAGCGGGGCGTGGACGTGACGCTGATCCTGCCGGGCATCCCCGACAAGGCCGCCCCCTACGCCCTGGCCAAGACCCACTATCCCTCCCTGCTGGAATCCGGCGTGAAGATCTACGAGTACACCCCCGGCTTCGTCCACGCCAAGGTCTTCGTCTGCGACGATCACGAGGCGGTGGTGGGCACCATCAATCTGGACTACCGCAGCCTGTACCACCACTTCGAGTGCGCCGCCTACCTCTGCGGCGTCCCCTGCGTCCCGGACATCGAGGCGGACTTCCAGGCCACCCTGGCCCGGTGCCGCCGGGCCTCCCTCCAGACCCTGCGGCAGGAGCCGCTGCTCCGCCGTCTGGCGGGGCCCGTGCTGAAGGCCATCGCGCCGCTGATGTGAAGCCGCTGGCCGGAGGGAACTGCATATTTTCCCGGCCGCCCATGATTGGAAATCATGGGCGGTTTGCTTTGTATTTCTCCGGGAAACGGTTGTGACTCCAGGGGAAACTACACAAATTTTCCATGTAAAACGCTGGACAATCTGACCGATCTGTGCTAATATTTTATCGTTTTAAAGTTTAACACTTTAAAGAGCGTATCTGAATGAGAGAACAAGAGAAAGGCTGATGGATACAGATGAAAATACTGGTCTGTATGAAGCAGGTCCCGGCCACCTCCCAGGTGGAAGTGGACCCTGAGACCGGCTCCCTGAAGCGTCTTGGCACGGACACCAGGACGAATCCATACGACCTCAGCGCCCTGGAGACGGCTCTGCGCCTCCGGGAACAGTTGGGAGGCACCGTGACGGTGCTGACCATGGGCCCCGCCCAGGCGGAGTCCATGATGCGGGACGCCTACATGATGGGCGCCGACGACGCCGTGATCCTCTCCGACCGGAAGTTCGCCGGGTCCGACGTGCTGGCCACGTCCTACACCCTGTCCCAGGGCGTGCGGCTGCTGGGCGGCGCGGACCTGATCCTCTGCGGCCGCCAGACCACCGACGGCGACACCGCCCAGATCGGCCCGGCCCTGGCGGAGCATCTGGGCATCCCCCACGCCGCCTGGGTCAGCGAGATCACTTCCGCCGACGAGACCGGCATCGAGGTGGTGCAGAATCTGGCGTCGGTGGAGCAGCGGTCCCGGCTGAACTGGCCCTGTCTGCTGACGGTGGAGCTGAACAGCGTGGTGCCCCGGCTGCCGTCCTACCGGCTGAAGCGGGAGACGGCGGACCGTCCCATCCGCATCGTGGGCTTCGACGAGCTGCCGGAGCGGAACCTGTCCCTGTGCGGTCTGGTGGGCTCCCCCACCCGGGTGGAGAAGATGTTCCCCCCCGCCGCCAAGGCGAAGAACGTCCATCTGGAGGGCGGACCGGAGCAGGAGGCCGACGCCCTGGTGGCCATCCTGCGTGAGAAGAAGCTGCTGGAAACGGAGGTGCGGGCATGACATCCATCCGGTTCAATTCCGCCGCCTGCGACCTGTGCCAGCAGTGCGTGGAGAAGTGCCCCTTCGGCGCCCTGTCCATCGGGGCGGAGGGCATGAGCATCAATGAGAAGTGCCGCATGTGCGGCGTGTGCGTCAAGACCTGCCCCCACCGGGCCATCACCTTCGAGCAGACCCCCAGCCGGGACGGCGCGGTGAAGGACCAGTGGAAGGGCATCCTGGTCTACGCCGAGCAGGAGGCCGGGGCGCTGCATCCCGTCACCTTCGAGCTCATCGGCGAGGCCCGGCGTCTGGCGGCCAAAGTGGGCTACGACGTGTACGCCGTCCTGGTGGGCGGCGAGGGCACCGCGGCAAACGCAGAGAAGCTGCTGCCCTACGGCGTGAAAGAGGTGTTCGTCTATGAGCATCCCGGCTTCACCGGCTTCAAGGCCGACTGCTACGCCGACGCCATGGCGGACTGCATCTCCCAGCTGCGCCCCTCCGTGGTGCTCATCGGCGCCACGGCCCTGGGCCGGTCCCTGGCCCCCCGGCTGTCCGTCCGGTTCCATACCGGCCTCACCGCCGACTGCACCAAGCTGGACATGCGGCCCAGCACCGATCTGGTCCAGATCCGGCCCGCCTTCGGCGGCAACGTCATGGCCCAGATCCTGATCACCGACGCACGGCCCCAGTTCGCCACCGTCCGCTACCGGGTCATGGACCGGGCGGCGAAGGTGCCCGATCCCACCGGCAAAGTCACCCGCATGCCCGTCACCGACGCCATGGCCCGCTCCGGCATTGAGGTGCTGGAGCTGCGCCAGCTGGTACGGGAGAAGTCCATCGAGGAGGAGGACATCCTGGTGGTGGCCGGACGGGGCGCCAAGAACGAGGAGGGCGTGGCCCTGTGCCGCCGTCTGGCGGAGGCGCTGGGCGGCCAGCTGTGCTTCACCCGCCCCATGGCGGAGAGCGGCCTGGGCGACCCGTCCCATCAGATCGGCCTGTCCGGCCGGACGGTGCGGCCCAAGCTCATCATCACCTGCGGCGTCTCCGGCGCCATCCAGTTCGCCGCCGGTATGAACGGCAGCGACTGCATCGTGGCCATCAACACGGACCCGGAGGCCCTGATCTTCAACATCGCCAGCTACTGCATCGTGGACGACCTGTTTACCGTCGTCCCGGCGCTGCTGGAGCGGCTGTCCGCCGCGGAAAAGGAGGGGGAGTAAATGCCGTATCCCTATAACAAGCTCGATCAGGCGGGCATCGACTACATCCGCTCCGTCACCGCGCCGGAGCGCGTGAAGGTGGGCGCGGAGATCCTGCCGGAGTACCATCACGACGAGATGCCGGAGTACGGCGTCTATCCGCCGGACCTGTACGTGGAGGCCGTCAATACCCAGGAGGTCTCCGCCGTCATGAAGTACGGCAACGACCACAACATCCCCGTGGTGGTCCGGGGCGCGGGCACCGGCTTGGCCGGAGGCTCCACCTGCAAATACGGCGGCATCATGCTGTCCATCATGCGGATGAACCGCATCTTCCCCGTGGACCGGAAGAACCAGACCATCACCTGCGAGCCCGGTGCCCTGCTGCTGGACGTCCAGGCCGCCGCCGCGGCGGAGGGGCTGTTCTATCCCCCGGACCCCGGCGAGAAGACCGCCACCATCGGCGGCAACGTCATCACCAACGCCGGCGGCATGAAGGCCGTGCGCTACGGCCTGACCCGGGACTTCGTCCGGTGCATGGAGGCGGTGCTGCCCGACGGCTCCATCGTCCACTTCTCCTCCAACGTGGTGAAGAACACCACCGGCTACGACGTGAAGGACCTGGTCATCGGCTCCGAGGGCACGCTGTGCATCCTGACCCAGGTGACGCTGAAGCTGCTGCCCGCCCCCAAGTGCTCCTGCACGCTGGTTCTCCCCTTCCCCACCCTGGAGGACTGCGCCGACATGGTGCCGAAAGTGCTGGACCTGCCCTTCACCCCCACCGCCATCGAATTCCTGGAGCGAGAGCTGCTGGACATCGTGAAGCGGGCGCTGAACAAGCCCTTCCCGGTACAGGAGGGCGGCGCGGTGCTGATCGTCATGTACGACGCCTCCAGCCGTGAGGAGCTGGACGGCGCCTGCGCCGCCGCCTGCGAGGCGGCATTGGCCGCCGGTGCCATCGACTGCTTCATCGCCGACACGCCGGAGCGCAGCGGGTCCGTCTGGGGCGTCCGCGGCGGCATTCTGGAGGGCATGAAGGGCGACTCCGTGGCCCAGGAGGAGTGCGACGTGGTGGTGCCCCGCAGCGAGATCGCCCGGTACGTGAAGGAGGCCAAGCGCATCGGCCTGTCCCACGGCGTCCGGGTGGAGCCCTGCGGCCACGCCGGCGACGGCAACATCCACACGGAGCTGCTGCGGGATCCGGGCATGACCGACGAGGAGTGGAAGTCCGCCACCCACGCCTGTCTCACGGAGCTGTACGCCCTGTCCAAGGAGCTGGGGGGCCAGCTGTCCGGCGAGCACGGCATCGGCAACGGCCGCATCGACTTCCTGGAAGACTTCCTGGGCAGCCGCATGATCGATCTGTTCAAGTCCATCAAGCTGGCCTTCGACCCCAATCTGGTGCTGAATCCCGGCAAGGTCATTGAGTTCAACCGTTGATCTCCCGGCAGCGGCCGGTTCTGATCCCGGCGGCCCCGCCTGTGTGTGGGCGGCGCCGCGCAAACCAAAAAAGGAGAGAGAGAAATATCATGAGTGAAAAGAAATCCCTGCTGGTCGACAAGAGCCGGATGCCTCTGGCCGTCGGCGTGGCCTTCGTGGCCTTCACCACCCAGTTCGGCGGCGGCTTCGCCTCCGGCGCCCAGATCTACTCCTACTTCATCAACTACGGCGTGTGGTGCCTGGCGCTGCCCATCTTCACCCAGTTCCTGTACGCCCTGTTCTTCTGGTACGGCATGCGCTACGCCTACCGCAACAAGCTGTACGACTACCGGGCCTTCTCCGACCACTTCTACGGCAAGTACCGCCCGGTGTTCTCCAACCTGTTTGAGATCACCTACCTCATCATGATCGGCACCGCCTCCGCCGCGGCCTTCGCCACCGGCGGCTCCACCATCAACACCCTGTTCCGCATCCCCTATTGGCTGTGCACCCTGCTGGTGGGCGTGTTCATCTTCCTGATCGTGCTGTACGGCACCAACATGGTCCGCAAAGTGGCCTCCACCCTGTCCGTGCTGATCATCGTGGGCCTGGTGGTGGTGCTGGTGCCCAACATCATCGCCCAAAGCGGCAAGATCGCCGCCTCCGTCTCCCGGATGTCCGCCGGTGAGATGTGCGCCTCCTCCGGCGAGACCGGCAGCTTCGGCCCCGCCCTGTGGAGCGCCTTCCTGTACTTCCTGTTCCAGCTGCCCTCCGTGTCCGTCATGTACCAGCACATGGAGCCCCTGACCAGTGAGAAGCAGGTGAACCGGGCCGCCGTGTACATCTTCATCGTCAACACCTTCGCCATGCTGCTGAGCATCGTGGGCCTGCTGGCCGTGGCCTTCGTCGGCGATCTGGCCACCGCCTCCGTCCCCATGCTGGTGCTGGTGCAGAACGGCGTGGGCGCCGGTATCCTGACTCCCATCATCTCCATTCTCATCATCCTGGGCGCCGTGTCCACCGGCGTGAACATGATCTCCGGCATCGTCACCCGCTGCGTCAACGCCATCGAGCGCCGCATGGACGATCCCGCCAAGCGTGCCTCCGGCCACATGACCCGGAACGTCATCTTCTCCCTGCTGTTCACCGCCATCGCCTTCTCCATCGCCCAGTTCGGTCTGATGGCCGTGGTGAAGAAGGGCTACGCCTACCTGGGCTACGCCGCCTTCATCTCCGTGTTCATCCCCTTCGTCATCAGCGCCGTGTGCGGCAAGCGGAAGTAATACTATTCTCCCATTAAAATAGATATTTTAATGGGAGCCGCCGCGCTTCGCGCGTCGGCGCGTCTCATAAGAATCCAACGCGCCGTTGGCGCTATAAAAATAAGACAAATGTCTTATTTTTAATGGATTCTAGTATAAGCCGCTGTCCCGACAGAAAAAGAGCATCCCCCGTCCGATTGTGGGGGATGCTCTTTTCTGTCGAAATTAGGAATGAGGAATTAGGAATTAGGAATTTGGGTGGGGACGGCGGTCCGGAGGACTGTTCCGGCCTTTCCGCGTCCCCGCCGCCCGGGGGCGTCGTCACCCCCCCGCATCCCCCGTCCACACGCCCAGCGAAGCGCAGGCGTCCAGGGGCATCCAAAGGGGGCTCCAGCCCCCTTTGGTTTCGCCGCCCGGAGGCGGCGAAACGGAAGGAATCATTTTTTTCCGGCGGCACCTAGTGCCTCTCCTCGCGGCATAGCCGCTGCGGCCTACGCTAAAAACATGCCGCCGGCATGTTTTCTTTACGCTGCGGCGTCGGAAAAATACCTCTTAGGTCCCCGGAGTGTCGAAGCACCCTCCGCCGCCCAGAGGGCGACGCCTTTCGGGGTCCCCCGCCGCAACCCAACGAAGTGGTTGCGGTGGGGAGAGGAAGGGCAGCGGAGCGGCGTTCAAAAGGCCCTCTCACGCAGGGCCTTCTGAATGGAGCGCAGCTTGCCCTGACGAGCGCGGAGGTTCCCGGCAATCCCCCTTCGGCAAAGTGCTTGCACTTTGCCGAAGGCTTCTCGCCCGAATGCTTGCATTCGGGCGAAGCTATTTTAGCTCGTCCAGCGTCAGTGCAAAGCTGTCCATAAAGGTGTCCAGGAAGTACCCCACCTCCGGCAGATCGTACGCCTCCAGCGCCCGCCTCGTCTGGGCCGCCGCCTCCCGGAACTCGCCGTTGCCCGCCTTGACCTCCTCCACGCACTTGATGTAGGCCGACAGCTTGTCCGCCGCCTTCACCAGCGTCCGGGTCTCGTCATCGTACTCGTTCAGGGCGTCCCGGTAGGTATCTTGCAGCTCCTCCGGCAGCATGGACACCAGCCGCTCGTTGGCCACCGCCTCCACCTGCTTGTAGGCGTCCCGGATGGCGGGGTTGCCGTACTTCACCGGCGTGGGCATGTCGCCGGTGAGGATCTCCGACGCGTCGTGGTACAGCGCCGCCACCGCCACCCGGCCCGGGTCCACATGGCCGCCGAACTTCTCGTTGCGGATCACCGCCAGGGCGTGGGCCAGCACCGCCGCCTGATGGCTGTGCTCCTGGACGTTCTCCGGCGCCGTGTTCCGCATCAGCGCCCAGCGCTGGATGAACCGCATCCGGGAGATATAGGCGAAAAAATGGCTTCTCATGTTGCGTCCTCCTCTCCGTCCTCCAGAAGGACGCCGGTGAGGGCATCCCCGGAAAGGCCGGTAATTTGTACATTTCGGACAATATTGT
>JALFSO010000040.1 GCA_022778785.1 Dysosmobacter sp. | reverse complement strand
GATTGAATGCCTGCAAAAAGCCTGTGTCAGCAGGCGTTTGCGCCGCGCAGCGGCAGCTTTTCGGCCCGCTGCGCGGGCAGAAAAGCGAGGCATTGTGAAGGCTGTCGAAAAAGTCCATCGGACTTTTTCGACAGCCTGAGGCCCCGGAGGGAATGTCCCTCCGGGGCCTTTGCATCAAATGAAACTGCGGTTATGCCGCTCCGTCACAGGTCCAGCGGCTTGTCCAGGGTATAGAAGGTCATGGTGGCGCTGCCCACGGGCTTGCCGGACTGATCGGACAGCAGGGTGTCGTAGACGCTGATGGTGGCGCCGTGCTTGACCTCCCTGGCTTCGGCGGTGATGACGTCCCCCACCGCGGCCCCCCGCAGGAAGTTGTAGGAGGCGTTGAGGGTGACAGACTGGAAGCCGTAGGAGGCGGCGGCAGAGCCACAGGCGGTGTCCGCTACGGCGAACAGCACCGCGCCGTGGGCGCGTCCCAGGGGGTTCAGGTCCTCCTCCGTGATGGTCTTTACCGTCCGGGCGTAGCCGGGCCCCACCTGCTCCACCACAATGCCCATACGGTGGGCGAAGGGAGAGCGGTCATTCCGGAAATTTTTGATCTTCTGATAGTCCATAGCGGTCCTCCGTCAAATTGGTTTCTGGCTCTGATGATACGCCCCTTTCCGGCGGGCGTCAAACTTTTTCAAAAGTTGCTCCGGCTTTCAGGGAATTTTCAGCTTCCTTTTTTATAGTAACCTTAAATCAAACTGGGAAAGAGGGAATCAGCTTATGAAAAAACTGCTCTCTGCGATGCTGTCGCTGGCCCTGGCGGCATCCTGCCTGAGCCTCTCCGCCCTTGCGGCGGACACGGAGAAGGCGACGGCCATCCGCCTGTCCGACAGCAAAATCACCGTGGACGGGAAGACGGCCTCCACCGACGAGACCGCCGCCGTCTACACCGCCCATGACATCGTGTACTACGAGTCCGGCAAGGACTTCACCTACGGCGAGGGAACGGCGGCCGACGAGCACGACGCCGCCGAGGCGGCGGCCCACACCGTGGTCCATATTACCCAGCCCGGCACCTACTCCCTCAGCGGCAGTCTGTCCGCCGGACAAATCGCCGTGGACCTGGGGAAGGACGCGGAGGACGATCCGGACGCCGTGGTAACGCTGATCCTCAACGGCGTGGACGTCACCTGCACCGTGGCCCCGGCGGTCATCTTCTACAACGTCTATGAGTGCGGCTCCACCGACGAGGACCAGGCGTCCAGGGACGTGGATACCTCCGCGGCGGGCGCCAACGTCATCATTGCCGACGGCACCGTCAACAACATCACCGGCTCTTATGTTGCCCGGATCTACAAGTCTTACACCCTCAGCGAGGACGGTACCGAAGTGGTGGACAACAAAAAACTCCACAAGTACGACGGCGCGTTCTACTCCAAGATGTCCATGAACGTGGACGGCGGGGAGAAGGGCACCGGTGTGCTGAACATCAACGCGGAAAACGAGGGCCTGGACGCGGAGCTGCACCTGACCATCAACGGCGGCAAGATCAACATCCGCTCCGGTAACGACGGCATCAACACCAATGAGGACGGCATCTCCGTCACCACCATCAACGGCGGCGCGGTCACCATCACCGTCACCGGCGAGATGGGGGAGGGCGACGGCATCGACTCCAACGGCTGGCTGGTCATCAACGGCGGCACCGTCATCGCCGCCGCCTGCGGCTCCAACATGGACGCCGGCATCGATTCTGACATGGGCACCTACGTCAACGGCGGCACCGTCGTCGCCAGCGGAAATATGTACGACCGCGTGGAGGGAGACGCCGCCTATGCCGTGTTCTCCTTTGCCCAGCGCCAGTCCGGCGGCACGGAGTACGCCCTGAAAAACGCGGCGGGGGAGACCGTGGCGGACTTCGCGCCGGCCAATGACTTCACCTATCTGGTGTACGCCTCCCCGGAACTGACCGCCGGGACCTACACCCTCTGGCAGGGAGACACCCAGTTGGCGGGCGTTGCCGGCCAGGGCATGGGCGGCCGCGGCGGCATGGGCAAGCCGGATATGGAACCGCCCGAGGGCTTTGATCCGTCCCAGTTCCAGCGTCCCGAGGGCGGACAGCGGCCCGAGGACATGCCGGAGCCTCCCCAGGGCGGCGCGCCTGACGGACAGCGTCCGGAGGGCATGCTGCCGCCGGACGGCGCCCATGAGGGCGGCTTCCGTCCCGACGGCTTCGGCGGAGCGCAGCAGAGCGGCACCCGCACCAAGCTGTTCGCCGTGACGGATGGCGCCAACTTCTTCAGCGGCATATCCGCCGCCGGGGAGGGGGACTCCGACCTGCCCTTCTCCGACGTGACGGCCGACAGCTGGTGCTATGACGCGGTGAAATTCGCCTATGAGAACGGCATCGTCTCCGGCACCTCCGCCGCCGCCTTTACCCCGGACGGCACCCTGACCCGAGGCCAGGCGGTGACGGTCCTGTGGCGGCTGGCAGGCAGCCCTGTGGTGAACTACGCCATGCAGTTCTCCGATGTGGCGGAGGACACCTACTGCGCCGAGGCAGTCCGCTGGGCGGCCTCCTGCGGCGTGGTGCAGGGCTATGAGAACGGCGCCTTCGGTGTGGGCGATCCCGTCACCCGTGAGCAGTTTGCGGCCATCCTGTACCGGTACGCCCAGGGCGAGGGCCGGGGCTTCATCGGCACCTGGGCCTTCCCGCTGGACTACACGGACGCCCAGCAGGTCAGCGGCTTCGCCTACGAGCCCCTGTGCTGGCTGACTATGAACGGCGTCATCTCCGGCAAGACCGACGGCTCCCTGGACCCCAGAGGCGGCGTCACCCGCGCCCAGGCCGTGGTGATGCTCCAGCGGTATCAGAACATCTAAGGAACAGCAGAGCGTAACGACAGCGCCCCCGCCGCAGATGCGGCGGGGGCGCTTTTCCCGGAAAAGCAAAGCGCGGGTCAAAGGGATCAGAAACGGGCGGAGGCAGCTGCGTCCGCCCGTTCGATCTGCCTGATTGTCGGGAATCAGCCCTTCACCATGGAGGCGATCTCCTCGGCGAAGTTCTCCTGCTTCTTCTCAATGCCCTCGCCCTTCTCGAAACGCACGGCGTCCTTGAAGGTGACGGTGCCGCCCAGAGCCTTGGCAGCGGCGGCGATATACTTCTCCACGCTCATGGAGTTGTCCTTGACGAACTCCTGCTGCAGCAGGCAGTTCTCAGCGTAGAACTTGTTCAGCTTGCCCAGAACGATCTTCTCACGGACCTGCTCGGGCTTGTTGGCCATCTTGGGATCGTTGGCCATCTGGACCATCATGATCTTCTTCTCCTCGTCCAGGACGTCCTGGGTGACCTGGGACTTATCCCAGAAACGGGGATTCAGAGCGGCAATCTGCATGGCGACGTCCTTGCCGATCTCGGTGGCGTCGATGCCGCCGGTGACCTCCAGATTCACCAGCACGCCGATCTTGCCGCCGGCGTGGATATAGGGAACAGAGACGCCATCGGCGAAACGGGCGAAGCGGCGGACCTTGATGTTCTCGCCGATGACCAGGACCATCTCCTGCTGCTGCTGGGTGACGGTCAGGTCGGTACCATCGTACTTGCACTCCATCAGAGCGTCCAGATCAGCGGGGTTCTCCTTGGCGACGGTAGCGGCCACGCCCTTGACGAACTCCACGAACTTCTCGTTCTTGCCCACGAAGTCGGTCTCGGCGTTGACCTCGACCACCACGCCGATGCCGTCGATGACGCCGGCATAAGCCATGCCCTCGGCGGCGATGCGGGAGGCCTTCTTGGCGGAAGCGGCGATGCCCTTCTCGCGCAGCCACTCCACAGCCTTGTCGATGTTGCCCTCGGCGGCGGTCAGAGCCTTCTTGCAGTCCATCATGCCGGCGCCGGTCATTTCGCGCAGGTTCTTAACATCTGCAGCAGTAAAAGCCATTTTACAATTCCTCCATATATCAGTATGAGCGCGCGTCGCGCTTAGCGTGTCACAAAAGGGGACGGATTACTCCGCGGCCTCCTCGGTCTTCTCCGCGGCGGCCTCTTCCATCTGCTCGCCCTGCTTGCCCTCCAGAACGGCGTTGGCCATGATGGAGGAGATCAGCTTGATAGCGCGGATGGCGTCGTCGTTGCCGGGGATGACGTAGTCGATCTCGTCGGGATCGCAGTTGGTGTCGGCGATGGCCACCACGGGGATGCCCAGCTTGTGAGCCTCGGCGATGGCGTTGCGCTCCTTGCGGGTGTCCACGATGAACAGGGCACCGGGCAGGGTCTTCATGTTCTCAACGCCGCCCAGGTACTTTTCCAGCTTGGCGATCTCGCCCAGGTGCTTCATGACTTCCTTCTTGGGCAGCATGTCGAAGGTGCCGTCCTCCTGCATGGTCTTCAGCTGATGCAGACGGTCCACGCGGGTGCGCATGGTCTTGAAGTTGGTCATCATGCCGCCCAGCCAGCGGGCGTTGACATAGTACTGACCACAGCGGGTGGCCTCCTCGCGGATAGCCTCCTGAGCCTGCTTCTTGGTGCCCACGAACAGCAGGGACTGGCCGCTGGCAGACAGCTCACGGACGAAGTTGTAAGCCTCCTCCAGCTTGCGGACGGTCTTCTGCAGGTCCACGATATAGATGCCGTTGCGCTCGGTGTAGATATAGGGAGCCATCTTGGGGTTCCACCGGCGGGTCTGGTGACCGAAGTGGACGCCTGCCTCCAGCAGGGCCTTCATGGATACGACGCTAGAATTTGCCATTGTTAGTTTCCTCTTTTCATTTTAGTTTTTACCTCTGGCCGCATCATCCATCCCGCTAACCCGGAGGGAGAATTTCCCAGCCGGACACAGGCGGCAAGTCCGCGGCCATGCGGAATGCTGAAATATAATAGCACAAGAGCCCTTGCGTTGCAAGAGTTTTTTCCAAAAAATCAGCTGAAAATCAGGAAAAAATCGGGGTTTGAGCGGTCCTGACCGCCTGTCGGGTCCCCTGAAAGCGGAAAGACCGTTCCGGGACGTCCGGCGCCGTCAAACTTTTAACGGGCAGGACCATGGTTTTCCTTGAAATGGGGCGGATTTTCTGCTATCATTATTTAGTTATAATGCGCTCTCATACCATTTTTGCTGAGAGAGGTAGACGCTGTGTATTTAAAAGCATTGGAAATTGAGGGATTCAAGTCATTCCCTGACAAAACGGTCCTGAACTTCGGGGAGGACATCACCGCCATCGTGGGGCCCAACGGCTCCGGCAAGTCCAACATCTCCGACGCCATCCGCTGGGTCATGGGCGAGCAGAGCACCAAGAGCCTCCGGGGAGCCAAGATGGAGGACGTCATCTTCGGCGGCACCGCCCGGCGGGGACAGATGCGCTTCGCCCAGGTGACGCTGGTCATCGACAATACGGGGCGCGTGTTCCCCACCATGGAGGAGTCCGAGGTGGCCGTCACCCGGCGGTATTACCGCAGCGGTGACAGCGAGTATTACATCAACCGCCAGTCCGTCCGCTTGCGGGACGTGACGGAGCTGTTTCTGGATACCGGAATGGGCAAGGAGGGGTACTCCCTCATCGGCCAGGGCAGGATCGATGAGATCCTGTCCACCAAGAGCGGCGACCGCCGGGAGATCTTCGAGGAGGCAGCCGGCATCTCCAAGTACCGCCACCGGAAAGAGGAGACGGAACGGAAGCTGGAGCGCACGGACGAGAATCTGACCCGCATCAACGACAAGATTGCGGAGCTGGAGCTCCAGGTGGAGCCCCTCCGGGACCAGGCGGAGAAGGCGAAAAAGTACCTGATCCTCCGGGACGAGTTGCGTCTGCTGGAGATCTCGGTGTGGCTGACGAATCTGGACGAGCTGAAGGCCAATGCCCGGAAGCTGGAATTGGATTTCCGGGCAGCGGAGGCCCGGCGGGACGAGGCCCAGGCGAAACTGGACGCCCTCTACGCCGAGGGCGAGCAGTACAGCGAGAAGATGCGCCAGAAGGACATGGAGGCGGAGACCGTCCGCGCCCAGGCGGGAGAGACGGACGGAAAGGCCGCCGAGGAGGAGTCCGCCATCGCCGTGCTGGAGACCACCATTGCCCACAATCAAGAGAACATCGAACTGGCGCAGCGGGAGCTGGCGGAGCGGGACAGCCGCGCCGGGGGCCTGCAAAGGCAAATTGAAGAACAGTCCGCCCGTGTGGCGGAGATCGACGGAGAGCTGGAGACGCTGGAGGGAGAACTGAACGCCCTGCTGGAGCAGGCGCGGCAGGCGTCGGCTCAGGCGGGAGACCGGCAGTCCGAGGCGGAGGCCCTGCGGGGCAAGGAGGCCATCGCCACCGCGGCGGCCGCTGACGCCCGGGCGGAGCAGTCCGCCGTCACGGCGGAGAACGGCCAGCTGACGCAGCGGCGGGAGACTGTCCTGGCGGAGCAGTCCGCCGGAGAGGAGCAACTGGAGACCGCACGGAGAGAGGCCAAGGCCAACCGCCGCGCCCTGGAGGACGCCCAGGAGGAGGCCCAGGCCGCGGCCAACATCATCGCGGGCCATGCCCTCCGGATGGAGGAGCGGAAGAAGAAGGCCGCCGCGGCGGCCCAGCGGAAAATGCAGCTTACCATGGACGCGGGCGCCATGGACAACCGCATCCGTCTGCTGACGGAGATGGAGAAGGACTACGAGGGCTATTCCAAGGCCGTGAAGCAGGTGATGCAGGCCCGGAACACCCTCCGGGGCATCCACGGTCCGGTGGCCAATCTGATGAAGACGGAGCAGCAGTACTCCGTGGCCATCGAGATCGCGTTGGGCGCCGGGTTGCAGAACATCGTGGTGGACCGGGAGGAGGACGCCAAGGCGGCCATCAACTTCCTGAAGCAGCGGGACGGAGGACGTGCCACCTTCCTGCCTCTCACCGCCATCCGGGGCGATGAGCTGCGGCAGGCCGGGCTGGAGAACGAGACCGGCTACGTGGGCATCGCCTCCCGTCTTGTGCGGTTCGATCCGAAATACCGGAATATCTTTGAAAATCTGCTGGGCCGGACGGTGGTGGCCGAGGACCTGGACTGCGGCATCGCTATGGCCCGGAAGTATCAGAACCGGTTCCGCATCGTCACGCTGGACGGCCAGGTCATCAACCGGGGCGGTTCCATGACCGGCGGCAGCGTCAACCGAAACGCCGGCGTCCTCAGCCGGGCGGCGGAGCTGGAAAAGCTCCGGTCCCGGTCGGGAAAGCTCCATGAGACGCTGGACGACGCCGTCCGGCAGGAGGAGGACGTGAATCGGGAGCTGTCCGCCGCTCAGTACGAACTGGAGACAGCGGAGGGCCAGCGCCGTCAGGCGGAGGACGAGGTCCTGCGTCTGGAGGGCCTGAAAAATCACTACGCCATTCTCATTGAGAATCTGGAGAACAGTCTGGAGAACCTGTCCGGGGAGCTGTCCGCACTGGATGGCCGCCTGAAGGACAACGAGGCCCGTCTGAAAGCCGCGGCGGATACCGTGGCCGCTCAGGAGGCCGCGGCGGCAGACTGCCGCCGTCAGGCGGAGGAGCGGCTGTCGGGTCAGACGGAGCTGCTGGAGCAGTCCAACCGGCTGTCGGAGACCGTCACGGAGAAGAAAACTACCCTGGCGGCCCTGACGGCGGAGAAGGACGCCACTGCCCGGAGCCTGGAGGATCTGGAGACCCTGCGCCGCCAGCTCACCGGCGACAAGTCGGAGAAGGAACGGCAGGCGGAGGCCTATCAGCGGAACATCGACGAGGCCCAGGCGCAGATCCGGACCCACCGTCAGACACTGGAGGCCCTGCACGCCCAGTCCCAGGCCTTCCGGGACCGGCTGACGGCGCTGAATCAGGAGAAGCTGACATTGGAGGCGGAGCGCACCGCCAGGAACAAGGCGGGCCAGGAGATGAACGAGACCTTGCTGGACATGGAGCGGATGGTCTCTCATCTGGAGCAGAAGAAGACCGCCGCCGCCATGGAGGAAAAGCAGATCCTGGACCGGCTGTGGGAGCACTACGAGCTGAGCCACTCCGCCGCCCAGGCCCAGCGCCTGGAGCTGGAGTCCATCTCCAAGGCCAACCGCCGCATCGGAGAGCTGAAGCGGGACATCTCCGCTCTGGGGACGCCCAATATCGGCGCCATCGAGGAGTTCGACCGGGTGAACACCCGCTATACCTATCTCACCGACCAGCGGAACGATGTGGAGAAGGCCAAGGGAGAGCTGGAGGGCGTCATCCGGGAGATCACGGAGCAGATGACCGGCATTTTTGCCCAACAGTTCCAGCTGCTGAACGAGAGCTTCCAGACCACCTTCCAGGAGCTGTTCGGCGGCGGACAGGCCACGCTGGAGTTGGAGGATGAGAAGGACATCCTGAACTGCGGCATTGAGATCCGGGCTCAGCCCCCGGGCAAGACGCTGAAGAACATCTCCCTGCTGTCCGGCGGAGAGAAGGCCTTCGTGGCCATCGCCCTGTACTTTGCCATTCTGAAGGTCCATCCCACGCCCTTCTGTGTCATGGACGAGATCGAGGCCGCTCTGGACGAACCCAACGTCATCCGCGTGGCCCGGTACATGCGCCGTCTGGCGGGGCGGACCCAGTTCATCGTCATCACCCACCGCCGGGGCACCATGGAGGAGGCGGACGTCCTCTACGGCGTCACCATGCAGGAGCAGGGCGTCAGCAAGATCCTGACCATCAACCTCAACGACATGGCGAAGGAACTGAAGATCGAATGATGGTGACGCCGCATCAGGGCTCCCAACGGAGCCCAGCGAAGCGGGTCCGTTGGGAAAAGGAGGAGCAAGGGAGCAAACGCAGTTTTCACCGCAAGGCGGAAACGGAGTTTCGCGGACTTTGCGACGACGCCACCATGCAGGAGCAGGGCGTCAGCAAGATCCTGACCATCAACCTCAACGACATGGCGAAGGAACTGAAGATCGGGGAATGAGGGCGCTGCCCCTGCTACGGCGCGTGGCTGGGAAGATGGCCCGGCAAATACTGTAAACACTGCGGGAGAGAGATCGACTGCAACGCAGAATAAAGAAAGAGACATGAGACAGAGAGATTCTGAAAGGAGACGAGAGTCCATGAAGCTGAAAATGAGCCTGCGGAAAAAGCAGCGCCTGATCATGCTCCTGGAGATGGCCGCCGTGATCCTGTTTCTGGTGGGCGTTCTGAAAACCAACCGGAGGATCGAGATGTACGGCGTACTGGCCATTCTGGCGGCCTTCACCGTGGATTTCAAACTGTGGCGGTGCCCCCACTGCACCGGATACCTGGGCCGCCGTCCCGGCAAGTGCTGCCGGTTCTGCGGAAAAGAAGTGGACTACGACGACGTGCCCCAGGACGGGGACGGAAAGTGATCATTCTGTCCGTCGATTGATATGCCTGATCAAAAGGGAGAGCGGGCCGCGGCCAGACCATACCCGTTGCCAGTGAAAAGCAGGGCTGCGTTTCACCGGCGGACCGTAAAAATTCATCTCAGAAGGAGATCGTTCCATGGGCTTTTTTGACAAACTGAAAAAGATCACCACCAACCTGTTCGGCGGCTTCACCGAGGCCGACGACGCCTTCTTCGACGAGCTGGAGGAGACGCTGATCCTGGCGGACATGGGCGTGGACACCGCCACGGAGGCGGTGGAGCAGCTGCGCCAGCGGTGCCGGAAGGAGAAGCTCCACGACCAGGAGGAGGTCCGCAGCGCCCTGCGGGACATCCTGGTGGAGGAGATCAACGTGGGAGACACGGCGCTGGACCTGTCCACCCAGCCGTCGGTGGTGCTGTTCATCGGCGTCAACGGCGTGGGGAAGACCACCTCCATCGGCAAGCTGGGCCACCAGCTGAAGACGGAGGGCAAGCGGGTGCTGTTCTGCGCGGCGGACACCTTCCGCGCGGCGGCGGCGGACCAGCTGCAGATCTGGTCCCAGCGGGCCGGGTGCGAGTTGGTGCGCCAGCATGAGGGCGCGGATCCCGGCGCGGTGCTGTTCGACGCCCTCCAGGCCGCCAAGGCCCGGAACGTGGACGTGGTGCTGTGCGACACCGCCGGACGGCTCCACAACAAAGCCAATCTCATGGCGGAGCTCAGCAAGCTCTCCAAGATCATCGACCGGGAGTGCCCTGACTGCGCCCGGGAGACTCTGCTGGTGCTGGACGCCACCACCGGCCAGAACGGCCTGATCCAGGCCCGGACCTTCAAGGAGACCGCCGGTCTCACCGGAATCGTCCTGACGAAGCTGGACGGCACCGCCAAGGGCGGCATCGTGGTGGCCATCGCCAGGGAGCTGGGCGTACCTGTGAAGTTCGCCGGCGTGGGCGAGGGCATCGACGACCTGAAGCCCTTCAACGCCAGGGAATACGTGGAGGCCATCATCTGACGGCCTGAGAGGGAGGACGTCTCATGCTCACCATCTTCAACCGCCGGGAACTCATCACCGTTCTCTCGGAGCAGCAGTTTTACCGCGTCCGGAATGCCCTGCTGAACGCCGGGATCCCCAGTACCAGCAGGACCCGTGGTGTGGGAGATACCGCCGGCAGCCGGGTACGGGGTTCCATGCCGCTGGCCTTCCGGGACGCGGCCCTGACTTACACCATCTATGTCCATCGGGATGATTACCACCGGGCCTGGGAGGCCATCCGGCCTGCCCTGTGAGACGGCTGAGTCCGTATGCCGGTGAAATTCGTATGACAAAGGAGAAAACACCATGCTCATCACCTGTCCCTACTGTCATAAAAAGCTCTATGCCTCCAACCGGCAGCTGCTTCTGAGAGGGCGCCTCAATATGGTGTGCCCCACCTGCCGCCACTATATTTTCCACGCCCTGCGCAAGCGCCTGCTGGTCATGCAGGGCGTCATGATGGTGGCGGCGGTGCTGATCTGTGCCCGGATGGCGCAGTTCGACGTCCCCGGCGGCACGCTGGGAAATGTGGCGCTTCTGCTGGTGTCCCTGGCGCTGGTGGTGGGACTGGGAGAGCTGTGCTCCCGTTGGATCACACGTCCGGCCATGCTCCAGTCCGCCACAGACCGGGCTGTGAAGCAGGAAAAGGAGCAGGAGGAGGCCCAGAAGGCCGCCGAACGGAAGAAGAAAAAACACGCCAAAAAGAAATGAGCGTCGGAAGGGTGGACCATTATGAACAACAGGATCGACGGCCGGGCCTTTGACGAGCTGCGGCCCATGAAGATCACAACGGACTTTGTAAAATTCGCCGAGGGGAGCTGCCTCATCGAGTGCGGCGACACCAAGGTACTGTGCTGCGCCAGCGTGGAGGACAAGGCACCGCCCCATGTGCCCGAGGGCACCGGCTGGGTGACGGCGGAGTACTCCATGCTGCCCCGGGCCAACCGGGAGCGCAGCAAGCGGGATGTGGCCAAGCTGAAGCTCAGCCCCCGCAGTGCGGAGATCCAGCGGCTCATCGGCCGGAGCCTCCGGGCGGCGGTGGACATGACCAAGCTGGGCGAGCGCACCATTACCATCGACTGCGACGTCCTCCAGGGGGACGGCGGCACCCGTACCGCCAGCGTCACCGGCGGCTTTGTGGCCCTGTCCCTGGCGCTGGAGAAACTGGTGCGGGACGGCGTCCTTTCGGAAATGCCCATTAAGACCTGCGTGGCGGCGGTGTCCGCCGGCATCGTGGACGACCGGCCCCTGCTGGACCTCTGCTACGCGGAGGACAGCCGTGCCCAGGTGGATTTGAACTGCGTGGTCACGGGCGAGGGAGAACTGGTGGAGATCCAGGGCACCGGCGAGGGCCGGCCCTTTACCGTGGAAGAACAGCAGACGCTGGTGGAGCTGTGCCGGAAGGGCATCCGGGAGATCCAGGCCATCCAGCGGGCCGCATTGGGAGGCTGAATATGGAAGCGATGAAATTTGTACTTGCCACTCACAATCCGGGAAAGCTGAAAGAGATGTCCGCCATCCTGTCCCATCTGGGCGTGGAGGTGGTCAGCCCCGGCGACCTGGGGATCACCGTGGAGGTGGAGGAGACCGGCACTACCTTTACCGAGAACGCCATGCTGAAGGCGAAGGCCATCTGCCAGGCGGCAGGCCTGCCCGCCATCGCCGACGACTCCGGACTGTGCGTGGACGCCCTGAACGGCGGTCCCGGCGTCTACTCCGCCCGCTACGGCGGCGAGGGCCTGGACGACAGGGGACGGTATCTGCTGCTGCTGAACAATCTGCGGGGGATGCCCACCCGGGCGGCCCACTTCGCCTGCGCCATCGCCTGCGCCTTCCCCAACGGCGACACCCTGACGGCGGAGGGCCGCTGCGACGGCACCATCGCCTACGCCCCCATGGGAGAGGGCGGCTTCGGCTACGATCCGGTGTTCTTCGTGCCGGGAAAGGCCAAGACCTTCGGCCAGCTGACGGCGGAGGAGAAGGCGGAGATATCGCATCGCGGAAAGGCGCTGGCGGCTTTTGCCGAAAAGCTTGCAACTTATCTGGCGAAATAAACGTCTAATCAAAAAGGACCGGACGGGAGAGTCCGGCCATCAGAAAGGGAACAAACAACAATATGGAACTGACAAGCAAACAGCGGAGCCAGCTGAAGGGGCTGGCCAACTCTCTGGACACCATCCTCCAGATCGGCAAGGACGGCCTGGGCGAGAACCTGATCAAGCAGGCCGACGACGCCCTGGAGGCCCGGGAGCTCATCAAGGGCCGTGTGCTGGACAACAATCTGGAGTACGACGCCCGCACCGCGGCGGAGGCCCTGGCCAAGGCCACCCGCAGCGAGGTGGTGCAGGTCATCGGCACGAAGTTCGTCCTGTACCGGGAGTCCCACAGCAAGCCCAAGGACAAGCGCATCCAGCTGGTGAAACCCGGCCGGGCGAAGAAAGCGCAGATCTGAATGAGAAGCGGGGAATTTTCCAAACACTACAAATTCCTAATTTCTAACTCCTAATTCCTAATTGAAAAGAGGGGGGTCTGTTATTGATGAAAATCGGCATTTACGGCGGGACCTTCAATCCGCCGCATCTGGGCCATCTGACGGCGGCACGGGCTGTTTTCGAGATGCTGCGGCTGGATAAGCTGCTGCTGATCCCGGCGGGCCTGCCGCCCCACAAGGATATGCCGGCGGGGAGCCCCACGCCGCAGCAGCGGCTGGAGATGACCCGTCTGGCCGGGGAACAGCTGAACCTGGGCGACAAGGTGGAGACGCTGGACATCGAGCTGCGGCGGGAGGGAAAGAGTTTCACCTCCGACACGCTGGACGCCGTCCAGACCCTGTACCCCGACGCGGAGCTGTGGCTGCTGATGGGCACGGACATGTTCCTGACGCTGCAGGCATGGCATGAGCCGGAGAAGATCTTTGAAAAGGCGGGAATCGCCGCCTTCGGCCGGACGGAGGAGGACACGGAGGATCTGTTCTCCCTCCAGCGGCACCATCTGTATCAGGCCTATCCCAACGCCCGCATCTTCACGCTGACCATCCCCGGCGTCGTCAGCGTGTCCTCCACGGAGCTGCGGGAGCGGCTGGCGAAGGGGGAGGGCGGCCATCTGCTGGCCCCCGCCGTCTACGGCTATATCCTCCGGGAGGGGCTGTACAGCACCGGCGCCGATCTGAAAGATCTGACGCTGGAGCAGCTGCGGCCCATTGCCCTCAGCTATCTGAAGCACCAGCGCATCCCCCACGTTCTGGGCACGGAGCAGGAGGCCATCCGCCTGGCGGAGCGCTACGGCGCGGACGTCCACAAGGCCCGGGTGGCGGCCCTCCTCCACGACTGCACCAAGCGGTTGAACGAACAAGAGCAGAAGGCGCTGTGCGACCACTACGGCATCGAGCTGGATGAACTGGAGCAGAAGGCGCTGAAGCTCCTCCACGCCAAGACCGGCGCGTCTATCGCCCGGGATGTGTTCGGCGTGGACGACGAGATCTACACCGCCATTTACTGGCACACCACCGGCCACGCCGGTATGACGAAGCTGGAGAAGATCATGTATCTGGCGGATTACATCGAGCCCAACCGGGATTTCCCGGGGCTGGACAAACTGCGGAAAGTGTGCTATGAAAGTCTGGAAGCCGGCATGGAGATGGGACTGTCCATGACGGTGGAGGAGATGGAGCAGCGGGGCAATCCGGTCCATCAGGCCACGCTGTCCGCACTGAAATACCTGAAAGGAAAGAAAGAGACTTGAGCAAATACAGAGGAAAGTATGAGGCACGGGAGACAGCGCGCCCAAAAAAACAGCGGCGGCCCAGCCGTCTGACCAGAGGACAGAAAGCCCTCATCGCTCTCGTCATTGTGCTGGCTGTGGCCCTGGCGGTGGCGCTGGCCTATAAGATGCTGTTCGTCCAGCCCGGCATTCCGGGGGCGGACGGCACGCCCAACGGCAAGGACCCCGGCAAGCAGACGGAGGTTCTGGACTACGGCGACGGCATCCAGCCCCGGGTGGGCGGCGAGCGCAAGAGCGACCAGTGGTACACGGTCCTGATCCTGGGCCGGGATACCGGAGGCGGCGGCAACACGGATACCATGCTGCTGGCGTCCTACGACGTCGCCAACCAGAAGGCCACCGTCATGTCCATTCCCCGGGACACCATGGTGAACGTGCCCTGGGACATCAAAAAGATCAATTCCGTCTACAACTACTACGGCGGCGGGGATAAGGGCATCAGCCGCCTGTATCAGGAGATCTCCCAGCTGGTGGGCTTTGAGCCGGACTACCAGGTGGTGGTGGAATGGGAAGCCGTGGGTGAGATCGTGGACGCCATGGGCGGCGTGTACTTCGACGTGCCCCGGGATATGAACTACGACGACCCCACTCAGGACCTCCATATCCACCAGTCCAAGGGCTACCGCAAGCTCAGCGGCGAGGACGCCATGCAGGTGATCCGCTACCGCCACAACAACAACGGCAGCGGCTATGCCGACGGCGACCTGGGCCGCATCAAGACGCAGCAGGCGTTCCTGAAGGCCATGGTGGAGCAGCTGCTCCAGCTGAAGAACGTGACGAAGATCGGCGAGTTCGCCAAGGTGTTCCAGAAGAACGTGGAGACGGATCTGAGCTTCAACGAACTGCTGTGGTTCGGACAGCAGGCGGTGATGGGCGGACTGAAGGTGGAGAACGTGAACTTCGTCACCATGCCCAACAAAAACGCCTCCTGCTGGAGCCGCAGCATCAACCAGATGCTGTCCTACGTGGTACCCATCTCCAGTGAGCTGCTGGACCTGGTGAACAACGAGATCAGTCCCTTCGTGGAGAAATTCACCTACAGCGATCTGGACATCATGTCCATCAACTCTGACGGCTCCGTCAGCTCCTCCACCGGCCATGTGGAGGACTCCAAGGCGGCGCTGCCGCCGGTGAAGCCTGCCAAGCCCGCGGAGACGGAGCCGGTGGAAGACCCCGTGATCAATGAGAACGGCAATGTGGTGGACCCCAACACCGGCGCCATCATCTTTGATCCCTCCACCGGGGAGACCATTGACCCGGATACCTCCGGCTCCGGCGGCCAGACCGGCCAGGGCACGGGCGGCTCCGGCGTCACAGAGCCTGAAAACAACGGCGGCGGCACCCAGACCGGCGAACCCGATCCCGGCACAGAGACCGGCGGTGAGACCGGCCCCGGCACGGAGACCGGCGGCGAGCCTGAGCAGCCCGTGGAGCCTGCCGGAAGTACGGAGCCTGCCGGCGGTGATGCCGGAAGCTCCGGCGGCGATACCGGCGGCATTGAATGGGTGCTTCCGGGACAGGAGCCCGCGGAGCCGCCCGCATAAAATCACAGGAATGACAAAAGATATCACGACAAAAGGAGATACGATATGACACCAAAGGAAATGGCACTGACCGCCGCGAAGGCGCTGAATGAGAAGAAGGGACAGGAGATCTCTGCCGTGGAGATCACGGACCTGACCACCCTGGCGGATTTCTTCGTATTTGCCACCGGTACCTCCAACACCCAGATTAACGCTCTGTGCGGTGCGGTGGAGAAGGCGCTGGATGAGCAGGGCATCCCCGTCCGCCGCCGGGAGGGCTACCGGGACGGCACCTGGGTGCTGCTGGACTACGGCGACATCGTGGTCCATGTGTTCTCCAAGGAGGCCCGGGAGTTCTACTCCCTGGAGCGCCTGTGGCACGACGGCAAGCCTCTGGACCTCACCGGCGTGCTGACGGCGGACTGAGACAAAACAAATTACGGACTGTAACTTTTTGTTATTGGTTTGCAACTGAAACGTAGTAGACATAATATCGGACCACCCCTATACTGTTGGCAAAACAGTACAGGGGTGGATTTTTATGGAAGCACGGGAGAAGATCAAGGGCGGTCTGCTGCTGGCGCTGGCGGCCTGCGTCCTGACGGCCTGCGGCGCCCGGACGGCACCGGCGGCGTCCGTGCAGGCGTCATCCGAGACATCGTCATCGGCGGAAGAACCGGCGCCGGAAGTGCCGGAAGAACCGGAGATCCCCAACAGGCTCATGCTGCCGGATCTGGACGTCTCCGGGCTGAAGGCATCCATGCCGGCGGCGGACTACGCGGCCTTTGAGGCGTATCTGCCGGTCCTGGTGGAGGATCAGACATTCCGCTGGACGGCGGGGCCTTACCGGGGCTATCCCGACTATGACTGGGAGGCCAAGGACGTGACTCTGGTAGACTTCCACAACGAACTGTGGGACGACAACCCCCATAAGACGGACGCCCTGGTCCTGGACCGTCTGGCGGTGCAGGACGTCGACGGCGACGGCACGGCGGAGCTGGTGATGCTGTTCCAGGACATGGCATACAACTATCTGGTCCTCAGCCAGAGGGAGGACGCCGTTTACGGAACCGACTTTTCTGTCCGGTGGTTTATGGACCTGCAGAAGAACGGTGTCTACGTCGGCTCAGGCGGAGCCGGATACCACACCTACTATCGGATGTCCTTCCAAAACGGCCGCTTTGAGGAGAAAGAACTGGCTCAAAAGGTGGAGTGGTCCAATGGCTATGGCTGCGACTGCACGCTGGACGGACAGCCGGTGACAGAGGCGGAATTTGACGCCTGGTACACGGAGAACATGGTGGGGGACGTCACCTGGTACGCCCCGGGCGGCGCCGTTCTTCCGGAGGGGATGTAACCAGGGCAAAAAAACGAAGATTTTCGGCTCTGTCCCTTGACAAACCTCTGAAACCCTCATAAAATAGACCCGTTAGCGACATTGATGGGAAGAAAGCCCGGGTATCCCGCCCCAAGAGAGCCGGCGGCTGGTGTGAGCCGGCGGGGGAGCCCGCGGTATACTGGTCCCGGAGTTTTCCGCCTGAACGGTGAGTAGGGCGGAACGTCTGGCCACGTTACAGGCCGAGAGGGCCGCTGAACCGGCGGCTGAAGCAGGGTGGTACCGCGTTTTGTCACGCCCCTGACCGAGCACATCGGCCAGGGGCTGTTTCTTTGCCCGCACGCCCTGTCCTCCGCGTTTTGATGATGAATTCCCATTCCGAAAGAGAACGAAGGAGATCAAACATGAAATACGATTTTACGTCCATTGAGAAAAAGTGGCAGGAGAAATGGCTGGAGGAGAAGCCCTTCACCGCTGTCACCGGGGACACCACCCGGCCCAAGTTCTACGGCCTCATCGAGTTCCCCTATCCCTCCGGCCAGGGACTCCACGTGGGCCACGCCCGTCCCTTTACCGCCATGGACATCATCTGCCGGAAGAAGCGGATGCAGGGCTACAACGTGCTGTTCCCCATCGGCTATGACGCCTTCGGCCTGCCCACCGAGAACTATGCCATCAAGAACCATATCCATCCCGCCAAGGTCACCCACGACAACATCGAGAACTTCTCCAAGCAGCTCCACATGTTGGGCTACTCCTTTGACTGGGACCGCGTGGTGAACACCACCGACCCGGAGTACTACAAGTGGACCCAGTGGATCTTCCTCCAGATGTTCAAGCACGGTCTGGCCTACAAGGCCTCCATGCCCGTGAACTGGTGTACCTCCTGCAAGTGCGTCCTGGCCAACGAGGAAGTGGTGGAGGGCGTCTGCGAGCGGTGCGGCGCCCCCGTCATCCGGAAGGAGAAGAGCCAGTGGATGCTGGCCATCACCAAGTACGCCGACCGTCTCATCGACGATCTGGACGACGTGGACTACATCGAGCGCGTCAAGATCCAGCAGCGCAACTGGATCGGCCGCAGCGAGGGCACGGAGGTGGACTTCACCGCCACCAACGGCGACAAGCTGACGGTCTACACCACCCGGTGCGACACCCTGTTCGGCGTGACCTACATGGTCCTGTCCCCGGAGCATGACTATCTGAAGAAGTGGAAGGACCAGATCGGGAACTGGGCCGATGTGGAGCAGTATATCAATGAGGCCGCCCGGAAGTCCGATCTGGAGCGCACGGAGCTGAGCAAGGAGAAGACCGGCGTCCGTCTGGAGGGCATCGAGGCCATCAACCCCGCCAACGGGAACCATGTGCCCATCTTCGTCTCCGACTACGTGCTGATGGGCTACGGCACCGGCATCGTCATGGGCGTGCCCGGCCACGACCAGCGCGACTGGGACTTCGCCGACAAGTTCGGCCTGCCCATCATCGAGGTGGTCAAGGGCGGCGACGTCACCAAGGAGGCCTTCGTCCTGAAGGACGACACCGGCATCATGGTGAACTCCGGCTTCCTCAACGGCATGACCGTGAAGCAGGCCATCCCCGCCATGAAGCAGTGGGTCACGGAGCAGGGCTTCGGCCGTCCCAAGACCAACTTCAAGCTCCGTGACTGGGTGTTCAGCCGTCAGCGGTACTGGGGCGAGCCCATCCCCCTGGTGAACTGCGAGAAGTGCGGCTGGGTGCCCCTGTCGGAGGACCAGCTGCCCCTGCTGCTGCCGGAGGTGGACAGCTACGAGCTGACCGACGACGGCGAGAGCCCCCTGAGCAAGATGACCGATTGGGTGAACACCACCTGCCCCTGCTGCGGCGGCCCCGCCAAGCGGGAGACGGACACCATGCCCCAGTGGGCCGGTTCCTCCTGGTACTTCCTGCGGTATATGGACCCCCACAACAACGACGCTCTGGCCTCCAAGGAGGCGCTGGAGTACTGGTCTCCCGTGGACTGGTACAACGGCGGCATGGAGCATACCACCCTGCATCTGCTGTATTCCCGGTTCTGGCACAAGTTCCTGTACGACATCGGCGTGGTGCCCACCAAGGAGCCCTACGGCAAGCGCACCAGCCACGGCATGATCCTGGGCGAGGGCGGCGAGAAGATGTCCAAGTCCCGGGGCAACGTGGTGAACCCCAACGACATTGTGGCCCAGTACGGCGCGGACACCATGCGTCTGTATATCATGTTCATCGGCGACTTCGAGCAGGCCGCCACCTGGTCCACCGAGGCCGTCAAGGGCTCCAAGCGGTTCCTGGACCGGGTGTGGAACCTGGCGGAGGGCGCCGCGGAGAGCTATGAGGTGACGCCTGCCAACGAGGCCGTCATCCACAGGACCATCAAGAAGGTCACCGACGATATCGACAACCTGAAGATGAACACCGCCATCTCCGCCATGATGACCATGGTCAACGAGATGAGCGCCAACGGCGTCACCCGGGGCGACATGAAGCCCCTGATCCTGATGCTGAATCCCTTCGCTCCCCACATCACCGAGGAGCTGTGGGAGATGCTGGGCTTCGCCGCCCAGACCGGCAAGATGTGCTGTCAGGCGGAGTGGCCCGTCTACGACGAGAGCAAGACTGTGGCCGCCACGGTGGACATGGCCGTTCAGGTCAACGGCAAGCTGAAGGGCACCGTCACCGTTCCCACCGGCAGCGAGCAGCAGGCCGTGGTGGACGCCGCCATGCAGGTGGAGAAGGTCCAGAAGGCCACCGCCGGCATGAAGGTGGTCAAGACCATCTACGTCAAGGACCGGCTGGTGAACCTCATCGTCAAGCCCCAGTAAATGGATACAGGAAACTTCCGCGAAACGAAAAAACTGTTTTTTCAACATTGTCCTTGACAAGCGGTACAGAAGCCTGTATAATAATCGTGTTAAAGCCATGATTTATGGCCCTTAAATGCTGCGGTTTGCCCGGCATTCTGGAGGGAGGGAAATATAGATGTCTGAGATCCGCGTCAAGGAAGGCGAGTCTATCGACAGCGCGCTGAAGCGTTTCAAGCGCAGCTGCGCGAAGGCGGGCGTCATTGCGGAGGTTCGTAAGAGAGAGCATTACGAGAGCCCCAGCGTCAAGCGTCGCAAGAAGTCTGAGGCCGCTCGCAAGAACAGAAACAAGCGTTTCTACTAAGACTGAAAAATCACCGTGTCGTTTCCGGCACGGTGATTTTTTGCGTTGTCCCCGGTGTGCGCGGCGCACAGCGGCTATCAAATATGCGCCCGGAAAGCCAACGGCTTTCCGGGCGCATGTCGTTTTTGGGGGAGGGGTGGCTTACACCGCGGAGTCCTTTCCGGACTTCCGGGCACGGACCACAGACAGGACGCCCAGCATCAGCACCAGGACGACAGGCAGGGCGATTAGCGTGGGAGCGCCTGCCATGGCCAGAATACCGGCCAGGATATAGCCCACGAAGCTGACGGCGGCTGCCATGATGGCATAGGGCAGCTGGGTGGACACATGGCTGACGTGGTCGCACTGGGCACCGGCGGAGGCCATGATGGTGGTGTCGGAGATGGGGGAGCAGTGGTCGCCGCAGACGGCGCCGGCCATGCAGGCGGAGATGCAGACGATAGCCAGGGGGTTATCCATGGGGAACACGTTCTGCACGATGGGGATCAGCATACCGAAGGTGCCCCAGGAGGTGCCGGTGGCGAAGGCCAGCAGGCAGCCGATGACGAACACGATGGCGGGCAGGAACATCTGCATGCTGGCGGCGTTGTTCCAGACGAAGTCGCGGACAAAGTACTTGGCGCCCAGGGAGTCGGTCATAGCCTTCAGGCTCCAGGCGAAGGTCAGGATCAGGATGGCGGGCACCATGGCCTTGAAGCCCTCGGGGATGCAGCCCATGATGTCCTTGAAGCGCATGGACCGGCGGATCAGGAAGTAGGCGATGGAGAACACCAGGGCGAAGGCAGAGCCCAGCATCAGGCCCACGGAGGCGTCGGAGTTGGAGAAGGCCTCCACGAAGCCGGCGCCGGAGAAGAAGCCGCCGGAGTAGATCATGCCGATGACGCAGCACACCACCAGTACGATGATGGGCAGCACCAGATCCAGCACACGGCCATTGTCCTCGGCCACATCCTCGTCCATCATGGCGTAGGGGTTGGGGCCGGAGAACAGGTCGTCATTCTCTACGGCATTGGTCTCGTAGATGTTCATCAGGCCGAAGTCCGCCTTCAGCACCACCAGACCTACCATCATGACGATGGTCACCAAGGCGTAGAAGTTGTAGGGGATGGCGCGGATGAACAGGTTCAGGCCCTGGCCGTCCTCCGCGAAGCCGGCCACGGCAGCGGCCCAGGAGGAGATGGGGGCGATGATGCAGATGGGGGCGGCGGTGGCGTCGATGAGGTAGGCCAGCTTGGCACGGGACACCTGATGCTTGTCGGTGATGGGCCGCATGACGCTGCCCACGGTGAGGCAGTTGAAGTAGTCGTCGATGAAGATGAGGCAGCCCAGGACGATGGTGGCCAGCTGAGCGCCCACCCGGGACTTGATGTGGGTCTGGGCCCACCGGCCGAAGGCGGCGGAGCCGCCGACCTTGTTCATCAGGCACACCATGGTGCCCAGGATCACCAGGAAGATCAGGATACCCACGTTATAGCTGTCGGACAGGACGGAGACGATGCCGTCGCTGAATACGTGGAGCACCGTGGTCTCAAAGCTGAAGTTGGAGTACAGCAGGCCTCCCACCAGAATACCGATGAACAGGGAGGAATAGACCTCTTTTGTGATCAGCGCCAGGGCGATGGCGATGACGGGGGGCAGAAGGGCCCAGGCGGTGTTGTAGAACCGGGTGGGGGACTCCACATAGCCGGTGCCGCCGCAGGAGGCGCACACGTTCTCACCGGCGCAGTCCTCGCACTCCGGATCCAGACCGTAGCAGGTCATGCAGGCACCGGAGGCGCCGCAGTCGGGACATTCGATCATTTTGGTGCCGGTCTCCGCTGTGGGGTCTCCGTCGGCCAGTGCCACGGTGGTCATGGCCGACACCGCCACCAGCAGAACTGCCAACAGGGGAAGCAGATGCCGTTTCAGGTTTCTCATTTCGTTTTCTCTCCTCTTTTTTGCAGAAAAATAGAGCCATGACCGCGCCATGACTCCATACTCCCATACGTCCCTGTATGATTTCATGAAAGCGCTCCGCCGGGAAGACCCGGCGACAGTCCAGGGGATCTTCTCCCGTGGCCCGGGTATCCGTCCGCCAGGCAAGCAGTCCGGATCCCTCGGCGGCCGTCCCTTTCCGCCCGCCCCCTGCCTGTGGTGCCGGGTGAGCGTACTGATGGCGTCCGCGCCTCTATCATGCTCCTTTTTCAGTTATGAGACCATTATAGAGCCCTTTCCGCAAATGTCAACCGTTTCCGGCAAAAAGAACGAAATCCCGCGCTTTTTTGCCTCCGCTGTTTCACCTGCCGGGGCCGAAAAGCTACAGTGCTCCGCCTTGTATTTTCGCGCAGGGGATGATATGATGGCTCTGTCAGATCACAGAGATCAAAAAGGAGACCGTTTATGCAGACAAAGCTGTTGGAGGAGGACGTTCTGGCGGAGGCCCGCCGGTTGATCCTGGAGGAGGACGTCCCCTGTGTATTCGTCCGGGAGGGCGCCGTCCTGCGGCCCGGAGAGGGGACCGGCGTCCGGCCGCTGGTCCGGGCCCTGGATGAGGATCCGGAGCTGCTGCGGGGCAGCGTCGTCGTGGACAAGATCGTGGGGAAGGCGGCGGCTATGCTGGCGGTGCTGGGCGGCGCCGCCGGGGTATACGGACTGACCATGAGCGCCGCGGCCTGGGACTATCTGGCCGCCCGGGGCATCCCGGCGGAGTGGGAGACCCTGACGGAGCGCATCATCAACCGCACCGGCACGGGCCTGTGCCCCATGGAGACGGCGGTGCTGGACATCGACGATCCGGCGGAGGGCCTGGCCGCCCTGCGGGAGACCATGGGCCGTCTGGCCGCGGGGCAATGAAAGCCCGGCTTCCGGCACATACTATCCTCAAAATGGCGCAATGACGAAAGGAGGGAGCCCGCGTGGATCTGGAACACCGGGACCCATTGCAGGCCATGTCCCGGAACCGGGCGGTCCGCGGCGTCTATCTGATGGTCCGCCGGTATCTGCGGCACGGCGTCTCCACCCAGAGCGCCGCACTGGCCTTCTACCTGCTGTTCACCCTTTTCCCGCTGATGATCTTTTTCAGCGCCCTGCTGGGCCTTCTGCGGCTGAACGTGGCCTCCATCCTGTCGGACCTGTCCCGGCTGCTGCCGGTGGAGGTGGTGGACTTCATCCGGGTCTATCTGGACTACGTGGGGCAGAACCCCAGCGTCCGGCTGCTGGTGTTCGGTCTGTTCTTCTCCCTGTACTTCCCCATGCGGGCCACCAATACCCTGATGCGGGCGGTGCGGACGGCCTATCATCTGGGGCCGCCCAAGACCCCCGTTCTGCAGATGCTGAAGACCCTGATCTACACGGTGCTGCTGATCGTCACCATCACGGCGGTACTGGTGCTGCTGACGGTGGGAGAGTGGCTGCTGACCTACGCCGTGGAGCATTTCGGACTGCCGGTGGAGTTCGCCGCACTGTGGCAGCGGCTCCGGTTCCCAGCTATGGCCCTGCTGATGTACTTCGCCCTGTACCTGCTGTACGCCATGACCCAGGATACCCGCCAGCCGCTGCGGAACATCTATCCCGGCGTACTGTTCGCCATGGTGGGGTGGATGGTGGTGTCCATGTGCTACTCCTTCTATGTGGAGAACATCGCCTCCTATTCGCTGTTTTACGGTTCCATCGGAACGGCCATCGTGCTGCTGATGTGGCTGTATCTCACTGCGGCAGTGCTGATCATGGGCGGCGAGTTCAACGGCATGCTGATCTCCCTGCGGCGGGAGAAAGGATAGGCGTTTCCTGCATAAACTGTCCCCTTCGGTGCACACTACCTCCCAGAGCAACCTGATTTTTTGGGGAGGTAATGACTTTGAAGAAGGGAACATTCATCCGGCGCGGCGGGGCGGCCGCGCTGGCCGCGGCCCTGCTGCTGACGACGCCGGCTCTGGCACTGTTCGGAAGCAAGGAGGGATCTCAGACCAAGACGGCGGAGGGCGCGCCTATCGCCAGGGAACTGGAACTGCGCACCTACCGGAACATCCCCTACCACGCCCAGTTCCTGGCGGTGGACCAGGAGGGGGACGAGCTGACCTACACCGTGGAGAAGGAGCCCAAACGGGGCACCGTCACCGTGGAGGGCGACACCTTCACCTACACCCCGGCGGAGAACCGCACTGGCACCGACAGCTTCACCTATGTGGCCACGGACAGCCAGGGCAACGTCTCCGCCCCGGCCACCGTCACCATCACGGTGTCCAAGACCAAGAGCGGCGTCCGGTACGCGGATATGGAGAACAACGCCGCCGCTGCCGCCGCCCAGGCGCTGGCGGAGAACGGCGTCTTCACCGGGGCGAAGATCGGGAACCAGTATTTCTTTGAGCCGGACCGCGCGGTGACCCGCAGCGAGTTCCTGGCCATGACCATGGAGACTGCCGGGCTGGACGCCACGGCGGTGACCATGACCGGCTTCTGCGACGACGAGGCCATCCCCACCTGGGCCAAGGCCTACGCGTCGGCGGGTCTCGCCGACGGCGTGGTGCAGGGCACCTCCACGGCGGAGGGCGTGGCCTTCCGAGGAGAGGAGGCCATCACCTACAATGAGGCGGCGGCCATTCTGAACCGGGTGCTGTCCGTGGGTGACGTGGACCTGACCACCTGGTACGCAGACCGGGAGGCGGTGCCCTCCTGGGCGGCCCAGGCGGTGGGGAACATGGAGTCTGTCAGTGTGCTGGCCGCGGGCAGCTTCGGCAGTGCGTCCCTGAACAACAGCGTCACCCGCGCGGACGCCGCTCAGATGCTGACGGCGGCGGGGACGCTGCTGGAGGGCGAGCCCGCGGGCCTGTTCAACTGGATCAGCTGAGAGCGGGACCGGCTCCACATTATAAATAAGCAAATACCCTTAGGGAGCAGATAAGAGAAAGCCCCCGCCGCATTGCGGCGGGGGCTCAGGCTGTCGAGAAACCCTGTCTGAAGGAAAAGAGTTCTTTTTTGCAGGGGGAGTACGAGGGGGAAACTGGCGAAGCGCCGCCAGCGGCGGAAAAAGCGAGCCGGTTTCGAGGAAGCGGCGCGATTGGCGGCCCAGAAGGGGCCGGGAATCGCAAAGCCGCAACGGTGCCCGGGAGCCCCCTCGTGTTGGATCGAATGCCTGCAAAAAGCCTGTGTCAGCAGGCGTTTGCGCCGCGCAGCGGCAGCT
>JALFSO010000039.1 GCA_022778785.1 Dysosmobacter sp. | reverse complement strand
TGTACCCGCTCCAAAGACTGCGTAAAGATGGTGCAGCGGCATATCTGGAAGGACTATGAGGATCTGGCGGACGACGCCCGATATGTACCCGAGTACCAGACGCTTTATAAGCGCCGCAAAGAAACGATTGAACGAGTCTTTGCAGATGCAAAAGAAAAACACGCGATGCGTTATACACAGTACAGAGGCTTGGCCCAAGTAACAAAATGGGTGAAGCTTAAATTTGCTGCCATGAACCTCAAAAAATGGCAAGGTGGAAATGGAATGACTCTGCCCATTTCCTATTTTCGATTCTATTTTCCCGAATATGTGCTGAAAACCCGGTTGCCGCCTAATTGCGCAACCGGGTTTCTCGACAGCCTGAGGCCGTGTATCCTACGATACACGGCCTCTGACAATGGCTTGGCAATGGAAAAAGGAGGAGAATAAACTTGTAAACTCAGTTGTAGAACAGAATGTCGCTGTACACGGGGAAAGGCCAATACTCCTTGGCGGTCATGGTCTCCAGGGAATCGGCAATGGCGCGGGCGGCGTTCATGTCAGGCACCACCACAGAATGGCTGTACTGCATGGCCTCCTCGGCAGCGGCGGGGATCTTGGCCACATCAGCCTCCAGCTGCATGCAGGCGTCCATCAGCTCATCGGTGAGCTTGGCGACCTCGGCGGCCACGCTCTTCTCATAGCGGCAGGCAACACCGGCGGCCTCCTTGCAGTCGGCACGCTCGCACAGATCGGTGGCGTAGCCGGAGACGGCGGGCAGAATGTCGTGCTTGATCATATCCACCATGGTGTTGGCCTCGATGCGGATCACAGAGGTGTAGTTCTCCACATGGATCTCATAGCGGGCCTGGACTTCGCCCTTGGTGTAGATGCCGTGCTTGACGAACAGATCCACGTTCTTGGAGGCAATGTAGGCGGGCAGGGCGTCGGCGGTGGACTTCAGGTTGCACAGGCCGCGCTTCTCGGCCTCCACCACCCACGCGTCATCATAGCCGTTGCCGTTGAAGATGATGCGCTGATGCTCGGTGAAGGTCTTCCTGATGAGCTTGGCCAGATCGCCCTGGAAGTCGGAGGTCTTCTCCAGAATGTCCGCGAACTGCTCCAGTTCCTCGGCCATGATGGTGTTCAGGGCGATATTGGGACCGGAAATGGACTGGGAGGAGCCCAGAGCGCGGAACTCAAACTTGTTGCCGGTGAAGGCCATGGGGGAGGTGCGGTTCCGGTCGGTGTTGTCCTGGGGAATGGCAGGCAGAACGTCCACGCCGATCTCCAGGGTGCGCTTACCGGCATCCTTGTACTCGGTGCCCTTGATGATGGACTCCACCACGGCGTTCAGGTCATCGCCCAGGAAGATGGAGATAATGGCGGGAGGTGCCTCCTGAGCGCCCAGGCGGTGATCGTTGCCCGCGAAGGCCACGGTGGCCCGCAGGAAGTCCTGATACTCAACCACGCCCTTGATGAAGGCGGCCAGGAACAGCAGGAACGGGGCATTCTGGCTGGGAGTGGAGCCGGGCTTAAACAGGTTCTTGCCGGTATCGGTGGACAGGGACCAGTTATCGTGCTTGCCGGAGCCGTTGACGCCGGCGAAGGGCTTCTCATGGAGCAGGCAGACCAGGCCGTGTTTCTCGGCCACCTTCTTCATCAGCTCCATGGCCAGCTGGTTCTGGTCGCAGGCGCTGTTGGCGTCGGAGTAGATGGGGGCCATCTCATGCTGGCAGGGGGCAACCTCGTTGTGCTTGGTCTTGGAGAGAACGCCCACCTTCCACAGCTCCGTGTCCAGATCCTTCATGTAGGCCGTGACACGGGGACGGATGGCGCCGAAGTAGTGATCCTCCAGCTCCTGGCCCTTGGGGGGCTTGGCGCCGAACAGGGTGCGGCCGGTGAAGCGCAGGTCCTTGCGCTTCACATAGTCCGCCTTATCGATCAGGAAGTACTCCTGCTCGGGACCCACCTGGGCCACGACCCGCTTGGACTCCGTGTCGCCGAACAGCCGCAGAATGCGGATGGCCTGACGGCTGACCTCGTCCATGGAGCGCAGCAGGGGGGTCTTCTTATCCAGCGCCTCGCCGGAGTAAGAGCAGAAAATGGTGGGGATGCACAGGGTGTCGTCCTTGATGAAGGCGAAGGCGGTGGGGTCCCAGGCGGTGTAGCCGCGGGCCTCGAAGGTGGCGCGCAGGCCGCCGGAGGGGAAGGAGGAGGCGTCGGGCTCGCCGCGGACCAGCTCCTTGCCGGAGAACTCCAGGATCACCTTGCCGCCGCCCACGGGAGTGATGAAGCTGTCGTGCTTCTCGGCGGTGACGCCGGTCATGGGCTGGAACCAGTGGGTGAAGTGCGTCGCACCCTTCTCGCAGGCCCACTGCTTCATGGCTTCCGCGATCTCATTGGCGATGGACAGGTCCAGAGAGGTGCCGTCCGTAATGCACTTCTTCCACGCCTTATAGGACGCGGGAGACAGCCGCTGCTGCATAGTATCCTCATTAAAGACCATGCTGCCGAACAGCTCGGGAAGTTTCTTTTCAGTCGTGCTCATAGCTTTCATCCTCCTGTTATCGTTCTGGTTGGTGATATCTTAATGGAAAACACACAGAAAAAGCAATTGGTAATACTTCTAAACGCAGAATGTTTTTCCAGGCAAAATCGGCAGATATCCTAAAAACCGCCAAAAATCCGGCATCACTTGCCGCTGGCACCGTAGTTGGACAGCACCCGGGCGGAGGGATCGTTGACATTGCAGCCCTCCCACTCCTTGTTTGGCATCCAGAAATCCTTGATCATGCGGGCCTGGCCGGGGTAGTACTGCTCGAAGATCTCCCGGTACAGCAGGCTTTCCTTGGTGAAGGGCTGGCAGTAATCGTACTTGCGGCGAAGGGTCTCAAACTCCTCGTCGGTGTACTTCTCCTCGGCGTAGGCCTTCAGATCGTCCACCATGGAGTGGCCCACGGCGTCGGAGAAGGCGGCCTTCTGGCGCCACAGGATATCCTCCGGCAGCAGGTGGTCCTTTTCAAAGGCATGGCGCAGCAGGTACTTGCCCATGTCGTAAGTGTTGACCTTCAGCTTGGGATCGATGCTCATGACGTACTTCACGAAGTCCAGATCGCCGAAGGGCACCCGGCCCTCGATGGAGTTGACGGAGATGCAGCGGTCCGCCCGGAGCACGTCGTACATGTGAAGCTCATCCACCCGCTTCTTGGCCTCCTGCTGGAAGGCCTCGGGGGAGGGAGCGAAGTCGGTGTATTTATAGCCGAACAGCTCATCAGAGATCTCGCCGGTCATCAGAACCCGGACATCTGTCTGCTCGTGGATGGCCTTGCAGCACAGGTACATGCCCATGCTGGCGCGGATGGTGGTGATGTCCCAGGTGCCCAGCATGGCGATGACCTCCGGCAGAGAGCGGATCACGTCCTCCCGGGTCATGAAGACCTCGGTGTGGTCGGCGCCGATGTAGTCGGCCACCTCCTTGGCGTACTTCAGGTCGATGGCGTCCTTATCCATGCCGATGGCGAAGGTGCGGATCTTCTTCCCCAGGATCAGGGAGGAGATGGCGCACACCAGGGAGGAGTCCAGGCCGCCGGACAGCAGGAAGCCCAGAGGGGCGTCGGCGTCCAGACGCTTATCCACACCGGCGATAAGCTTGTCGCGGATCTTCTTGCAGGCGGTCTCCAGATCGTCCTTGCTGTAGGACTTGACGGTGGTCAGGTCCGCATAGCGGACGAACTTGCCGTAGGCGTAATAGTGGCCCGGCGGGAAGGGGCAGACCTCGGCGCAGAGGCCGACCAGGTTCTTGGCCTCGCTGGCGAAGATGATGTTCCCGTTTTTGTCGTAGCCGTAGAACAGGGGACGGATGCCGATGGGGTCCCGGGCGGCGATGAGGGAGTCGGTCATGGAGTCGTAGATCACCAGGGCGAACTCGGCGTCCAGACGGGAGAACATGCTCAGGCCGTACTCATGGAACATGGGGAGCAGGATCTCGCAGTCGCTGCCGCTTTTGAACTGGTAGCCTTTTTCCGCCAGCTGGCGCTTGATGGGGCGGAAGCCGTAGATCTCGCCGTTGCAGACCACATAGTCGCCGTCCAGCTCAAAGGGCTGCATGCCGGCCTCGGTAAGGCCCATAATGGCCAGCCGGTGGAAGCACAGGTAGCCGGACTTGGTCTCGATGATCCGGGACATGTCAGGTCCCCGGGATACGGTACGGTCGAAATACTTCTGGATCTCTTCTTTGCTCAGGTCCTTCGTGGAAAATCCCATGATCGCGCACATAAATAAAGCACCTCCGGATTTTTTCCCCTCCCGGCTCGGTCTGCCGGAATGGGTATAAAAAACGCAGCTACATCCTGAATTTTAGGACGAATAGCTGCTATCCGCGGTGCCACCTAATTTACCTTCCCCAATGGGGACCGGTCACCTTCAAGGCTCCAACAAGCCCGTGTGATGTAACGATCACAACTCGTCGCACCTACTGGCGGTCTCCCGCTTTCGGATTGCAGCTACGGAGTGTTCTTCGCGCAGACTCTGGTACGGGGTTTCCACTGTCTCCCGCTCACTGAAACGGAACTTCTGCGGTACTTTTCTCCATCAACGCCGTTGTCGATGTTGGGTTTTGGCATCAATTCTTGATTGATGTTAGCAGTTTATCACCGAAGGGGCGTCTCTGTCAACGTCAAATTTGCCAAAATCCAGAGGAATTACCTTGCAATTTTTCCGCATGTCATGGGCAAATCCACGAAAGAAAGCCACGGAACAGCGACAACTGTCGCCGTTCCGTGGCTTTTCTGCAAGTTACAGGTTGATCTCCGGCTTTTCGTCGGAGGCGCCCTCCAGCAGGGGCCGCACCTGAGCCAGGAACGCGTCCACCTGGGCGGGGCACCGGCCGATGTACAGCTTCGGGTCCAGCACGGCCTCCATCTCCGCCTCGGTCATGCCGAAGGCAGACTCCGCCGCCAGACGGTGGAGCAGGTCGCACTTCTCGCCCTCCTTCATTTTGGCCGTGGCAGCCATGGAGCAGGTGCGGATGATCTCATGCAGCTCCTGGCGGTTGCCGCCCCGTTTGACGCCCTCCATCATCAGGTTCTCGGTGGCGATGAAGGGCAGGTACTCCCGGCAGGTGGCCTCCACCACTTTCTCGTTGACATGGAGGCCGTCGGTGACGTTCTGGGCCAGCCGCAGGATGGCGTCGGCGCAGAGGAAGCCCTCCGGCATGGAGATGCGGCGGTTGGCGGAGTCGTCCAGGGTCCGCTCCATCCACTGGACGGAGGCGGTCATGGGGGCGTTCATGGCGTCGGCCATGAGATAGCGGCTGAGAGAGCAGATGCGCTCGGACCGCATGGGGTTCCGCTTGTAGGCCATGGCGCTGGAGCCGATCTGGTTCTTCTCGAAGGGCTCCTCCACCTGCCGGTCATGCTGCAGCAGACGGATGTCGTTGGCCATGCGGTAGCAGCTCTGGGCGATGGAGCTGAGAACGTTCAGGATGCGGCTGTCCGCCTTCCGGGGATAGGTCTGGCCGCAGACGGGGAAGCACTTGTCGAAGCCGAACTCGGCGGCGATCTGGCGGTTCATCTCGTCGATCTTCTCGCCGTCGCCCTCGAACAGGTCCACGAAGCTGGCCTCGGTGCCGGTGGTGCCCCGGCAGCCCAGGAACTTCATGTTCTCCAGCACGAAGTCCAGCTCCTCCAGATCGGACAGGAAGTCCTGCATCCAGAGGGTGGCCCGCTTGCCCACCGTCACCAGCTGGGCGGGCTGATAGTGGGTGTAGCCCAGGGTGGGCATGGCCTTGTACTGCTCCGCGAACTTGGAGAGGTTGGCCAGCACCGCCAGCAGCTCGCCCCGGAGATACCGCAGGCCCTCCCGGTAGATCACCAGGTCCGCGTTGTCGGTGACGTAGCAGGAAGTGGCGCCCAGGTGGATGATGCCGGCGGCGGAGGGAGCAGCCTTGCCGTAGGTGTAGACGTGGGCCATGACGTCGTGGCGGACCTCCTTTTCCCGGGCGGCGGCCATGTCATAGTCGATGTCGGTGATATGGGCGGCCAGCTCGTCCACCTGCTCCTGGGAGACGGGAAGGCCCAGATTGTGCTCAGCCCGGGCCAGGGCCACCCACAGCCGCCGCCAGGTCTGGATGCGCATGTCGGCGGAGAACAGGTGCAGCATGAAATCAGAGGCGTATCGGGACACCAGGGGGGATTCGTAACGGTCTTTGGACATAGGAAAACCTCCAAAAGAGAAAATTAAGGGTCTCCCCCGGCGGGACCGCCGCGGAGAGGTCCGGAAATGACGTTCAGAAAACGGTGGTGAAAAAACTCCCCAGCAACTTCAATCCGTAAAAGATCACCACACAGCCGCAGATCCGGTTGATCCACAGCAGGATCCTGGGGGTAAACCGTGCGGAGAACAGGGAGATGCCCAGCGTGACGCCCAAAAACCACAGGCAGGAGGCGGACGCCACGCCGCAGATGAAGCGGAGCCCTCCGGCGGCGCTGAGGGAGGCGTGGAAGGCCCCCAGCATCAGCGTTCCGTCCAGAATGGCCTGGGGATTGAACCATGTGACCACGCAGGCGGTGCCCACCGCCCGCAGGAAGGAACCCTCCGTCTTTCCGGCTGCCAGCGCCTCCTCCCTGGACCGCAGCAGGCCGATGCCGATGTGCAGCACCACCAGACTGCCCGCGCCCAGAAGCAGCAGCCGCAGCCAGGGCAGGCGGTCCATCAGAAAGCCCGCGCCGAAAAAGCATGCAAGGGCCAGGGAGACATCAAAGAAGATCACCGCCAGTGCCGTGGTGACAGCCCGCCGCCGGGGTGCGGTCAGGGCGGTGTTGATGACAAACAGGTTCTGCAGCCCGATGGGGGCCACATACGCAAGGCCCATGGTGAGACCGGTCAAATATTCCATAACGACAAAAAGCAGCTCGTCAGCAGCAGTCAACAGGGTCGAACGGGAAAGCGGCTCTCCCGTGATGACGCGGGAGAGCCGAAAAATTCAGGTCAGCGCAGAATGATGGAATCCCGCTCGGGACCCACGGACACGTAGGTGATGGGGCAGCCGATGGCCTTCTCCACCAGCAGCACATAGTCCTGGGCCTCCTTGGGCAGGTCCTCCCACTTCCGGACGCCGGAGATGTCGCACTTCCAGCCGGGGACGGTCTCCACCACCGGCTTGGCGTCGGCCAGCACGGCGGGGAAGGGGAACTCGTCGGTACGCTGGCCGTTCAGCTCGTAGTGGGCGCAGATGGGGATCTCGTCCATGTAGCTCAGCACGTCCAGCTTGGTGAGGGCGATGTCCGTGGCGCCCTGGCACTCCACGCCGTAGCGGGTGGCCACCAGGTCGATGGGACCCACGCGGCGGGGACGTCCGGTCTTGGCGCCGTACTCGCCGCCGGCCTCCCGGAGCTTCTCCGCCTCCTCGCCGAACCACTCGCAGGTGAAGGGGCCCTCGCCCACGCAGGAGGAGTAGGCCTTCACCACGCCCACGATCTTGTCCAGCTTCGCGGCAGGCAGACCGGAGCCCACAGGCGCGTAGGAGGCGATGGGATTGGAGGAGGTGGTGTAGGGATAGATGCCGTAGTCCAGGTCCCGCAGGGAGCCCAGCTGGGCCTCGAACAGCAGGCGCTTTCCTTCGCGCTGAGCGTCCCGCAGATAGGCGGTGGTGTTGCACACGAAGGGTTTGATCTTCTCGCCGTAGTTCTCGAACCAGGCCAGCATCTCGTCCATGGTGTAGCCCTTGGCGCCGTAGACCTTCTGGAGGGTCAGGTTCTTCCACTCCAGAATGTCCGCCAGATGCTCCTTCAGATGCTCGGGATACAGCAGCTCACCGGCCTGGATGGTCTTCTTCTGGAACTTGTCGGAGTAGAAAGGCGCGATGCCCTGCTTGGTGGAGCCGTACTTCTTGTCCGCCAGACGGGCCTCCTCCAGGCCGTCCAGCTCCCGGTGCCAGGGCAGCAGCAGAGAGGCCCGGTCGCTGATCTTCAGGTTGTCCGGCGTGATGGCCACGCCCTTGGAGCGGATGTCCTCCACCTCGGTCCACAGATTTTCCGGGTCCAGCGCCACGCCGTTGCCCAGGATGTTCACCACACCCGGACGGAAGATGCCGGAGGGCAGCAGATGCAGGGCGAACTTGCCGAATTCATTCACCACCGTATGGCCGGCGTTGCCGCCGCCCTGATAGCGGATGACCACATCGTAGTCCTGGGTCAGCAGGTCCACCATGCGGCCCTTTCCCTCGTCGCCCCAGTTGATACCAACGATCGCGCAGTTAGACATAATGAAAAACCTCCCGGTTTTATATGATTCCAGTTTCAGGGCCCGATGCCGTCAGGCACCAAACCTTAAATATTATATCGGGGCTTTTTCCATAAGTAAAGCACAAAATTATAATATTCATGATAATTTTTTCTAATAGTCTTCTGCAAATTGTCTCTTTTGAAAATACCGGGAACGGCTTTCCAAAACCGGCGGGGCATGGTATACTTTTCCCGGAACGGTAAAACCGAGAGAACTGATAAAATAGACAGAGGGGCAAAATATATGGGCAGTATTGGATTTGACAATCAGAAATATCTCACCATGCAGTCGGAGCAGATCCGGCAGCGCATCGGCCAGTTCGGCGGCAAGCTGTATCTGGAGTTCGGCGGCAAGCTGTTTGACGACTATCACGCCTCCCGGGTGCTGCCGGGCTTCGAGCCGGACAGCAAGATGCGGATGCTGCTGAAGCTGAAGGAGGACGTGGAGATCGTCATCGCCATCAACGCCGGGGACATCGAGAAGAACAAGGTCCGGGGCGACCTGGGCATCCCCTACGACGAGGACGTGCTGCGACTCATTGATGTGTTCCGGAGCCTGGGGCTGTATGTGGGCAGCGTGGTGCTGACCCGGTACACCGGACAGGCCGCCGCGGACGCCTTCCATCAGCGGCTGACGTCCCTAGGCATCCGCTGCTATCACCACTATCCCATCGCGGGATATCCCTCCAACGTGGCCCATATCGTCAGCGACGACGGCCTGGGGAAAAACGACTATATCGAGACCTCCCACTCCCTGGTGGTGGTGACAGCCCCCGGCCCCGGCAGCGGCAAGATGGCCACCTGCCTGTCCCAGCTCTACCATGAGCACAAGCGGGGCGTCACCGCCGGATACGCCAAGTTCGAGACCTTCCCCATCTGGAACCTGCCCCTGAAGCACCCGGTGAATCTGGCCTACGAGGCCGCCACGGCGGATCTGAACGACGTGAACATGATCGACCCCTTCCACCTGGAGGCCTACGGCAAGACCGCCGTGAACTACAACCGGGACGTGGAGATCTTCCCGGTGCTCAACGCCATCTTTGAGAAGATCCAGGGGAAGTCCCCCTACCGCTCCCCCACGGACATGGGCGTCAACATGGCCGGCAACTGCATCGTGGACGACGAGGTCTGCCGCGCCGCCTCCCGGCAGGAGATCCTGCGGCGGTACTACACCGCCTGCGGCGACCGGCTCACCGGCAAGTGCACCGACGAGACGGTGCGGAAGCTGGAGCTGGTGATGCGTCAGGCCGGCGTCACGCCGGACATCTGCCCGGCGGTGGCGGCGTCCCTCCAAAAGGCGGAGGCCACCGGCGGCCCCGCCGGCGCCATGGTCCTGCCGGACGGCCGTCTCATCACCGGCAAGACCTCCGACACGCTGGGCGCGGCGTCCGCCCTGCTGCTGAACGCCCTGAAGGCCCTGGGCGGCATCGGCGACCAGTTTGAGCTGATCTCCGCCCAGGCGCTGGAGCCGGTGTGCCGGCTGAAGACCCAGTACCTGGGCCACAAGAACCCCCGGCTCCACACCGACGAGGTGCTGATGGCCCTGGCAGTCTCCGCCCTGACCAATCCCCTGGCGGAACGGGCCCAGGAGCAGCTGCCCCATCTCCGGGGCGCGGACGCCCACTTCACCGTCATGCTCTCCGAGGTGGACCGCAAGCTGCTGAAGCGGCTGGGCGTCAACGTCACCTGTGAACCCAGGTATGAGACCAAGGCGCTGTATCACAAGTGACCGTTCCGGGTGGTGTGCCCGGTGCTGTAATACGCAGAGGAAAGAGGGAGACTTATGAAATCCAAGGAAACGCGCACCTATTCCAGCCCTTACGAGTTTGAGGGCCGCATTCCCCTGAAGTACGCCATCCCCCTGGGCATCCAGCACGTGCTGGCCATGTTTGTGGGCAATCTGACGCCGCTGATCATCATTTGCGGTGCCTGCGGCATCATCGCCGATGAACCGGCACTGTATGTGACGCTGCTCCAGAACGCCATGCTGGTGGCGGGTCTGGTGACCCTGGTGCAGTTGTACGCCATCGGCCCCATCGGCGGCAAGGTCCCCATCATCATGGGCACCAGCTCCGGCTTCCTGGGCGTTATGAAGAGCGTGGCCACCACCATGGGCGGCGGCGTCATCGCCTACGGTGCCGTGCTGGGCGCATCCATCGTTGGCGGCCTGTTTGAGACGGTGCTGGGCTTCTTCATCAAGCCCCTGCGGAAGCTCTTCCCCCCGGTGGTCACCGGCACCGTGGTGCTGGCCATCGGCCTGAGCCTGATCTCCGTGGGCGTCAACTCCTTCGCCGGCGGCTCCGGCGCCAAGGACTTCGGCTCTCTGGAAAACCTGGCCATTGCCGCCGCCGTGCTGGTGGTCATCGTGGTGCTGAAGCACTTCACCAAGGGTATCACCTCCACGTCCTCTATTCTGTTCGGCATCATCTTCGGCTACATCCTGTGCGCCATTCTGGGCGCCGCTCTGCCCCACACCGCCATCAACGCCGAGGGCGTGGAGTACACCAAGGCCTGGGTGCTGAACTGGTCCAAGATCGCTGACTCCGCCTGGTTCTCCATTCCGGCCCTGCTGCCGGTGAAGCCAGTGTTTGACATGGCGGCCATCATCCCCATCTGCATCATGTTCATCGTCACCGCTGTGGAGACGGTGGGCGACACCGCCGGCTGCATCGAGGGCGGCATGGGCCGGGAGGCCACGGACAAGGAGCTGTCCGGCGCCGTCACCTGCGACGGTCTGGGCTCCTCCTTCGCGGCCCTGTTCGGTGTCCTGCCCAACACCTCCTTCTCCCAGAACGTGGGCCTGGTGGCCATGACCAAGGTGGTCAACCGCTTCGCCCTGGCCATGGGCGCCATCTTCCTGGTGCTGTGCGGCCTCAGCCCCAAGCTGGCCGCTGTGGTGTCCATTATGCCCCAGCCCGTCCTGGGCGGTGCCGCCGTGATGATGTTCTCCTCCATCGCCATCTCCGGCATCCAGCTCATCACCAAGCACGGCGTCACCAGCCGGGTCATCACCATCGTCTCCGTGGCCCTGGGCGTGGGCTACGGCCTGGGCGCCACCTCCGGGGCCATCGCCGGCCTGGGTGCCAATGTGAATCTGGTGTTCGGCGGCAGCGGCATCGTGCCCGCCGCCCTGCTGGCCATCGTGCTGAACGTCCTGATCCCCAAGGGCCGCGACGACTACGCCGCCGAGGAGGCCGCCGCCCACATGGCGGAACTGCGGGCCCAGAAAGAGGCGGAGTGGGAATCCTCCGGCAAGTGATCCGCGGACTGACGGAGAACCGCTGACAGCATCAGCAGAGGAGGGGGCGCTGCCCCCTCCTCTCAGGCTGTCGAAAAAGTCCAGTGGACTTTTTCAACAGCCTTCACAATGCCTCGCTTTTCTGCCCGCGCATCGGGCCGAAAAGCTGCCGCTGCGCGGCGCAAACGCCTGCTGGCACAGGCTTTTTGCAGGCATTCGATCCAATACGAGGGGGCTCCCGCCCCCTCGTACTCCCCCTGCAAAAAAGGACTCTTTTCCTTCAGGCAGGGTTTTTCGACAAGCTGGAATCAGCGGCCTGAAAGGGCCGCTGATTTTTTTTGTACCCGGACAACGCCCCTCTGTGTATACTGGTTTAGAAGAAAGGAGCGTGACGGATATGGGACGGCGCGGAGGCGGCTGTAGGATCCTGGGCATTCTCGCGGTGGCGCTGGGCGCCGGCATCCTGATCGCGGCCATCTTTCCCACGGGAGCGCTGCTGTTTCTGGTGGCGTTCCTCTTGATCGCCTGCGGCTGTGCCTGCTGCAAATTCTGAAAGGAGCGTCTTTATGCAGATCGTGGTCTGGAAGTCCCCCAAAGCCCTCAGCGGCATTCTGCGCCGGCTGTTTCATATCAAGGCGGCAAAATGAGCCGAGGCATAATCCCTCCCGGCCTGTCATACTCTCTCTATAGAATCAGGACGGCCGGGAAAGGATGGTTGATTTCATGGAACTGGAGTTGAAAAAATCCTGTTTCGACGCCTTTGACATTGGGGCGGAGCAGGTGCTGACACAGGAGGAGACCGCGGAGACGATCGTGCCGGACTACTGTCCGGATATTGCCCGCATCATCGACACGGAGGGGAAGATCTTCCTCCACAGCCGGGAGCTGCGGGACGGCAAGGGCGTGGTGTCCGGTACCGTCCGGGTGACGGTGCTCTATACCCCGGAGGGAGAGGGGGGCATCCGCACCCTGGAATTTGCCATGCCCTTCTCGACGGAGACGGACGGGAAGGCCATGGCGGACTGCGTCTGCCTCACCGCCATCACGGAGACGGAATTTCTGGAGACCCGCATCCTGAATCCCCGGAAGGTCTTCACCCACTGCAAGCTGGTGACCCGGCTCACCGGTTACCGGAAGGCGCCGCTGAGCTTCTGCTCCGACGTGGAGGCGGAGCCGGCGCTGTGTCTGGAAAAGCGGCAGGAGAATCAACACACCACGCTGCTGACCCAGATCGCGGAGAAGGACTTCACCTTTTCCGATGAGCTGGATCTGTCCCCGGGCCGGGAGGGCGCCGCGGAGATCCTCACCAGCCGCACCGCCGCCTCGGTGACGGAGACGAAGATCGTGGGAAGCAAGCTGATCCTGAAGGGCATCTTCAACGTCAGCCTGCTGTACCGGACGGCGGAGGGAAAGTGCCGCTCCGCCGGAGGGGAGCTGCCCTTCTCCCAGATCATGGAGGTGGAGGGGGCGGCGGAGAACGCCTCCGTCTCGGTGCAGCTGCAATTCACCGGCAGCGATATCCAGGTGAGCAGCGCCGCCGATCAGGAGGGGCGGCAGATCGCCGTGACACTGTACTTACATGCCGTGGCCATTCTGCGGCAGGAGCAGACCGTGACGCTGCTCAGCGACCTGTACTCCACCGCCTATGATCTCAGCTACGAGGCAGAGCCGGTGCAGCTCACCGACTGCTCCGAAAATCTCAGCCGCCGCCAGACCGTGCGGGAGGTGCTGGAGATCGGCGTGGTGGCGGACTCCATTCTGTCCCTGTACGTCGCCTGCGGCAGCGTCTCCGCCGCACGGGAGGGGGACGGCATGATCCTACGCACCGGCGCTACTGTGCGGGCGCTGTATCTGGATGAGGGCGGCGTTCCCCTGGTGGCGGAGCGGTGCATCGACGTGTCCTGCCAGCTGGAGCTGCCGGAGGACTGCCGCGTCACCGCCCGGGCCGTCTGTCCGGAGGAGGTACAGGGCAGTCTGGGGGACCGGGGCATCGAGGTGCGGTTCCCGGTGGAGTTCCAGGCCCAGGTCACCACTCGGAAGAAGAAGGTGTGTCTGGCCGCGGTGAAGGTGGCCTCCGAGACGCCCAAGGATCTGAGCAAGGCGCCGTCCCTGGTGCTGCGGGGCCTGGGGAAGGAGGAGACGCTGTGGATGCTGGCCAAGCGGTACAACACCACCATGGCGGATATCCTGGCGGCCAACAGTCTGGAGGCGGAGACGGATATCCAGCGGGGGAAGCTACTGCTGATCCCGAAGAAGCGGGCATAGGGGCAAAACGGACAGGGACCGGAAAACCGGTCCCTGTTTTCATACCTGTTTTGAGGATAGCACAGCCTGTCATACTTTCCGGTCCAGCCTCATAGACATGTAGCATACGAACAGGGGAAGCAAAAAAGGACGGGGTCCCCATCAAATACGCCGACAGTCGCGGCAGACGGCGGAAAACCTCCGTGCGAGGGAGGTTTTGATACCTGATTGAGCGCCACCGGCGCAGGAGGTTTTGAGACTATGACAATGACAAACACGGATATCTATCAGAACATTGCCACCCGGACGGCGGGGGATATCTACATCGGGGTGGTGGGCCCGGTGCGGACGGGAAAATCCACCTTTATCAAGCGATTCATGGAGACCCAGGTCATTCCCAACATCGACAACGTCTATCGGAAGGAGCGGGCCAGGGATGAGCTGCCCCAGAGCGGCTCCGGCCGGACCATCATGACGGCGGAACCGAAGTTCGTGCCGGAGGAGGCGGCCCAGATCCAGCTGCCCGGCGGTGCGGCTTTTTCCGTGCGTCTCATCGACTGCGTAGGCTACATGGTGAAGGGGGCCATCGGACAGTTTGAGAATGACGCCCCCCGCATGGTCACCACGCCCTGGTATGACCATGAGATCCCCATGACGGAGGCGGCGGAGATCGGCACCCGGAAGGTCATCACGGAGCACTCCACCATCGGCATCGTCATCACCACCGACGGCTCCGTGGCGGATATCCCCCGGGAGGACTATCTGGAGGCAGAAGAACGGGTCATCCGGGAGCTCCAGGAGTTGGGAAAGCCCTTCATCGTTCTGCTGAACTCCTCGGATCCCCATTCCCAGCGGGCGGAGGCCATTGCCAATGACATCGCCTCCCGGTACACGGTGAACTGCATGCCGGTGAACTGCCTGGAACTGGGGGAGCAGGACGTGGCAGACATTCTGAAAGCGGTGCTGTACGAATTCCCCATGCAGGAGCTGGACCTGTTTCTGCCGCCTTGGGTGGACGCCCTGCCGGCAGACCATCCCATCAAATCCGGCCTGTACACGGCGGTGCGGGACAGCACGGCGGAGCTTCGCCACATTCGGGAGGTGGACTCCGTGGTGGGGGCGCTGGGCAGCAGCGAGCACATCAGCGACGCCAGTGTGACGGGCATCGATCTGGGTACCGGCGTGGCGACGGTGGAACTGCGCCTGCCCCGGGAGCTGTTTTACCAGACGTTGTCGGAGCAGTCCGGCTTCACAGTGGGAGACGACGGGGATCTGATGAGCCTGCTGACCACCCTGGCCGGGGTGAAGGCGGAGTACGACAAGGTCTCCGGCGCCCTGAAGGATGTGAGGGAGTCGGGCTACGGCATCGTGATCCCCGGCATCGACGAGCTGAAGCTGGAGGAGCCGGAGATCGTGCGCCAGGGCGGACGGTACGGCGTCCGTCTGAAAGCAAGCGCCCCGTCCATACATATGATCCGTGCGGATATCGAGACCGCCGTGTCCCCCATCGTGGGCAACGAGAAGCAGTCCGAGGACATGGTGAACTATCTGCTCCAGGAGTTTGAGGGGGACACCAGCAAGATCTGGCAGTCCAACATCTTTGGCCGCAGCTTCCATGAGCTGGTGAACGACGACCTCCAGAGTAAGCTCCGCCGGATGCCGGAGGACGCCCGGAAGAAGCTCCAGGAGACCCTGACCCGCATCATCAACGAGGGTAGCGGCGGACTGATCTGCATCATCCTCTGATACTGATTCTTGATGAAAAAGTTTCATCAAGAATCCCGCGTGCTGCGCACGCGCGAATTGTGCAGAGGCACAATTCGGCGTCTCATAAAAACTCAATGCGCTTCGCGCTATCAAACGGTTTCAACCGTTTTCATCAGTTTTCGTATGATCCCCGCAAAAGAACAAGAAAGAGGCACCCTGGACGGGGTGCCTCTCGTCGTTGTATAGTCGTTGTGCAGTAGTCCTGGCCGGTCACAGCAGCGTGACGCCGGCCTCCTCGCAGACGCGGATGGTCTCGCTGTCCCACAGGCTGACCTGGACCTCGCCGATGTGGCAGGCGCCCAGGAGCAGCATGCACAGCCGGGACTGGCCGATGCCGCCGCCGATGGACTGGGGCAGCTGGCCGTTCAGGAGCATCTGGTGGAAGGGCAGCTTCCGGCGCTCATCGCAGCCCCGCTCCGTCAGCTGACGGTCCAGGGCAGCGGCGTCCACCCGGATGCCCATGGAAGACAGCTCGAAGCTGCGGCCCAGCACCGGGTCCCACATGAGGATGTCGCCGTTGAGGGTCCAGTCGTCATAGTCCGGGGCGCGGCCGTCATGGGGCTTGCCGGAACGCAGGTTTCCGCCGATCTGCATCAAAAACACCGTGGGATGCTCCCGGCAGATCTCCGCCTCCCGCTGACTGGGCGTCAGATCGGGGTAGCGGTCCTCCAGCTCCTGGGTAGTGAGGAAGTACACCTCACGGTCCGGCGTAAAGGTCAGCACGGGGAAGGCGTTCCGCAGGGCGGCGGCGGTGTCGCAGATAGCGCCCACGATGTCCCGCACGGTCTCCTTCAGATACTCTTCGTTCCGATCCTCGGGGTGGATGTTCTTCTCCCAGTCCCACTGGTCTACGTAGATGGAGTGGAGGTTGTCCACCACCTCATCCCGGCGGATGGCGTTCATATCCGTATACAGGCCGGTGCCCACGGGGAACTCGTACCGCTTCAGAGCCAGACGCTTCCACTTGGCCAGGGAGTGGACCACCTGTCCGTCCGTGCCCACATCGGGGATGTTGAAGGACACCGGGCGCTCCACGCCATTGAGGTCATCGTTGAGACCGGTATTGCCGTCCACAAACAGGGGAGCGGAGACCCGGTGGAGGTTCAGCCGCACCGTCAGGCTGTGCTGGAACTCCTTGTGGATCAGCTCGATGGCACGCTGGAGCTCGTTGTTGGACAGGGGCATCCGATACCCCTGGGGGATGAAAACCTTACTCATGTCGCTACCGTCCTTTTATGAATGAAATGTGGTCAATGGCGCCGTATCACGCGCCCAGCTTCTCCAGACCCAGCCGCAGGCGGCGCAGGGTCTCCTCCCGGCCCAGGATGTGGCAGATCTCCACGGCGCCGCCGGGCGTCACCAGCTTGCCCGCCGCCGCGATGCGCACGGGCCACATGAGGGTGGCGTTCTTCACGCCCAGAGAGGCTGCCAGATTGATGAGGGTGTCGTGGATGGCGTCCGTGGTCCAGGCGGGCATGGCCTCCAGCGCGGGAATGGCCTGCTCCAGCATGTTCCGGGAGACCTCGGGATTGGTCTTGGACTTCTTGTTGGTGAAGTACTCCACGTCATACTCCGGCAGCTGGTCGAAGAAGTCCAGCTTCTCGGGGATGTCGGTCAGCTTCTCGCACCGGGCCTGGAGCAGACCGGCGATCTCCGCCGCGTCGTAGGCCGGATTCTTTACCGCCTGCCGGATATAGGGCTCCGCCGCCCTGGCAAAATCGGCGGGGGCCATGGCCCGGAGATAGTTGGCGTTGAAGTAGGTCAGCTTCTCCATATCGAAGATAGCGGGGGACTTGGAGATACCGGCGATGTCGAAGACGTCCACCAGCTCGGACAGGGTGAAGAACTCCCGCTCCGCCAGTTCGCCCTTGGGGGCCCAGCCCAGCAGGGCCACGTAGTTGAGGATGGCCTCCGTCAGATAGCCCATGGACCGCAGATCCTCGTAGGAGGGATCGCCGTGGCGCTTGCTCATCTTGTGCTGCTGGTCCCGCATGACGGGAGAGCAGTGGACATAGGTGGGGATCTCCCAGCCGAAGGCCTTGTACAGCAGATCGTACTTGGGGGCGGAACTGAGGTACTCGCTGCCCCGGACCACGTGGGTAATGCCCATCAGATGGTCGTCCACCACGTTGGCGAAGTTGTAGGTGGGCAGGCCGTCCCGCTTCAGCAGGACCTGGTCGTCCAGGGTCTTATTCTCCACGGTGATGTCGCCGAAGCTGACGTCGTGGAAGGTGGTGGTGCCCTCGTGGGGGACCCGCTGGCGGATGACGTAGGGCTTGCCCGCCGCCAGATTGGCCCGGACCTCCTCCGGACTCAGGTCCCGGCAGGGATCGTCAGGCCGTTCAAAGTTGCCGGAGTCCTCCTCGGATTCCGTCTTTTCGCAGAAGCAGTAATAGGCCGCGCCCTTTTCCACCAGCAGCTCCGCGTACTTGCCGTACAGGTCGCGGCGCTCCGTCTGGATATAGGGACCCACGGGGCCTCCCACATCGGGACCCTCGTCGTGAGTCAGGCCGCATTCGGCCATGGTGCGGTAAATGATCTCCGTCGCGCCCTCTACCTGACGGCTCTGGTCCGTGTCCTCCAGCCGGAAGATGAACGTGCCGCCGGCCTTCCGGGCGATGAGCCAGGTGTACAGCGCGGTGCGGAGATTGCCCACGTGCATATAACCTGTGGGAGAAGGGGCGAACCGGGTCCGGACCTTTCCCTTGGGGATGCGGGCCTCCATATCATCGAAAAACTTCATATCAAGCGCCATGTGATGACCTCCATACTGGAAATTTGCGTAATTCAACAAATAGCATTATGGCCGTTTCCGAGAAAATTGTCAAGGAAGACTGTCCCGGAATCTGTACTTTTCTCCATTTCAGCCATCTGATCTGCCGCCCCGCCCAGGAAATCGGACGGTCCGCCAGCAAAGAAGCGCCCCGGCACCGCATCCGCGATGCCGGGGTGCATTTCCATGGTTCAGTTGCTACGACCATAGCCCGATGTTGAAGGCGATCATGGCGGCGTTGAAGAAGTCGATGAACAAACCGCCCACCATGGGAACGGCGAAAAAGGCGGTGGGGGAGGGGCCATACCGCTTTGTGAGGGCCTGCATATTGGCCATGGCGTTGGAGGTGGCACCCATACCGAAGCCGATGAAGCCGGCGGTCATGACGGCGGCGTCGTAGTCCCGGCCCATGAAGCGGAACACCAGGAAGTAGCAGAACAGGAACATCAGCACCACCTGGAGGGCAAGGCACACGATCATGGGCAGGGCCAGATCCACCAGCTGCCACAGCTTCAGTCCCGACAGGGCCATGGACAGGAAAATGGACAGGAACATATTGCCCATGGTCTCGATTTCCTCGCCGGGATACTCGGTGTGGATACCGTCGGCCACGTTACGCACCACGACTGCCACCAGCATGGCGCCGATGTAAGCGGGGAAGCTGAATCCGCAGAACTCCGTCAGACGGGCGCTGACCCAGTTGCCGATGCCCACGCAGAGCACGATGAACATGAAGCCCTTGATGAAGCGGTTGCTGGTGGAGGTAAAGTGCTCCGGCTCCAGCTCCGCCATCTCTCCGTCGGAGGCGGCAACGGTCTTGCACTGAAGATGGTTTTTGTTGATAAGAAGCCGGGCGGTAGGTCCGCCCATCAGAGAGCCTGCTGCCAGTCCGAAGGTGGCAGCGGCGATGCTGACCGCCCGTGCACCCACGGCGCCTGCGGCCTCCAGATCCGGTCCGATGGCTGCCGCCGTGCCGGGGCCGCCCACCAGAGCCACAGATCCGCAGCCGATGCCGTACAGGGGGCTCTTTCCCATGAGGGCCATGACGGCGCCGCCCAGACCGTTCTGCAGCACGATCATGACGATGCTCAGCCCCAGCAGGAGCAAGACGGCCTTTCCGCCTTTCATAAGTAGAGGAATGCTGACGGTGAAGCCCACAGTGGTGAAGAACATCACCATGAAGACTGTCTCCAATGTATTGTCAAAGGTGACGAATGCGATGCCGGAGGCGTAGAGGATCGTATTCAGGATGGCGAATGTCAGGCCGCCTACCAGCGGGGCGGGGATACAGAATCTGCTCAAAATGGTGATTTTGCGCGTCAGTACATTTCCCAGCCAGTACATGACGGCACCCAGGGCCACGGCGTGGTACATATTAAGGTTGATCTCTGTCAAGTGAATGCACGCTCCCTTCCTAAACGATACAGATTTGTCCATTGTGACGGGATTTCTTCCTGCTCTTATTATATAATTGGAAAGATTATCCTGCACGTTTGAAGTTTATAAAGAAAGCGGGAGAGGCCGCAGAGAACGTGTAAAGGCCCCGGCGGAAAAGCGCTTGTTTCGACAGAACAAGAGATTGCGGGCAAAAGACATTGCGCTTTTTGACGGCTTATGCTATACTATACAGGTTAAATTGCGCCCTTTTGCGCGGGTGCTTTCAAATAGAAAGATTTGAGGTGTTCCGACTATGGAAAATGAAGTGCAGAAAAAGCGTATTCTCAGCGGCATCCAGCCCTCCGGCGATCTGACCCTGGGTTCTTATCTGGGCGCCATCCGGAACTGGGCGGCTCTGGCCGACGAATATGACTGCTATTACATGCTGGCGGATATGCACACCATCACCGTCCGGCAGGTGCCGGCGGACCTGCGCCGCCGCACCATGACCCAGCTGGCGGCCTATATCGCCTGCGGTCTGGACCCGGAGAAGAACGTGCTGTTCGTCCAGTCCCACGTGCCCGCCCACGCTCAGCTGGGCTGGGTGCTGGACTGTTACACCATGTTCGGCGAGCTGTCCCGAATGACGCAGTTCAAGGACAAGTCCGCCAAGAACGCCGACAACATCAACGCCGGCCTGTTCACCTATCCCGCCCTCATGGCCGCCGACATTCTGCTGTATCAGGCGGACCTGGTGCCCGTGGGCGGCGACCAGAAGCAGCACGTGGAGATCTGCCGGGACATCGCCACCCGCTTCAACGGCATCTACGGCGACGTGTTTAAACTGCCGGAGCCCTATATCCCCAAGGTGGGCGCCCGGGTCATGTCCCTGACCTCTCCGGAGAACAAGATGTCCAAGTCCGATAAGGACCAGAACGGCTGCGTCTACATGCTGGAGCGTCCGGAGGACATCATGCGGAAGTTCAAGAAGGCCGTCACTGACTCCGAGGCCTGCGTCCGTTACGATCCGGCGGCAAAGCCCGGCGTGTCCAACCTGATGCAGATCTACGCCGTCACCACCGGCAAGTCCTTTGAGGAGATTGAGCGGGAATTCGCCGGCCATGGCTACGGCGACTTCAAGGCCGCCGTGGGCGAGTCCGTGGTGGAGCTGCTCCGTCCCATCCAGGAGGAGACCGCCCGGATCCTGGCGGACAAGGCCTATCTCCAGGGCGTGTACCGCGCCGGCGCCGAGAAGGCCGCCCGTGTGGCCAACCGCACGCTGGGCAAGGTCTATAAGAAGGTCGGCTTCATCGATCGTTGAGCGGAGGGAAGCATGAACATTGATAATCAGCTGATCGTCTGCGTCATGATGGCGCTGATGGCGGCGCTCATCGTCAGCTTCCTGACGACGCCGGTGGTGAAGTCCTTCGCCTATAAGGTGGGCGCCATCGACGTGCCCAAGGACGCCCGGCGGATGCACCACGTTCCCATCCCCCGGCTGGGCGGACTGGCCATTTTCATCGGCTTCATCGTCAGCATCCTGCTGTTCGTGGACGTCCGCCGGGACGCTCAGATGCAGAGCATCCTGCTGGGTGCCGTGGTCATTGTGGTACTGGGCGTGGTGGACGACATCATGGCCCTGCCCGCCATGTTCAAATTCGTGGTGCAGATCGCCGCGGCCCTGATCCCGGCCCTCAACGGCGTGGTGATCCAGGCGTTCTCCAACCCCAACATCTTCTCTGACAACCTGTACTGGGTGCTAGGCAAGCTGTCCATTCCCTTTACGGTGCTGTGGATCGTGGCTATCACCAACTCCGTGAACCTCATCGACGGATTGGACGGCCTGGCCAACGGCGTGTCCGCCATCTCCGCCACCACCATGCTGGTCATCGCCATCCTGGTCTCCGAGGGACAGGTGGCGGTGGTCATGGCCGCTCTGGTGGGCGCCTGCGTGGGCTTCATGCCCTACAACATGAACCCCGCCAAGATGTTCATGGGGGACACCGGCGCCACCTTCCTGGGCTATATCCTGGCCACTATGTCCATCCAGGGCCTGTTCAAGTTCTACGCAGTGATCTCCTTCGCCGTGCCGTTCCTGATCCTGGGTCTGCCCATCTTTGACACGGCCTTCGCCTTCATCCGGCGCATCGCCCACGGCCAGAGTCCCATGCACGCCGACCGGGGCCATATCCATCACCGGCTCATCGACATGGGCCTGAACCAGAAGCAGGCGGTGGCAACGCTGTACGTCATCTCCGCCATTCTGGGCCTCTCCGCTGTGGTGCTGACCACCAGCAACGAGCTGAAGGCCATGCTGTTCTTCCTGACCTTGTGCGTGGTGGCCGTCGTGGCCGCCCGGGTGGCTTTCCCGAAGGAGATCAAGGAGGAACTGCACGAGGAACTGGAGGAGCTGAAGGACCACGGCCGCCACGAGGAGGACAAGCCCTCCAAGCCGGAGGAACCGGAGAAGGGAGAGGAGTCTTAAATGGAAAAGCTGCGAATCATGAGCGTCTTCGGCACCCGGCCGGAGGCCATCAAGATGTGCCCGCTGGTAAAGGAGCTGGCCTCCCGCTCCGAGATCGAAAGCCTGTGCTGCGTCACCGCCCAGCACCGCCAGATGCTGGACAGTGTGCTGGAGGTCTTTGATCTGAAGCCGGACTGGGATCTGGACATCATGACGCCCCGTCAGACCCTCTCCACCATCACCAGCAAGTGCCTTACCGGCATGGACGAGGCCATCGACGCCCTGAAGCCGGACATGATCCTGGTCCATGGCGACACCTCCACCACCTTCGCCGGAGCCCTGTCGGCCTTCTACCATCAGGTGCCGGTAGGCCATGTGGAGGCGGGCCTGCGGACCTATGACAAGTATTCACCCTTCCCGGAGGAGATGAACCGGAAGCTGGTATCCGCCATTGCGGACCTGTATTTCTGCCCCACGGAGAACAACCGGCGCAATCTGGAAAAGGAGGGCATCACCCAGGGTCTGTTCGTCACCGGAAACACGGTCATCGACGCCCTGAAGACCACCGTCCGGGACGATTACCGCTTCAGCACCGAGGAACTGAACCGCCTGCCCTACGGGGAGAAGAAGATCCTTCTCGTCACCTGCCACCGGCGGGAGAACTACGGCGAGCCCATGAAGAACATCATGCTGGCCCTGCGGCAGATCGCTGAGGAAAACCCGGACGTGGAGCTGGTGTATCCCGTCCACCTGAGCCCGGTGGTCCGGGAGGCGGTGGACAAGTACCTGCGGGGTGCGCCTCGGGTCCATCTCATTGACCCGCTGCCCGCCGACGAGATGCACAACCTCATGGCTCGGTGCTATCTGGTGCTGACGGACTCCGGCGGCTTGCAGGAGGAGGCGCCCGCCCTGGGAAAGCCCGTGCTCGTGCTGCGCCGGGAGACGGAGCGGCCCGAGGCCGTGGCCGCCGGAACGGTGAAGCTGGCCGGTGTGGTACAGGACGACATCGTCACCATGGCGGAGCGTCTCATCCGGGACAAGGACGCCTACCACCGGATGGCTCACGCCGTGAATCCCTACGGCGACGGCCAGGCCTGCCGCCGCATCGCCGACGCCATCCTCTGGCACTTCGGCAGACGGGACAGCGGTCCGGAGGACTATACCGGAAAATAAGGAAAGGGAGGACGGATCATGGGAAGGGGAAAGCGCAGGGGTAGCCGCAACAGCATCGCCGGCGCGTTCCTGGTCCTCATCGTCCTGATGGTGGTGCTGGTGACGGCCAACGGGCTTCGGCGCACCAGCCACATCACCCTGCCCTCGCCGTCAGCGTCCCTGTCTCCCGCTGACAGCAGCGGAGAGGCCGCGGTGGACGCGGTCATCCGCGTGGAGGTGACGCCGGAGACGGTCCAGGCGGCGGTGGAGACGCTGCACCGGCCGGAGGCCTACATCCGGATGATGACGGTGGAGCGCTTCTGGAGCGGCGGCAGCGGGACTGTCCGTGTCACCGTCATCGTCCGGGGCAATCTGACCCGGGTGGACACCGCGGAGGTGGACGGGCATATCCGTCATACCATCACCGACGGCGAGACCACCTATATTTGGTACGACAATGACCGGAGCCTCTACACCGGCGCCGCCGGGGACATCTCGGCGGACCAGGAACAGAGCATCCCAACCTACGAGGACATTCTGACGCTGGACGCCAATCAGATCACCGTGGCCGACTACCGGCAGTTCTCCGATGAGGACTGCATTTATGTGGAGACCGGGGAGGACCAGTACGGCTACGCCCTGCGCTATTGGGTCAGCGTGGACTCAGGCCTGCTCATCGGCGCAGAAAAACTCCAGAGCGGAGAGCGTATCTACCAGATGACGGCGCAGCCTGTATCAGATGTGCAGCCTACTCAGGCGGATTTCACGCTGCCGGACGGAACCACCCTCTGGGGCAAAGGCTGACAAAATAAAATGGAAACGGCCGGAACAGCATCTGTTCCGGCCGTTCAGCTTGTCGAAAAACCCTGCCTGAAGGAAAAGAGTCCATTTTTGCAGGGGGAGTACGAGGGGGAAACCGGCGAAGCGCCGCCAGCGGCGGAAAAAGCGAGCCGGTTTCGAGGAAGCGGCGCGATTGGCGGCCAAGAAGGGGCCGGGAATCGCAAAGCCGCAACGGTGCCC
>JALFSO010000068.1 GCA_022778785.1 Dysosmobacter sp. | reverse complement strand
TGTCTCGATTTTCGGACCGCACAGCGGACCGAAAATCTGCCGCTGCGCGGCGCAAACGCCTGCTAACGCAGGCTTTTTGCAGACATTCGATTCCATACGAAGGGGCTCCCGCCCCCTCGTACTCCCCCTGCAAAAAAGAACTTCTTTCCTTCAAACAGGGGATTTTCGACAAGCTGAGGACCGGCTTTGCAGCCGGTCCTCAGGCAGTTGAAAAAGTCCGATGGACTTTTTCAACTGCCTGCATAATGCCTCGCTTTTCTGACCGCGCAGCGGCCCGAAAAGCCGCCGCTGCGCGGCGCAAACGCCTGCTGACGCAGGCTTTTTGCAGGCATTCGATCTCATTCGAGGCGGGCTTCGCCCCCTCGAGCTCCCCCTGCTGTTTCGGAAGTGCTTTCCTCTGAAAAAAGGTTTTTCGACAAGCAAAAAGGACCGGCTTTGCAGCCGGTCCTTTTTTATGCAGTTACGATTCGGGATTACTCCTCGATGTCGATAACAACGCCGGAACCAACGGTACGGCCACCCTCACGGATAGCGAAACGCAGGCCCTTCTCGATGGCGATGGGGGTGATCAGCTCGACCTTCATGTCCACGTTATCGCCGGGCATGCACATCTCGGTGCCCTCGGGCAGAGTGATGACGCCGGTAACGTCGGTGGTACGGAAGTAGAACTGGGGACGATAGTTGTTGAAGAAGGGGGTGTGACGGCCGCCCTCGTCCTTGGTCAGAACGTAGACCTGGCCAACGAACTTGGTGTGGGGATGAATGGAGCCGGGCTTAGCCAGAACCTGGCCGCGCTCAACACCGGTACGGTCGATACCACGCAGCAGAACGCCGATGTTATCGCCAGCCTCAGCGTAGTCCAGCAGCTTGTGGAACATCTCGATGCCGGTGACGACAGTCTTCTTCTTCTCGTCGGACAGACCAACGATCTCGACTTCCTCGGACATCTTCAGGATACCACGCTCCACACGGCCGGTAGCAACGGTACCACGGCCAGAGATGGTGAACACGTCCTCGACGGGCATCAGGAAGGGCTGATCCTCCTTACGGTCGGGAGTGGGGATATAATCGTCAACAGCGTCCATCAGCTCCTTGATGCAGGCATACTCGGGAGCGTTGGGATCGGTGGAGTCGGACACCAGAGCGTTCAGAGCGGAACCACGGATGATGGGGATGTCGTCGCCGGGGAACTCGTACTTGCTCAGCAGCTCACGGACCTCCATCTCGACCAACTCGATCAGCTCCTCGTCGTCGACCTGATCGCACTTGTTCAGGAACACAACGATGGCGGGCACGCCGACCTGACGGGCCAGCAGGATGTGCTCGCGGGTCTGAGCCATGGGGCCGTCGGAAGCAGCGATGACCAGGATGGCGCCATCCATCTGAGCAGCACCGGTGATCATGTTCTTGATATAGTCGGCGTGGCCCGGGCAGTCAACGTGAGCATAGTGACGCTTCTCGGTCTCATACTCAACGTGAGCGGTGTTGATGGTGATGCCGCGCTCCTTCTCCTCGGGAGCCTTATCGATGCTGTCATAAGCCTCGAACTGAGCCTTGCCCTGCAAGGACAGCCACTTGGTGATAGCGGCGGTCAGAGTGGTCTTGCCATGGTCGACGTGACCGATGGTGCCGATGTTAACATGGGGCTTGGTTCTTTCAAATTTCTGCTTCGCCATTTGAAAATCCTCCTATCAATTTCAATGGATTCGATTTGTGCAGCGCATATCATTCAGCACTGCTTATTTTACCGTAAATGAAACGGAAAATCAATACCCGAATTAGTCCTGGGGCTTGGAGCGCTCAGCCACGATCTTCTCCCGGATGTTCTTGGGCAGCTCAGAGTAGCTGTGGGGCTCCATGGTGTACTGACCACGGCCCTGAGTGCTGGAACGCAGGTCGGTGGCGTAGCCAAACATGTTGGCCAGAGGCACCAGTGCGTCCACCTGCTGTGCACCGGGACGGGCCTCCTGGCCCAGGATCTGGCCGCGGCGTGCGGTCAGGTCGCCGATGACGGTGCCCAGATAATCGTCGGGAGCGATAACGCTGACCTTCATGATGGGCTCCAGCAGGACGGGATCCGCCTTCCGCATGGCCTCCTTGAAGGCCATGGAGCCGGCGATCTTGAACGCCATTTCAGAGGAGTCGACCTCGTGATAAGAGCCGTCGTACAGGGTGACCTTCACGTCCACCACGGGGAAGCCAGCCACAACACCGGCCTGCAGGGCGCCGCGGATACCGGCGTCGACAGCGGGGATGAATTCCTTGGGAATCGCACCGCCCACAACGGCGTTGACAAACTCGTAACCCTTGCCGGATTCGTTGGGCTCCACCTTGATCTTGACGTGGCCGTACTGACCGGAGCCGCCGCTCTGGCGCTTGTACTTGGTCTCCTGATCCACAGCCTTCTTGATGGTCTCCTTGTAGGCGACCTGAGGGGCGCCCACATTGGCTTCCACCTTGAACTCGCGGAGCAGACGGTCCACGATGATCTCCAGATGCAGCTCGCCCATGCCAGCGATGATGGTCTGACCAGTCTCCTCGTCGGTGTAGGTCTTGAAAGTGGGATCCTCCTCGGCCAGCTTCACCAGCGCCAGACCCATCTTCTCCTGACCAGCCTTGGTCTTGGGCTCGATGGCGACACGGATAACGGGCTCGGGGAAGTCCATGGACTCCAGAATGATGGGGTGCTTCTCATCGCACAGGGTGTCGCCGGTGGTGGTGTTCTTCAGACCCACGGCGGCCTCGATATCGCCGGAGTAGACCTCCTCGATATCCTCCCGGTGGTTGGCGTGCATCTGCAGGATACGGCCAATGCGCTCCTTGATGTTCTTGGTGCTGTTCAGCACGGTGGAACCGGTGGTCAGATGGCCGGAGTACACGCGGAAGAAGCTCAGACGGCCCACATAGGGGTCGGTCATGATCTTAAATGCCAGGGCAGAGAAGGGAGCATTATCGTCGGAGGGACGATCCTCCTCCTCGTCGGTCTTGGGGTTGACGCCCTTGATGGCCGGCACGTCCAGGGGAGACGGCATATAGTCCACAATGGCGTCCAGCATCTTCTGCACGCCCTTGTTGCGGTAGGAAGTACCGCAGACAACGGGGACCATCTCGTTGGCGATGGTGGCCTTACGGATGGCAGCGCGGATCTTCTCCTGAGGAACATCCTCACCGCCCAGATAGGCCTCCATGATCTCGTCGTCGAACATGGAGACGGCGTCCATGAGCTTCTCATGGTACTCGTTGGCCAGGTCCACCATGTCCTCGGGGATGGGCTCCACGCGCATATCCTTGCCCATCTCGTCATAATAGACATCAGCGTCCATTTCGATCAGGTCGATGATACCCTTGAAGGTATCCTCGCTGCCGATGGGCAGCTGGATGGGCACGGCGTTACACTTCAGACGCTCGTCGATCATGTGCAGCACGTTATAGAAGTCGGCGCCCATGATGTCCATCTTGTTGACGTAGATCATGCGGGGGACCTTGTAGTTATCAGCCTGGCGCCACACAGTCTCAGACTGGGGCTCCACGCCGCCCTTGGCGCACAGCACGGTCACAGAGCCGTCCAGCACGCGCAGGGAACGCTGGACCTCAACGGTGAAGTCCACGTGACCCGGAGTATCAATGATGTTGATGCGGGTCTTGGGGAACTTGCGTCCCTTGCCGCCAACATTGGAGCCCTCCCAGTAGCAGGTGGTGGCGGCGGAGGTGATGGTGATGCCGCGCTCCTGCTCCTGAGCCATCCAGTCCATGGTGGCAGTGCCGTCATGGGTCTCGCCGATCTTGTAGTTCACGCCGGTGTAGTACAGGATACGCTCCGTCGTGGTGGTCTTGCCGGCGTCGATGTGGGCCATGATACCGATATTGCGGGTGTTTTCCAGAGGTGTTTTTCTCGGCATACTCTGTTTCTCCTAACTTACCAGCGGAAGTGCGCGAATGCCTTGTTGGCCTCGGCAGCCTTGTGGACTTCCTCGCGCTTCTTCACGGCGGCGCCGGTGTTGTTAGCGGCGTCCATGATCTCGCCGGCCAGCTTCTCAGCCATGGTCCGCTCGCTGCGGGCACGGGAGTAAGCCGTCAGCCACCGCAGAGCCAGAGTCTGACGGCGAGCGGGGCGAACTTCCATGGGGACCTGGTAGTTGGCACCGCCGACACGGCGGGCCTTGACCTCCAGGCTGGGCATGATGTTTTCCATAGCCTGGGTGAACACTTCAATGGGGTCCTTGCCGGTCTTCTCCTTGATCTGGTCGAAAGCCGCGTAGACCACCTTCTGCGCCACACCCTTCTTGCCATCCAGCATGACGCTGTTGGTCAGCTTCGTCACCAGGACGGAGCCGTAGATCGGATCGGGCAGAACCTCTCTCTTGGGAACATTACCTCTTCTGGGCACTATGCTTCCCTCCTTCATAATATTCTATGATCTCATAGGTACTCAAAAGGCGTATTTCAGCCTTCCGTGAATGCCTGCCAAAGAGGTCTGTATCATACATTTATATATAAACCTATTCGGCAAAGCTTTCAGAATTTTGCAGAACTTACTTCTGCTTGGGACGCTTGGCACCGTACTTGGAACGGGCCTGCATACGGCCGGAAACGCCCTGGGCATCCAGCTTACCACGGATGATGTGATAACGAACGCCGGGGAGGTCCTTGACACGGCCGCCGCGGATCATGACCACGGAGTGCTCCTGCAGGGAGTGGCCCACGCCGGGAATATAGGCGGTGACCTCGTAGCCGTTGGTCAGCTTCACACGGGCGATCTTACGAAGCGCGGAGTTGGGCTTCTTGGGAGTGGCCGTTCTCACTGCGGTGCAGACGCCTCTCTTCTGGGGAGAAGGCAGATCGGTGGTCTTGTTCTTCAGGGAGTTCAGACCGCTCTGCAGTGCGGGAGAAGTGGACTTGTAGGTTGCCTGCTGGCGTCCCTTCCGGACCAGTTGGTTAAAAGTAGGCATATGGTTCTCCTTTCTTTGAAAATCTTGGGAAATCGTCTGAGACGTTTCCCTCTATTTTTTGCGGAAAACCTCGCGGTTATTCCGAAAAAACCAAATTCTTACTGCTCATTCAGCAGTACCGCCACAGCAGCGCCCACCGTGATACGGCAGGCCTTTCCGATCTGGGCCATGGTGTGTTCGCTCTCCATGGGGATGCCCCGCGCAGCGCAGTCTTCCTCAATGGGACCGGTGACAGCAGGGTCGGCATCCGCCGCCAGAAAGACCTTGGCGGCCCGTCCCTCCCGGATGGCCTTGCGGGACTGCTTCACGCCCACGACTCTGTTGGATGAAGCCAATTCCGATACCACGGGAGTCCCTCCTGAAACGCATAGCAAAATTCGCGGGAACAGACCCACGCAGTTGTAGATTATAGCATGAGGGTCCCCCGCCGTCAAGCATTTTTCCCAGGTTTTTTCAAAACTTAACCCGTTTTTCTCTGATTTTTTCGGCGAAAAGAGTCAAAATGGACGTTTCCCATCCCCGCAGGCCGTTTGTCCTCCGAAAGAAGACACAAGGCCGCCCGTCCGGGCGGCCTTGCCTGTTCGTCACGTATCTCTGCTCAGTCGTCAAAGCTGGGGATGACGTCCTCGTCAGCCGTCTGCTCCTGCTCGGGGACCAGCTCCTCCGCGAACTCCTTGTAGGCGGTGAGGCCGGTGCCGGCGGGGATCAGCTTACCGATGATGACGTTCTCCTTCAGGCCCACCAGATGGTCCACCTTGCCCTTGATGGCGGCCTCGGTCAGGACCTTGGTGGTCTCCTGGAAGGAGGCGGCGGACAGGAAGGAGTCGGTGGCCAGAGAGGCCTTGGTGATACCCATCAGCAGACGGGTGCCCTTGGCTTCCCGCAGAGGCTCGCCGTTCTCCTGCCGCTCTCCGGCATCGTTGCGGCGGCGGATCTCCTCGTTGGCGTCCTCCAGCTCCAGAACATCCACCATGGAGCCGTCCAGCAGGTTGGTGTCGCCGGCGTCCTCCAGACGGGCCTTGCGCATCATCTGGCGGACGATGATCTCGATGTGCTTATCGTTGATATCCACGCCCTGCTGACGGTACACACGCAGGACTTCCTGGATCAGGTAGTTGTACACCGCGTCCTCGCCACGGATGCGCAGGACATCGTGGGGGTTCAGCGCGCCGTAGGTCAGGACGGCGCCCTTCTCCACCACGTCACCCTCCTTCACCAGCAGGCCGGTGTGGGGCACGGCGTAGATGCGGGTGTCGCCGTCGTCGGCGGTGATGATGGCGTTCAGCAGGCTCTTGCTGGTCTCCTCAAAGTGGACCTTTCCGCCGATCTCCGCCATCTGGGCCATACGCTTGGGCTTCCGGGCCTCAAACAGCTCCTCGACTCGGGGAAGACCCTGGGTGATGTCGCCGCCGGCCAGACCGCCGGTGTGGACCGTACGCATGGTCAGCTGGGTGCCGGGCTCGCCGATGGACTGGGCGGCGATGATGCCGACCGCCTCGCCGGGGCCCACGGGCTGGCGGGTAGCCAGGTTCATGCCGTAGCACTTGGCGCAGACGCCGCTGTGAGCCTTGCAGGTCAGGACGGTGCGGATCTCCAGGCTGGTGATGCCGACGTCCTCGATCTTCTTGACCTCGGCCTCGCCGATCATCTGGCTGCTGGACACCAGCAGCTCTCCGGTGGCGGGATCCACCACGTCATGGACGGGATAGCGGCCGAAAATGCGGTCAGAGAACTTCTCGATGACCTGGCCGTTCTCGCTGATCTCGGAGACCTTGATGCCGTGTGTGACGCCGCAGTCCTGCTCCCGGATGATAACGTCCTGGGAGACGTCCACCATTCGGCGGGTCAGATAACCGGAGTCGGCGGTACGCAGAGCGGTATCGGCCAGGCCCTTACGGGCGCCGCGGCTGGAGATGAAGTATTCCAGAGCGGTCAGGCCCTCGCGGTAGTTGGCCTTGATGGGGATCTCGATGGTCTTGCCGGCGGTGTTGGCGATCAGGCCGCGCATACCGGCCAGCTGACGGATCTGCTTCATAGAGCCTCGGGCGCCGGAGTCCGCCATCATGAAGATGGGGTTGTAGCGGTCCAGGTTCTTCTGCAGGGCGTTAGAGACGTCGTCCGTGGTCTTCTCCCACTCCTGCACCACCTGCTTGTAGCGCTCCTGATCGGTCATGAAGCCCATCTTGTAGTGGTTCTCGATCTCCAGAACCCGCTCCTCGGTCTTGTGGACCAGCTCGTACTTCTGGGGAGGAACCGTCATGTCCGCGATGGACACGGTGATGGCGGCCAGGGTGGAGTGCTTGTAGCCGGTGGCCTTAATGGCGTCCAGCACCTCGGCGGCCTCGGTGAAGCCATGGTGGCGGATGGTCTTGTCGACGATCTTGCCCAGCTCCTTCTTGCCGCAGGTGAAGGTGATCTCGTAGTCAAAGGCGTGGGCGGGATCGCTGCGGTCCACAAAGCCCAGGTCCTGGAGAATGTTGCCGTTGAAGATGATACGGCCCGGCGTGGTCTCCACCACGCGGGTGGGCTCATTGGGCGTACGGGGCACGCGGCGGCCGTCCTCGCCCACCCGGGTCACCCGGACGCCGATGGGGCAGTGGGGGCCGATGACGTGGTCGGAGTAGGCCATCATGGCCTCCTCCTCGCTGGCGTAGTAGTGGAGGGGCTTGTAGGTGGGCAGCTTCTTGCCCTCCGCCTTGGCCCGGTCCCGGGCGGACACGAAGGCGTCGCCGTCCACGATGGACTGGGCGGGCAGGTCGGTGTCGCCGGGGTCCTCGCACCAGATGGTCTCGGCGCCCTTCTCCGCCTTGCCCATGCGCTCCATGGTCAGGTAGTAGGAGCCCAGCACCATGTCCTGGGTGGGGACGGTGACGGGGCCGCCGTCCTGGGGACGCAGCAGGTTATTGGCGGACAGCATCAGGATGCGGGCCTCCGCCTGGGCCTCAGCGGACAGAGGCACGTGAATGGCCATCTGGTCGCCGTCGAAGTCGGCGTTGAAGGCGGTGCAGTTCAGGGGGTGCAGCTTCAGGGCGCGGCCGTCCACCAGCACCGGCTCGAAGGCCTGGATGCCCAGACGGTGCAGCGTGGGGGCGCGGTTCAGCATGACGGGATGATCCTTGATGATGACGTCCAGGGCGTCCCACACGGCGGTGTCGCCCTTATCCACCATCTTCTTGGCGGACTTGATGTTGTTGGCGGTGCCGTCCTCCACCAGCTTCTTCATGATGAAGGGGCGGAACAGCTCCACGGCCATCTCCTTGGGCACGCCGCACTGATAGATCTTCAGCTCGGGGCCGACTACGATAACGCTTCGGCCGGAGTAGTCCACGCGCTTGCCCAGCAGGTTCTGACGGAACCGGCCCTGCTTGCCCTTCAGCAGATCGCTGAGGGACTTCAGCGCACGGTTGTTGGCGCCGGTGACGGCGCGGCCACGGCGGCCGTTGTCGATCAGGGCGTCCACGGCCTCCTGGAGCATCCGCTTCTCGTTCCGGACGATGATGTCCGGGGCGTTCAGCTGGATCAGGCGCTTCAGACGGTTGTTGCGGTTGATGACCCGGCGGTACAGGTCGTTCAGGTCAGAGGTGGCGAACCGGCCGCCGTCCAGCTGGACCATGGGCCTCAGCTCGGGGGGGATGACGGGCAGCACGTCGATGACCATCCACTCCGGCTTGTTGCCGGAGATGCGGAAGGCGTCCACCACTTCCAGACGCTTGACGATGCGGGCCTTCTTCTGGCCGGAGGCGTCCTTCAGCTCCTTGTGGAGCTGTGCGGACAGGGCCTCCAGATCCACGTCCTGGAGCAGCTTCTTCACGGCCTCGGCGCCCATGCCGGCCTGGAAGTCGTCCTCGTATTTCTCGCGGTAGTCCCGGTATTCCTTCTCGGACAGGATCTGGTTCTTGGACAGGGGCGTCTCACCGGGATCGGTGACGATATAGCTGGCGAAGTACAGGACCTTCTCCAGGATCCGGGGGCTGATGTCCAGCAGCAGGCCCATCCGGGAGGGAATGCCCTTGAAATACCAGATGTGGGACACGGGGGTGGCCAGCACGATGTGGCCCATGCGCTCGCGGCGCACCTTGGCGCGGGTGACTTCCACACCGCAGCGGTCGCAAATCTTGCCCTTGTAGCGGATCTTCTTGTACTTGCCGCAGTGGCACTCCCAGTCCTTGGTGGGTCCAAAGATGCGCTCGCAGAACAGGCCGTCCTTCTCCGGCTTCAGAGTCCGGTAGTTGATGGTCTCCGGCTTCTTGACCTCGCCGTAGGACCACTCGCGGATCTGCTCCGGAGATGCCATGCCGATCTTGATGGAGTCAAACGCGATGTTGTTGCCGGTATTATTATCAGTCATTTGGCTGTATCCTCCTTACATGATTCAGAATGTGTCTTTGTCGGCGATTCCAAATCACTCGTCGTCAAAATCCGCGCCGTCGTCGCCCTCGTCGCCCAGGTCGTCCATGCCCACTTCACTGCCGGCATCGTCGGGAGCGTCCTCGATATCGAAGCCGGACTCCTGGAATTCGTTGTCCTCCGCGAAGGCGCGGTGACGGTCGTCCGCGTCCATCCGGGCCAGGTTGAAGGTATCCATGGCGTCCTCGTCTTCCTTCAGCTCGATGGGGTTGCCCTCCACATCCAGTACCTGGATGTCCAGGCACAGGGACTGCAGCTCCTTCACCAGCACCTTGAAGGACTCGGGCACGCCGGGCTGAGGCACGTTGTGGCCCTTGACGATGGACTCGTAGGTCCGGACACGGCCCGTCACATCGTCGGATTTGACGGTCAGGATCTCCTGCAGGGTATAGGCGGCACCGTAAGCCTCCAGGGCCCAGACTTCCATCTCGCCGACGCGCTGGCCGCCGAACTGGGCCTTGCCGCCCAGCGGCTGCTGGGTGACCAGGGAGTAGGGGCCGGTGGAACGGGCATGGATCTTATCATCCACCAGATGATGCAGCTTCAGGAAGTAGACGTAGCCAACCGTGACCTTGTTATCGAAGGGTTCACCGGTGCGGCCGTCGTACAGTACGCTCTTGCCCTCGGGATCCAGACCAGCCAGACGCAGGGCGTCCTGAATGTCCTCGTAGGTGGCGCCGTCGAAGATGGGGGTGGCCACCTTCCAGCCCAGCTTCTGGGCGGCATAGCCCAGGTGGACCTCCAGCACCTGACCGATGTTCATACGGGAGGGCACGCCCAGGGGGTTCAGCACGATATCCAGCGGCGTACCGTCGGGCAGGAAGGGCATATCCTCCTGGGGCAGGATGCGGGACACGACGCCCTTGTTGCCGTGACGGCCTGCCATCTTGTCGCCGGGCTGGATCTTCCGGCGCTGGGCGATATACACCCGGACAACCTGGTTGACGCCCGGGCCCAGCTCGTCGCCGCCCTCGCGGGTGAAGACCTTGGCGTCCACCACGATACCGGCCTCGCCGTGGGGCACCTTCAGAGAGGTGTCGCGGACCTCGCGGGCCTTCTCACCGAAGATGGCGCGCAACAGGCGCTCCTCGGCGGTGAGATCGGTCTCGCCCTTGGGCGTGACCTTACCCACCAGGATATCACCGGAGCGGACCTCCGCGCCGATGCGGATGATGCCGTTCTCGTCCAGATCCTTCAGGGCGTCCTCGCCCACGTTGGGGATGTCCCGGGTGATCTCCTCGGGGCCCAGTTTGGTATCCCGGGAGTCGATCTCGAACTCCTCGATGTGGACGGAGGTGTAGTAGTCCTCCCGGACCAGGCGCTCGTTCAGCAGAACGGCGTCCTCGTAGTTGTAGCCCTCCCAGGTCATGAAGCCCACCAGGATGTTCCGGCCCAGGGCGATCTCGCCCTGATCGGTGGCGGGGCCGTCGGCCAGGACCGTGGGATCCTCCACCTCGCCGGCGGCGTTGACGCGCTTGCCGTGGACCCGCTCGCCCACGGACACGATGGGCCGCTGGTTGATGCAGGTGCCGTGGTTGGAGCGCAGGAACTTGGTCAGCTTGTAGTCCTTGGTATGGCCGTCGTCGTACTTGACGGTGACGTGACGGGCGTCCACAGAGGTGACTTCACCGTCGCCCTCCGCCAGCACCACCACTTCGGAGTCGATGCAGATCTTGTGCTCCATGCCGGTGCCCACGATGGGGGCCTCGGGCCGCAGCAGAGGCACGGCCTGACGCTGCATGTTGGCGCCCATCAGGGCGCGGTTAGCGTCGTCGTTGGGCAGGAAGGGGATCATGGCGGTGGCGATGGACACCATCATGCGGGGGCTGACGTCGATATAGTCCACCAGCTCCTTATCCACCTCCACGATCTCGTCGCGGTGGCGGGCAATGATACGCTGGTTGATCAGGCACCCGTTCTCGTCCACAGGCTCGGCGGCCTGGCCGACGATATAGTTGTCCTCCTCGTCGGCGGTCATATAGGTGATGTCGTTGGCCACACGGAAGGTCTCCTTATCCACCTTGCGGTAGGGAGCCTCGATGAAGCCGTACTCGTTGACACGGGCATAGGTGGCCAGATAGGAGATCAGGCCGATGTTGGGACCTTCGGGGGTCTCGATGGGGCACATGCGGCCGTAGTGGCTGTAGTGGACGTCTCGGACCTCCATGTTGGCGCGCTCACGGCTCAGACCGCCGGGGCCCAGTGCGGACAGACGCCGCTTGTGGGTCAGCTCCGCCAGGGGGTTGGTCTGGTCCATGAACTGGCTCAGGGGACTGGAGCCGAAGAACTCCTTGATGGCGGCGGTGACGGGCCGGATGTTGATAAGGCTCTGGGGCGTGACCACATCCAGGTCCTGGATGGTCATGCGCTCCCGGATGACGCGCTCCATGCGGGAGAAGCCGATGCGGAACTGGTTCTGCAGCAGCTCGCCCACGCAGCGCAGGCGGCGGTTGCCCAGGTGATCGATGTCGTCCTTGTTGGAGATGCCCCGGGCCAGACCGTTCATATAGTTGATGGAGCAGAGGATATCGTCCACGACGATGTGCTTAGGCACCAGCTCATCCTTGTGCAGGCGGATCTGATCCTTCAGGTCCTCCCCACTGTACTGGTTCAGCAGCTCCTGCAGCACCTCGAAGCGGACCCGCTCCTTGATGCCGCACTCCTTCAGGGGGTCGAAGTCCACATAGTGCTTCAGGTCGCACATTTTGTTGGACATGACCTTCAGGGACTCGCCCTCCACGTCAATGAGGACCTCGCCCACGCCCACGGCGTCCAGCAGCTTGGCATCCTCGTTAGAGAGCAGATGGCCCTCGTCGAACAGGATCTCGCCGGTGGCAGGATCCGCCACGGGCTGCAGCAGCTTGTAGCCGGCGATCCGGGCCCACAGGGACAGCTTCTTGTTGAACTTGTACCGGCCCACGGTGGACAGGTCATACCGGCGGGGATCGAAGAACAGGTTGTTCATCAGGGTCTCGCAGGCCTCCACCGTGGGGGGCTCGCCGGGACGCAGCTTCCGGTAGATCTCCAGCATGGCGTCCTCGTAGGACTTGCAGGGATCCTTCTCCAGGGTGGTCATGATGCGGGGATCGTCGCCGAACAGCTCCTTGATCTCCGCGTCGGTCTTGATGCCCAGGGCCCGGATCAGGCAGGTGATGGGCAGCTTCCGGTTCTTGTCGATACGGACCCAGAACATCTCATTGGCATCCGTCTCATACTCCAGCCAGGCGCCCCGGTAGGGAATGACCGTGGAGGAGAGGATGGGCAGATCGGTCTTCAGGTCCAGCTCCTTGCCGAAGTAGACGCCGGGGCTGCGGACGATCTGGGAGACCACCACGCGCTCGGCGCCGTTGATGACAAACGTGCCGGAGTGGGTCATCAGCGGGAAATCGCCCATGAAGATCTCCTGCTCCTTGATCTCCTTGATGGCGCCGTCCTGCTTGGTGTACAGCCGCACCTTCACCTTCAGGGGGGCGGCATACGTGGCGTCCCGGGCCTTGCACTCCTCCACGTCGTACTTGGGAGGCTCATCCATCGTGTAGTCGTTGAAGCTCAGCTCCAGGTTGCCCTGGTAGTCGTTGATGGTCCCCACGTCCGCGAAGACCTCACGCAGGCCCGTATCCCAGAACCACTGATAGGACTTCTTCTGGATCTCCAGAAGGTTGGGCATGGGGACGACTTCCTCATGCCGGGCAAAGCACTTGCGGAGAGTGTTTCCGTAATACTTGTCTTTTGCCATCTGTTTTTTCACGCAGCCTTTCTTTTGCCCTTCCGGAGAGACCGACCTCCCTCCGGCAGGCAGAGTATTTTCATCCAACGCGCTCCGGCGCCGCCTGCATCTTTTTTGACACACGCGGCTTTGTTGTTACATTTCATTCGCTCTGGTATTGCTTTTTCTCGTCAGATGTGCTATCTTGAATGTAGTAAAAAGGATGGATAACTATCATCCCGTCATTAAAAGCGATTAATTATACCATGTTTCAATTGTTCTGTCAATAGATATTGGTGTGCTTTCTGAATAAGCGCACATAAAAAGGGCCGTCCCGTCGGGACGGCCCTTTTGTTATCCTGTTTTATTCGTACAGCTCCTCGTCGTCGTAGTCGTCATACTCAGAGCTGAACTTGCGGCTGAGGCTCTTCTTGATGCCGCTGCCCGCCACGGACAGATCATGCCAGCCGCCGATCAGCAGGCAGACAACCGCGGCGAACGCCAGGCTCGCGCCGATGATCTTCATCACCATACGTGCTGTTTTGCTCATGCTGCGGACCTCCTTGTTCCATATTCTCAATGTGCTGCCACTTCCGCGGACCGTTCGCGGTCCCGTGAGCTTTTGATTATGGAACCTATCATACACTGTTTTTTCCGATTTTACAACTGTTTCATGGGATTCTTTTTCTCCCCGGGCGGAAAAAGCAGAGGGCTGTCCTTTCGGACAGCCCTCTGAAGCACTCAGAGAATATGCTTACTTCGCAGCCTTGGCGGCGCGGATGGCCTCGGTCAGCAGCGGAGTCACCTTGAACAGGTCGCCCACGATGCCGTAATCGGCGATCTCGAAGATGGGAGCGGTCTCGTTCTTGTTGACGGCGATGATGCACTCGGAATCCTGCATGCCGGCCTTGTGCTGAATGGCGCCGGAGATGCCCAGAGCCACGTACACCTTGGGATGCACGGTCTTGCCGGTCTGGCCGACCTGATGGTCGGCGGTCATCCAGCCGGAGTCGATGACGGCACGGGAGCCGCCCACGACGCCGCCCAGCTCGGCAGCCAGTTCCTCAGCCAGCTGAATGCCGCGATCGACATCCTTGCTGATGCCACGGCCGCAGGACACGATGAAGTCGGCGCCGATCAGGTCGACCAGCTTCTTGGCGGCCTTGACGGTCTCAACGACCTCGGTCTGGATGTCGTCCTCGGTCAAGGTGAAAGCGGGCTTCTCGATGACGCAGGCGTCAGCCTTGGCCTGATCGAAGGGAGCCTTCTTCATAACGCCGGGACGGACGGTAGCCATGGTGGGACGGAAACGGGGGCAGATGATGGTGGCCATCAGGTGACCGCCGAAAGCGGGACGGGTCATCTTCAGATCACGGGAAACATCGTGCTTCTCTCCCAGAACCATGGCGGAGTTCAGGCCGTCGATCTTGGCCTCGGGCAGAGTGGAAGCCTCCTTCAGGAAGCCCTTGTAGATGCCCATGTCCACGTCCAGATGGGTGCAGTCAGCGCACAGGCCGGTGTGCAGACGGGCAGCGCAGCGGGGGCCCAGGTCACGGCCGATGTTGGTGGCGCCGATCAGGAAGGCCTCAGGCTTCAGCTCCTCGATGACCTGGCAGATGACGTGGGCATAAGCGTCGGTGGTGTAGTCCTTCAGCAGGGGATGCTCGCAGACATAGACCTTGTCGGCGCCATAGCCGCCCAGCTCCTTGGCCAGACCCTCAACGTTGTCGCCCAGCAGCAGGCCGCACAGGTTGACGCCCAGCTCGTTGGCCAGACGACGGCCCTCGGAGATCAGCTCAAAGTCGGTGGGCATCAGCTTGCCCTGACGCTGCTCGCAGAAGACCCACACATCCTTGAAAGCAGCAAGATCAGTGTTATTAAAAGTAGCCATAGTCTTATCTTTCTCCTTTCGATCAGATGATGTGCTTCTTAGCCAGCAGGCTGGCCAGCTTATCGCAGTTCGCCTTGTCGTCGCCCTCGTCCAGCATCATGCCGGCACCCTTCTGGGGAGGAGTGAAGGAGGTCAGGATGTTGGTGGGAGAGCCCTTCAGACCGATGGTGGTGGGATCGATCAGGGGATCGTCCTTCAGAGCGTTGTAGTCGAACACTTCCATGGGCTTGCTGTAAGCCTCGAAGACGCCGCCGACGCTCATGTAACGGGGCTCGTTCAGCTCCTTGATGCAGGTCAGCAGGCAGGGAGTCTGGACCTTGATGGTCATGTAGCCGTCTTCCAGCATACGCTTGACGGTGATGGTGTCGCCTTCCTTATGGATGTCGGCGGCATAGGTCACCTGGGGCAGGTGCAGCTTCTCAGCGATCTGGGGACCGACCTGGGCGGTATCGCCGTCGATGGCCTGACGGCCGCACATGACGATGTCGTCCTGCTCCACGCCGATGCGGTTGATGGCAGCGGCCAGGATCTGAGAGGTAGCGTAAGTATCGGAACCGCCGAACTCACGGCCGGAGACCAGAACGGCCTCGTCAGCGCCGCGGGCCAGGATCTCACGCAGCATGCCCTCCGCGGGAGGAGGACCCATGGTGACAACGATGACCTTGCAGCCGGTCTCGTCCTTCAGCTTCAGAGCGGCCTCGACGGCGTTCAGGTCGTCGGGGTTGGTGATGGTCTGCATGGAAGCGCGGTCCAGCGTACCATCGGGGTTCACGGCCACCTTACCGGAGGTATCGGGAACCTGCTTGACACAAACGATAATTTTCATTTCGACCTAAACCTCCTCTTAATTACAGACCCAGGTGCTTGGCGATGACCATGCGCTGGACCTCAGAAGTACCTTCGTAGATCTCGGTGATCTTGGCGTCGCGCATCATGCGCTCCACGGGATACTCACGGGTGTAGCCATAGCCGCCGAACAGCTGAACGGCGCGGCGGGTGACGTCAGAAGCGGTCTCAGCAGCGAACAGCTTGGCCATGGCGGCGGCGTCGCTGTAAGGCTCGTGGTTCTGCTTCTTCATAGCCGCAGCGTACACAACGTACTGGGCAGCCTGAGCGCGGCAGGCCATGTCGGCCAGCTGGAACTGGGTGTTCTGGAACTTGCTCAGGGGACGGCCGAACTGGACACGCTCCTTGGTGTACTTGACAGCCTCGTCAATGGCGCCCTCAGCCAGACCCAGAGCCTGGGAGGCGATGCCGATACGGCCGCCGTCCAGGGTCTGCATGGCGATCTTGAAGCCCTTGCCTTCCTTGCCCAGCAGGTTCTCCTTGGGAACGATGCAGTCCTCGAAGATCAGGTCGCAGGTGGAGGAGCCGCGGATACCCATCTTCTTCTCATGCTTGCCCTGAGAGAAGCCGGGGAAGTCCTTCTCCACGATGAAGGCGGAGATGCCGTGGTTGCCGGCCTTCTTGTCGGTCATAGCGAAGACCACGAAGGTGTCGGCCACGTTGCCGTTGGTGATGAAGCACTTGGAGCCGTTCAGCACATAGTGGTCACCCTCCAGGACGGCGGTGGTCTGCTGGCCGGAGGCGTCGGTGCCGGCGCCGGGCTCGGTCAGACCGAAGGCGCCGATCTTACGACCGGAGCACAGATCGGGCAGATACTTCTTCTTCTGCTCCTCAGTGCCGTGCTCAAAGATGGGGGCGCAGCACAGGGAAGTGTGAGCGGAGACGATGACGGCGGTGGTGCCGCAGACCTTGGCCAACTCCTCCACGCACATGGCATAGGAGAGGACGTCGCCGCCGGCGCCGCCGTACTCCTTGGGGAAGTAAATGCCCATCATCCCCAGCTTGGCCATCTTCTCGACGGTCTCCATGGGGAACCGCTCTTCTTCGTCGATTTCCTGGGCCAGGGGCTTGACTTCATTCTCGGCGAACTCGCGGTACATCTTACGGAGCATCTGCTGCTCTCTAGTCAGATGAAAATCCATACCTTTTACTCCTTCACTATAAAATTACTTCTTGGAATAATCATAGAAGCCCTTGCCGCTCTTTTTGCCCAGGAGGCCGCCGCGGACCATCTTGCGCAGGAGCAGGGCGGGACGGTACTTGGGATCGCCCGTCTCGCTGTACAGGGTCTCCATGATGGCCAGGCACACGTCCAGGCCGATGAAATCACCCAGGGCAAGGGGGCCCATGGGGTGATTAGCACCCAACATCATTGCCTTGTCGATGTCCTCGACAGAGGCGACACCCGTCTCCACCAGGCCGATGGCCTCGTTGATCATGGGGATCAGGATCTTGTTGACCACAAAGCCGGGAGCCTCGGCCACTTCCACGGGATCCTTGCCGATCTCCTTGGACAGGTTGTAGACGAAGTCGAAGGTCTCCTGGGTGGTGTTGGCGCCGCGGATGACCTCCACCAGCTTCATGCTGGGAACGGGGTTGAAGAAGTGCATGCCGATGACAGGATGCTTCAGGCCATTGCCCATCTCCGTCACGGACAGAGAAGATGTATTGGAGGCAAACACGGTCTCCGGCTTGCAGATGGCATCCAGCTCACCCAAAAGCTCCTTCTTCGTGGCCATGTCCTCCTTGACGCACTCGATGACCAGATCGGCATCGGCGGCGGCGGACTTCTCCTCCACCAGGATGTTGTTCAGGATGGCCTGCTTGGCCTCCTCGGTCATCTTGCCCTTCTGAACGCGCTTGTCCAGAGAGGCGGCCAGCTTATCCTTGTGCCGCTGGGCGGACGCGGGGCTGCTGGCATACATGAGGGCGGTGTGGCCCTTCGCTGCGAAGACCTGAGCGATGCCGGAACCCATCGTTCCCGCACCAAAGACTGCTACCTTCATTGCGATTCCTCCTGTGATTAGAATTTAAGGGATGTTTATTTTATAAATGCCGAGAATTCAGCAATTTACAAACGGGTCGTGCTTCCGCTTCTCCACGAAAGCGGTCATGGCATTGCGCTGGTCCTGAGTCTCGAAGCAGGAGCCGAACAGCCCCTCCTCCATGGCGATGCCCTCGTCGATGTCCACCTGGAGGCCGTCGTTGATGGCCTGCTTGCAGGCGCGGACGGCGATGGGGGCGTTGCCGGCGATACGCAGGGCCATCTTCTCCGCCTGGGCCATCAGCTCCTCGGCGGGATACACAGCCTGGACCAGGCCGCAGGCCAGTGCCTCAGGCGCCTTGATGTTCCGGGCGGTATAGATCAGTTCCTTGGCCTTGCCCATGCCGACCAGGCGGGCCATCCGCTGGGTGCCGCCGAAGCCCGGGGTGATGCCCAAGCCCACTTCCGGCTGGCCGAAGACGGCGTTCTCAGAGGCAAGACGGATATCGCAGCTCATGGCCAGCTCACAGCCGCCGCCCAGCGCAAAACCGTTCACCGCGGCGATGGTGGGAATGGGCAGCGTCTCCAGCTTGCGGAACACGTCGTTGCCCAGCTTGCCGAAGGCCTGTCCGGCCATCTTGTCCAGATCCTTCATCTGCGCGATATCCGCGCCGGCCACGAAGGCCTTCTGTCCCGCGCCGGTGACGATGACGCAGCGCACCTCGTTGAGGTCGATGCCGTCCAGCACCTTGTCCAGCTGGGAGATCACCTGGTCGTTCAGCGCGTTCAGCGCCTCCGGACGGTTGATGGTCAGCAGGCCGATCTGGCCCTTGACTTCGAATTCCACAAACGCCATGGGAAGTTCCTCCTCATCGGAAAGATTCACAGAGATCCGGCGCCCGCTTCAGGCTCCGGAGCCATCCCTCCCGCGCCGGTCCCGGCGCGTTTCCCTTATGCCAAAACGGCATGGAATGGCCCTATATACTCACAGAGTTATTATAGTTTTTCGACGCCCAATTATCAAGTCCCATTTCTCTCCCTTTTCGAGGATTTTCTGTTTTTTTACACTTCACACAAAATATCGTTAAAATTTTTGCTATTATGTTAAGGGCTTAACATTCTGTGCTCTCCCGGCATCCGACGGCCCTCCGGAAAAAATCGGCATTTACACGATTCCGAAGCTATGATAAAATAGAGCAGTCGTGAATTTTCAGCAATTATGGGAGGATATCCGAATGCGAATGCGGAAAAAGAAAAATCTGGTGCCCCGGATGGAGCGCTGCGCGGCCTGTCTCATCCAGGAACCCTATGAGATGCCGGGCAAATGGCGGGAGCTGATGCCGGAGGCCCGGGAGCTGCGGGTGGAGCTGGGCTGCGGAAAGGGCCGGTTCACCGCCGGCACCGCCCAGGCGGAGCCGGACGTGCTGTTCATCGCCGTAGAGATGATCCCCGACGCCATGGTGGTGGCCATGGAGCGCTGCACAGCGGCGGAGCTGCACAATGTCTTCTTCGTCAGCGCCAACGCCGATCAGCTGCCCCTGTTCTTCCGGCCCGGTGAGGTGGACCGCATCTATATCAACTTCTGCGATCCCTGGCCCACCAAGCGCCACGCCAAGCGCCGCCTGACCCACGGCAACTTCCTGAAGCTCTACCGGAAGGTGCTGCGGCCCGGCGGAGAGATCCACTTCAAGACGGACAACATGGGGTTGTTCGATTTCTCCCTGGAGGAGTTCCCCCAGTTCGGCTTCACTCTGTCCGAGGTCACCCGGAACCTCCACGAGAACGGTCCCGTGGGCGTGATGACGGACTATGAGGCCAAGTTCCATGAGCTTGGCCAGCCCATCTATCGTCTGGTGGCCACCATGACGGATTGGGAGGAGCCTGCGCAGCCGGCGCCGGAGGAGGCCGGTCCGGAGGAGGCCTGATCCGCTCCCCGGTCCGGAAAATACCACATCATTTATTATAAGGTATAAAGCCCCCGGCGCGGTCCTCCTTTGGACCGTGCCGGGGGCTTCTCTGTTGTATCAGATGTATCAGAAACTGAAATGCTCCACGATGTCCACCAGCTCCGCGCCGATGCGCTTCTGGGCCTCTTTGGTGCCCGCGCCGATGTGGGGCGTGCAGCTCACCGCCGGATGGGAGGCCAGTGCCCAGTTGGGATGCTTCTCGTCCATCCAGACGTCCAGACCGGCGGCCCGGAGCTTTCCGCTCTCCAGAGCCTCCAGCAGGGCGGCCTCGTCCACATTGGAGCCCCGGGACACGTTGATGACCACCGCGCCGTCCTTCATTTTGGTGATGGCGTTCTGGTCGATGATGGGCTTTTCGCCGCTGGGAGCGCAGAGGATCACCACATCGGATTGGGCAAGCAGCTCCTCCATGGAAACGAAGTGCATGGTCTCGCACTCACATCCCTCCGGCTTGTTCCGGTGGACGGTGGACAGGACGTTCATCCCCAGGGCCTGGCACTTCTCCCCGGTGAGACGGCCGATGCGGCCGTAGCCGATGATGCCGGCGGTGCTGCCCCGCAGCTCGAACCCCTTGGAATAGGCTTTCTTCTCCCACTTCTCCTGCCGCATGGTGTGTCCGGCGATAGAGATGTTCCGGGCGCAGGAGAACAGCAGCGCCAACGCCAGCTCCGACACGGCGTTGGAGGACGCTCTGGGCGTGTTGCGGCAGGTGATCCCGGCGGCCTCGGCATAGGGAATGTCAATGTTGTCCATGCCCACGCCCGCCCGGATGATGAGCTTCAGCCGTCCGCCCCGGGCGGCGTCGATCTGGGGCGCCTTGATCTTGGTGGCGCTGCGGATGATGACGGCGTCAAACTCCCGGAGGGCTTCGCCCAGCGTGTCGGGCTCGTAGAACTGCTCCACCACCTCATATCCATCCAGCCGGAGCTGTTCCATGGCGGCAGCGTCGCAGCCGTCGGTGACCAGAATGCGGATTGCCATATTCAGTTACCCCTTTCCAAATTTCCCGGCACACCCCAGGGGTGCCAATTGTCGGAAAACGCGGCGTCCGTTGGGGGACAGACGCTTCGCCGCCCTGTGCAGGACGGCGGGGACGGCGGGGCATGCGCCCCGCCCTGCCGTGGATAAATGCCGGCCTCCGTCAGGGCCGGCGGGCCGCAGCCAGGGCCGACGGGCGGATGATATCCACCCCCGCGACCCATTACGGCCCCACGGGCCGTAATTTGCCGGAATCATTTTTCCGGCGACATGCGCGGCGGAAAAATACTTTGACTCAGCCGCCGTGGGCGGCGTCACCAGTGACCGATGTCACTGGTGGTGGGGGATTCTCAAGGGGGAGCCTGCTCCCCCTTGAAGCCGTCAGGCGTGCTCCTCCTCGTACTTCTTCAAAAACTCCACCAGTGCCTCCACGCCCTCCTTGGGCATGGCGTTGTAGATGGAAGCCCGCAGGCCGCCCACGCTCTTGTGGCCCTTCAGGTTGTCGAAGCCCGCGGCCTTGCTGGCAGCCACCACGTCGGCGTCCTGCTCCTTGCTGGGCGTCACGAAGGGCACGTTCATCAGGGACCGGTCCTCTTTGCGGACGGCGGCGGTAAAGAACTTGCTCTGGTCCAGGAAGTCATACAGGATGGCGGCCTTCTCCCGGTTCCGCTGATCCATAGCCTCCAGGCCGCCGTTCTTCAGCAGATACTTGAACACCTTGCCGCAGCAGTAGATAGCCCAGCAGTTGGGAGTGTTGTACAGGGAGTCGGCGTCGGCGTGGGTCTTGTAGTTCAAATAGGTGGGGACGGAGGCGGGCAGATCGTCCCGGATCAGGTCCTCTCGGATGATGACGATGGCCATGCCGGCGGGGCCTACGTTCTTCTGGACGCCGCCCCAGATGACGCCGTACTTGCTGACGTCGCAGGGACGGGACAGGAACATGGAGGACTGGTCGCTGACCAGGATCTTCTCCTTGGTATTGGGCAGGTTGTAATAGGTGGTGCCGTTGATGGTCTCGTTCTCGCAGATGTAGACGTAATCCGCGTTGTCGGGGATGTCCAGATCGGAGCAGTCGGGGATGTAGGAGTAATTCTTGTCCCCAGAGGACGCCACTACCTTGACCTCGCCGAACTTCTGGGCCTCCTTCAGGGCCTTCTTGGACCAGCTGCCGGTGTCGATGTAGCAGGCAACGCCGTTCTTCATCAGGTTCATGGGCACCATGGCGAACTGGACCGTGCCGCCGCCCTGGATGAACAGCACCTTGTAGTTGTCGGGAATGCCCATCAGCTTCCGGAGATCCGCCTCAGCCTCGTCCCGGATCTGCTGGAACACCTTGGACCGGTGGCTCATCTCCATGACGCACATGCCGCTGCCCTGATAGTTCATCATCTCGGCGGCGATCTCCTCCAGGACCTCCTCGGGCATCATGGCGGGACCGGCGGAGAAGTTATAAGTACGACCGTATTTCATTTCCAATTCCTCCTGTACGTGCAGAATTTTGGTCCGATCAGTTTTCTTCTTCGTTTAGTATACGCCATTGCGCTGTCAGAATCAACCTGGATTTAAAAAATCATTGAGACGAACTAAAAATTTGTCAGGACTTTGTGCAATTCAGCTATAAAATTTCGAAATCCCAGAGAAATCTTGTGCGATATGTGCTTTTCTCCTTAAAAAAGGTGTCAGACTGGCCGTTGCATTTTCTGTCGAATATTCGTATAATCAGAGAAAACGCGGTCACTGGGAGGAACTGGTATGGAATCGGTGCGGAAATTCTTTCACAAGATCTGGCTGTACACGGCGGCCTTGGGCAAATGGCTGATCCTGGCGGCCATCACCGGTGAGATCTGCGGCTTTATCGGCTCGGCGTTCCACATCGGCGTGGGCTATGCTACGGAGCTGCGGGGAGCCCATCCCTGGCTGCTGTACTGCCTGCCGCTGGCGGGTCTGGCGGTGACGGCTGTCTACAAGCTCCTTCGGACGGAGGGGCAGGGCACCAACGACATCATCGACGCGGTGCATCTGGGCAAACCCCTGTCCATTCTGCTGCTGCCCTCCATCTTCATCGGGACGGTACTGACTCACCTGTGCGGCGGCTCCGCCGGACGAGAGGGCGCTGCCCTCCAGATGGGCGGAACCATCGGCTACTGGTCCAGCAAGCTGTTCCATCTGGACGACCGGGACACCCGGACCGCCACCCTCTGCGGCATGGCCGCCTTCTTCTCCGCCCTGTTCGGCACGCCGCTGGCCGCCACCATGTTCGCCATCATGGTCATCAGCGTGGGCAGCTTCTACCACTCCGCCTTCATTCCCTGCTTCGCCGCCTCCCTGGTGGCCTACGGCATATCCCTGTGGATGGGCGTCACCCCCACCCGGTTCACTGTTGCCGTACCGGAAGTGGTGGTGCCGGTGATGCTGAAGGTGGCAGTGCTGGCGGCTCTGTGCGCCTGGGTGTCCGTCCTGTTCTGCAATGTCCTCCACTTCACGGAGCATCAGATGGCGAAGCGCATCCCCAACCCCTGGGTCCGGGCCGTCACCGGCGGCTGCGCCGTCATCGTCCTGACGCTGCTGTGCCGCACCACGGACTACAACGGCGCGGGCATGAGCGTCATCACCGCCGCCGTGGAACAGGGAACGGCCCGGCCCGAGGCGTTTCTGCTGAAGATCCTGTTCACCGCTATCACCCTGGCCGCCGGGTTCAAGGGCGGCGAGGTAGTGCCCTCCTTCTTCATCGGCGCCACCTTCGGCTGCGCCGCCGCTCCCCTGCTGGGACTGCCCGCCGGATTCGGCGCGGCGCTGGGACTGGTCAGCGTGTTCTGCGGCGCCACCAACTGCCCCGTGGCCTCCATCTTTCTGGCCATCGAGCTGTTCGGCGGGGACGGCGTGCTGTACTTCGCCCTGGCCTGCGGCGTCAGCTACATGCTCTCCGGCTACAACGGCCTGTACTCCAGCCAAACCATCCTATACTCCAAGCTGAAGGCCCAGTACATCAACGTCCACACCAACGCCCACCACGCCGGAGAGAACGGCGAGGATCATCCCCAGATCATGGGCAGTCTGAAGAACTGATGACCTTCGTCCGGCAGCACGGCCGGGCACCTCTGTGAAAGGAAGCACTCATGGGAAAAGAACCTCTGTCCTCTCGCGGGTCCGGGCGGAACCGGGCCGTGGATCTGGTCAAAACCATCGCCATCTGCGACGTCGTCGTCAGCCACGTGGATGTCCCCGCCTTTTCCGCCGGCGCCGTAGGCTCCCCGGCGTGGCTGTGCGCCCTGTTCTGGGCCAGCATCACCCATGTCAGCGTCTCCCTGTTCCTGATGGCCAGCGGCACCCTTCTGCTGGACCCCGGACGGCCCATGACGCTGAAAAAGCTGTACACGAAAAACTTCCCCCGTCTGCTGGCGGCCCTGCTGTTCTGGGCCTTTTGCTATCATCTGGCGGGCCTGCTGGCCGCCGGACAGCTGTCCGCCGCCGGACTGGCCCAAGCGGTGCGGGATACCCTGCTGTTCCGCCATGAGGAGCATCTGTACTACCTCCACATCATGCTGCTGGTGTACGCCTTCCTGCCGGTCACCCGCCTCATCGCGCAGCACACGGACAGGCGGCAGCTCCGGTACCTGCTGGGGCTGTGGTTCCTGCTGGGCATCGTCTATCCCACGGTGAGGCCCTTCCCGCCCTTCACAGAACTGGCGGGCATCCCCACCCAATGGCTGATGAACATGACCTACGCCTCCATCGGCTACACGCTGCTGGGGTATGACCTGTCCGCCTACGGAAAGACCGTCCGGCGATGGGTCTGGGCGGCAATGATGGCGGCGGGCTTCCTGCTGGCCTTCGGCGGCAGCTGGGCCATGTCCGCCGCGGAGGGCACCCTGAACACCCACTTCCTGGAGGGCATGAGCGTGGGCATCTGCCTTGCCGCCGCGGGCATTTACAGACTGTGTCTCTCCGCTCCCGTCCCGGAGCGGGCGGGCCGGGGCGCGGCGCTGGTCTCCAGAGCCTCCTTCTGCGTGTTTCTGGTCCACATCTTCTTCCTGAAGTTCTTTGCCCGTTTGGGTCTGACGGCGCTGGCGGGACCCGCCATCGTCTCCGTGCCCCTGGTGTCCCTGCTGATCCTGCTGTGCGGCGTCGGGACGTGGTGCGTCCTCTCCCGGATCCCCGTCGTAAAAAACTGGCTGGTCTGAAATAAAACGGCGTCTCCCGCGGCATACTGATGGGCAGTATACTGCGGGAGGCTTTTCGTTATGATGAAAACTCTGTCCGAGGCGGGTCTGGTCTGCCTCACTACCCTGCTGAGCATCGCCGCGCTGTTCCTGCTGACCAAGCTCATGGGCGCCAAGCAGGTGTCCCAGATGACCATGTTCGACTACGTGGTAGGCATCACCATTGGCTCCGTGGCGGCGGAGCTGGCCACGGAGTTGGAGAGCCCCGTTCAGCCCCTGACCGCCCTGATCCTCTATGGCGTCGTCGCGTGGCTCATCTCCCTGCTGACCAGCAAATCCGTCAGGGCCCGGGGAATGATCACCGGTAAGCCCCTGGTGCTGCTGGACAACGGCGTCATCTCCAAAAAGAATCTGAAAAAGGCCCGGCTGGATCTCAGCGAGTTTCTGACCTACTGCCGCATGAGCGGCTGGTTTGATCTCAACCAGGTCCAGACGGCGGTGCTGGAGCACAACGGTGTGGTGAGCTTCCTGCCCAAGGAGAAAGACCGCCCCGCCACGCCGTCAGACCTGGATCTGAAGCCCCAGCAGTCCCAGGTGCAGGTGCCGTTCATCATGGACGGCAAGCTGCTGACGGACAACATCCGGCAGGCCGGAAAGGAGGACACCTGGGTCCGCCGCGCCCTGCTCCGTCAGGGCTACCGGGACGAGGGCGATGTCTTCCTGGCCCTGTGGGACGGCGGCGAGAAGCTGACAGTGTTTCCCATGGAGCCGCTGCCCAAGAGCTGAGGCGCATCCTCTTTGAAGCCGTCAGGGCCCGGTCCTCCCAAAAGAGGGACCGGGCCCTGACGCCGTTCTGCCGGAACGGTCCTCATCTGATTCGCTCCGTTGATTCCGCCTTCCCGGGAAGGCACTCCCGCCCGCACAGCTGGCGCTGGGCGGCGATGGTGGCCAGGGTATCCCCCAGTTGGGTCAGTGCCGCCGCGGCCAGGTTCAGATCGTCGTCATTCAGCTGGGCGGCGATGGCCGCCGCCAGCGTGTTCAGAGCCGTGGTGAAGGCCAGCGGATCACATCGGCAGTCCATGGCATCCCCTCCCTGCCATTCTATGCGGCGGGGTTCGGTGCGGAACGGAGAGGAAACGTCCCCGGAGCATATGCTCCGGGGACTGCTGCGTCATTCCTCTCTCTGGGCCGCCATGCCGCCCAGATCCACGTCCTGCGCACCGGCGGAGGACGTCTTTTTCTGCTTCCCCAGGCCGAAGTCCTGCTCCACAGTGGCGGTATCCCGGTGGAGCATGGACTCCATCACCCGGATATCGCTGTCCACGTCCATGGCGTCGGCCTTGTACAGCTCGTCCAGCTGATGCTCGAAGCCCGCCACGATGGAGTCCATGGTCCGCTCAATGCGGGCCTTGGCCTGCCTGAGATTCTCGCCCTCCACGCCGGCGGCTTCAAACTGGGCGTAGGAGTCCAGTAGCTTCTGTGTGGTGGGCAGATAGTAGTTCAGGAAGGTGCCGATCTTGTTCCGCTTCTTCGGGTCCTCCCGCACGGCCTTGAAGATCCGGGCGGTGATGTCCTCCAGCCGGTCGATCTTCGCCGACAGCACCGGGTCCGCGATGGCATCGTTGGCCCGGCGGATGTTCCGCAGGATGACGGTGTACTCGTCCGCCGTGTCCTGGGCCGCGGCCTGCTGGGCTGTCTGTTGGGCCTTCCGCTCCCGCTCCGCACGGGCACGCTGGAAGTCCGCGTCCGCCTGGCCGCTGCGGAACAGATACCCCAGCTCCACGTTGAGATAGGCCTTTCCGCCGAAGTAGCCCTTGTCCACCATCTTCTGCAGGTCCTTCTCCACCCGGTTCTCCGGATAGCCCAGGGTCCGGGCCAGCTCCGCGATGGAGACGGCTTCCCGGTCCCCCATGACAGACAGATACTTCCCGTAGCGCTTCACCGCTTTGTCCATGGAGACCCCGGCGCAGAACATCCCGCCGCCCGCCGCGGCGATGGACAGTGCCTGGAGGAAGTCCAGCAGCCACAGTCCCAGCCAGTCCGAGGACCAGAACAGCGCGCCCAGAGGACCGCCCAGCATCAGCAGACCCAGCGCCGCCAGAATGCAGCCGATGATCTTCAGCTTCCGGGCGTTGGACTTTTTCACCGTGGGAGACTGGACCACCTTCCGGGCCGCGGCTTTGGCTCTGCTGTCCTCCGTCGGAGCGGTCCGCTGGTTCTCCGTCCGGAGGGGCGGCGGCGCCTGCTCCGTCTGCTTCTTATCCTTGCCGAACAGCTTGAAAAACAGCAGAATCAGGCCGATGGGCCACAGGTCAATGAGAAACAGGAATACGATCAGCGCCCAGGAGCCCCAGTCGCTGTCCTTCTTCTTTCCGGCCACGCTCATTCCCCTTTCGGCTTCAGTTTCCGCTTGTTGCCCTTCTCGTCCATAATATAGGTGTTGTCCAGCTGGCCCCGGAGGCTCCCCAGCACGGAGTCAATATACTCCCGGCGGAGGGCCGCCCGTTCCTCCTCCTCCCACTGGGTCAGTCCCTCGGGGGATTTGGCCTTCCTGGCCAGCTCGTTGATGCGGTCGATCTGCTTCTGATCCATATGCTCCTCCTGTCAGGTGCCGGGCGTCTCCCGCTCAAACACCAGGTCTATTGTCTCAATAAATCCGCCGGCCCGCTGTGTCCTGGGGATCCAGCCCACGTACCGCCAGCCCTCCGCCGCCCGGCAGAGAATGGTCTCCCGATGCGCGCCGGTCTCCAGTCCCACGCCGCCGAACAAACGGTATCCGGAGGCGTTGTCACAGTCTACCGTCTCAAACTCGTATTCCAGCATGGCGCTTCTCCTCTTCACACGTACCGCTCCACCACAATGGGGATACGGCCCTTCTTCGTGGGAGCACCCACCTCTTTCAGGCGGAACTTGCCCAGTCCCCGGGCGGTGACGGTGTCCCCGGCGGACAGGGGCTTGTCTGGCTTCACGCACTCCCGCCAGTTCACCTGTACCTTTCCGCTCTCAATGAGGGCGGCGGCCTTTCCCCGGGACAGCCGGAAGCCCGTGGACGCCACGGCGTCCAGCCGCACGGTGGCCACGGTGTCCCGGATCTCCTGCACTTGCAGCTTCGGGATGTGCAGCACCTCCGGGCCGATCTCCGTCACGGTGAGCCGGGCCCGTCCGGCGGTGTCCCAGCTCTGCATCAGGAACTCCGCCACGCTGTCCAGCACCACCAGGTCCGCGCCGTCCGGCGTCACCAGAATGTCCCCCACCTTCTCCCGGACGATGCCCAGTCCCATGAGACTCCCCAGCAGGTCCCGGTGGGCCAGGCTGTACTCCGGCCGGTAGGACGCCCGGAGATACCGCAGGGGCAGCTGGTCCCCGGCGTCCTCCGGTTCCAGCCAGTCCGGCAGGAACAGCAATATCTGCCGCTCCGCGCTGTCGTAGCCGCCGAAAGCCAGATAGTCCGCCGGAGACGCCCCGGCCTGACGCAGGATGTCCTCCGCCGCCGTCCGCTGGACGGGAGTCAGAAAATCCGTGGCCGCCGGGATGTTCCGGCTCCGGGCCTGCTCCCGCTTGTCCAGCACATGGGCCAGCGTCAGCCGGTCCTCCGGCGAGGCGGCCTTATCCAACAGTTTGCTCTTATCCATACTCCTCCATGCCGCACCGCGGCATTTTCTCAGCTTTTCAGCTCCTGGGTCCGCACCAGGGCCGCGTATTCGCCGTTCTTCTCCATCAGCTCCGTGTGGGTGCCGATCTCCGTGATGCGGCCGTCCTGAATGACGGCGATACGGTCGGCGTTCCGCACGGTGGACAGCCGGTGGGCGATGATGATGGTGGTCCGGCCCTGGGACAGCTTCTCAAAGGTCTCCTGGAGCTTGGCCTCCGTGACGCTGTCCAGGGCGGAGGTGGCCTCGTCCAGGATCAGCACCGGCGGGTTTTTCAGGAAGATGCGGGCAATGGAGATGCGCTGCTTCTGTCCGCCGGACAGAAGCGTGCCCCGCTCTCCCACGTTGGTCCGGAAGCCGTCTGGCATGGCCACGATGTCGTCGTAGATCTCTGCCAGCTTTGCCGCCCGGGCCACCTCCTCGTCAGAGGCGCCGGGCCTGCCGTAGCGGATGTTCTCCAGCACGCTGTCCGCGAACAGGAACACCTCCTGCTGCACCACGCCCACGTTCTGACGCAGGGACTCCTGGGTCACCTCCCGGACGTCCTGCCCGTCGATGCGGACCGCGCCGGAGGTGACGTCATAGAACCGGGGGATCAGTTGACATAATGTGGACTTTCCGCCGCCGGAGGGGCCTACCAGGGCCACCGTCTCGCCGGGGCGGATGTGGAGGTCGATGTCCCGCAGCACCGCCAGATCCTGCTGATAGGCAAAGCTGACGCTGTCCACATCGATGCGGCCCTGCACATGGGACAGCTCTCTGGCGTCCGGGGCGTCCTGCAGGGACGGCTCCGTCCGCATCATCTCAATGAACCGCTGGAGGCCGGCGGTGCCGTTGGCGAACAGCTCCGCGAAGTTGGACAGCTTCCGCACCGGGTTCACGAAGGCGGTGATATACAGGCTGAAGGTGATGAGATCGATGGCGTTCAGCTCCCCCTCCATGATGAGCCAGCCGCCCACGGCGATGACCGCGGCGGACAGGGAACACAGGAAGAACTCCATGGAGGCGTTGAACCGGCCCATGGCCTGGTGGAACGCCCGCTTGGAGGTCTTGAAGCTGTCGTTGGAGGAGTCGAATTTCTCAATTTCCGCCCGCTCGTTGGCGAAGGCCTTGGCGGTGCGGATGCCGGACAGGCCGGACTCGATGTCCGCGTTGATGACGGCGGTCTTCTGCTTCACCTGGGCGGAGGCCTGGCTCATGGACCGGCGGCACTTCCAGACAACCAGAACGAACACCGGCAGAATCAGGGTGATGACCAGGGCCAGCCGCCACTGGATGGAGTACATGACCCCCAGCGAGCCGATGATGGTGACGCAGGAGATGAAGATGTCCTCTGGGCCGTGGTGAGCCAGTTCCGTGATGTCGAACAGGTCTGCCGTCAGGCGGCTCATCAGCTGGCCGGTGCGGTTGTGGTCGAAGTAGTTGAAGCTCAGCTCCTGCATGTGGCGGAACAGGTCCCGGCGGATGTCCGCCTCCACCAGGATGCCGAAGGTGTGGCCGTAATAGCAGATGACATACGTCAGCGCCGCCCGGAAGGCGAAGGCGGCGAACACCACCGCCATGACGGCGAAAAACGTCCGGTAGGCGCTTTCCGGCAGCAGCTCGTACATGCACCATCGGGACACGGCGGGAAATGCCAGGTCGATGAGGGAAATGAGCAGTGCGCAGGTCAGATCCAGAAAGAACAGCTTCCGGTGGGGTCTGAAGTAGGACAGAAAGATCTGGAGAGACGACTTCTCCTGGAATTCCCGTGTGGTCATGGCAGCCTCCATGCGCCCTTTGGCGCGAAATAGATTCAGGGCCTCCTTGGGGAGGGCCGCAGCGGCCGGAGACGGCGCTGACGCCAGACACGCGCGGGATCACTTCAGCGGATCTTGCTCCCAGTGGGCAAGGGTATCATAGCACAAGTTTTTCCGTCCCGCAACACCGCGCGGCGGCTTTTTGCCGGAAACAAACACCGCGCCCCATGGCTTCCCATGGGGCGCGGCAGGACCGGTATTTATCCGGGAACACGGACGATGCAGGTGAGGGACTGGCCGTTGAAGGTGGCGGTGATGGTGGCGTTGCCGGCGCCCACCGCCCGGACGACGCCGTCGGCGTCCACCGTTGCCACGCTGGTGTTGGAGCTGGACCATGTGACGCCGCTGGAAACACCCGATACCTTCAGCTGGAAGGGAGGATCGCTCTTGGGCAGGGTAAAGTCCTCCCGGTTCAGGGTGTGGGTGCCGGAGCCGCTGGTGGAGGCCACGGAGCTGCCGGTGTTGGGTACGCCGGTGCCGGCCTTCACGCGGACGACGCACTCGCCCTTACCGTTGCCGTCGGTGACGATGATGGTGGCGGTGCCCGCCGAGATGGCCACCACCTTACCGGTGTCATCCACGGAGGCGATGCCCTCGTCGCTGCTGGTCCAGGTATACTGTCCGGAGCCGCCGGAGACGGTGAGCTTCACCGGGGGATCGCCCACGGGAATGGTGAAGTCCGTCTTGCTCACGGTCAGGGTATTGGGCAGGCTGGACACGTCCGCAGGCGCCGTGGTCTGGCCGCCGGAGGACGGTGCGGCGGAAGATGCCCCCGCCGGAGAAGACGTGCTGCCGGAGCCGGATACAGTGGGCTTCTCGGCACTGACGCTGCTCTGCTGGGAGGACGCCGACGCGCTTCCGTCGGGCTGCTTGCTCCCGCCGATGGCGTCGCCGAACAGCAGCCACAGCAGGAGTCCCGCCAGGGCGATGATGACCACGATCAGAATGGGGCTCAGCATGCTGGGGCTTTTCTGGGAGCTTCTGTAGCCGCCCCTCTGGCGGCGGCTGGGCGTGTCCCGCAGGGCCGCCTCCTCCTCGCAGAAGGGACAGCGTTTGTATGTATCGGAATATTTCTCCCCGCAGACGGGGCAGCGCTTCATTGCCATGATGTTCCTCCTTGTCCGGAGACCAGTTCAAGTTTATACATTGACATAATACCGGTTTTCCACGCCGCCGTCAATACCGGAACCGTGGATTTTCATGAATTTTCGACACCGCCGCCTTGCTTTTCCGGAAGGTCCCTCCTATAATAGTGATATCCGCTGAATAAACCGCAAAGCGGTTATTTCCGCGGCGGCAGCCGCGCTACTCCACAAAAACGGGTTGGGGAGGTCTCCCAATGAATACGCTTTTCATCGGCATCGCCGGCGGCACCGGCAGCGGCAAGACCACGCTGACACAGCATCTCAAGGACCACTTCGGCGGCGCGGTCACCGTCATCAGCCACGACAGCTACTACAAGCACTACGCGGATATGCCCTTTGAAGAGCGGGTCAAACAGAATTACGACCACCCCAGTGCTTTCGACACGGACCTGCTCATCCGGCATCTCAACGCACTGAAAAACGGCGAGAGCATCCAGCGGCCCGTCTACTCCTTCTCCGACTACAACCGCACCGGCGAGACCGTGACGGTGGAGCCCTCCAGCGTCATCATCGTGGAGGGCGTGCTGATCTTCCAGAATCCCGCCCTGCGGAGCATGTTCGACATCAAGATCTTCGTGGAGGCCGACGCCGACGTCCGCATCCTCCGCCGCTGCCTCCGGGACGTGGAGGAGCGGGGCCGGACCCTCCAGTCCGTGGTGGACCAGTATCTCACCACCGTGAAGCCCATGCATGAGCAGTTCGTGGAGCCCTCCCGGAAGTACGCGGACATCGTGGTCTTGCAGGGCGGGCAGAATCTGGTGGCCCTGGACATGATCATGCAGCGCATCCAGAGCCACATCGACGGAAAGTGAGGGCATATCCCTTACCCGGCGCCGCAGCGCCGTCTCCGCGTCCGAACGCAGAGACGGCGCTTTTAATCTGTTCCCGTTTTTCTTTTCCCGCAGATACTGAAAAGTTTTTCTCCTTGACAGTTTCTCCTTCCTGTGCTATGCTATTATCCATAATTTCATATAAAAGAACCGTCGATGCGGAAAAACGCATAGAAGGGCTTTTAAATATCATTACTGTGAGGTAAGCGTATGGACAAAGCCGCTTCTATTTTTTTACGCGCCGATATCCATCCCGATGATCTCCGCGCCATGGCACACTGGCTCCGTAGCCGCCGCGTCACCCGTTATCTGAATGAAGATGTCTCCGCGCCGGAACAGCTGGAGCAGCTCCTGTTCTCCACCCCCGTTCCCCTTCTGACCTGCCGGATGAATCAGCACGGCCGGTTTTTCCTGGTCTGCCGGGACTGGGACGTCCCCATCGGTTTCGTCAAGCTGACGGAGCAGGGCGCGGGCGTCCATGAGATCGTATTCGCCATCGGCGACGAATCCCTCTGGGGACTGGGATATGGTTCCCGCGCCGTCCGGGCCGCGCTGGATACGGCTTTTCTCTCCCTGCGGGCAAGGAAGCTGGTGGCGCGCATCTACCATGGCAACCAACGCTCCGTCAACACCGTGCTGGGCTGCGGCTTTTCTCTGGAAAAGCGGGGCCGTGGTCTGGACGCCTACAGCATCTCCATGGCGGACTATCTGGAGATGATGAGCGCACCGGAGCAGAACGTCAGGAAACCCTCCGGCTCTCTGGCCTGATCCCGGGCCGGCCAACGAAAACACAGGACCTCCGGCTTTCAGCCGGAGGTCCTGTTCGTTTTTTCGCCGGAAAGCGGCGCTTTACTCCACCGTGATGCCCCGCTCATCGAAGGCCTTCAGCAGCAGGTCCATGCTGCCGGGAATGGAGATGGGCTCGCCGCAGGCTTTAATGGCGTTGGCCACGTCCTTCAGGCCGTTGCCCGTCACCACGCTGACCACGGTGTCGTCCTTTCCGATGATCCCCTGCTCGCACAGCTTCTTCACGCCCGCCGTGCCGGTGACGCCCGCCGGCTCGCCGAACACGCCGCAGGTCTGTCCCAGCAGCTTCTGGGCCGCCATGATCTCCTCGTCGGAGACGTTCACCACCAAGCCGTTGGACTCCCGGATGGCCATCAACGCCTTGTCCGCGTTCCGGGGCACACCCACGGCGATGGAGTCCGCCAGGGTGTTCTCGTCCATGGGATGCCAGGGCTTGTTCTCCGCGATGGCCCGGTTCAGGGGGCAGCAGCCCTCCGCCTGGGCGGAGATCAGCCGGGGCAGACGGTCGATGAAGCCGATGGCGTACAGGTCCTTCAGGCCCTTCCACAGGCCCGCGATGGTACAGCCGTCGCCCACGCTGATGGCGATGTAGTCCGGCACCTGCCAGTCCAGCTGCTCCATGATCTCCAATGCCACGGTCTTCTTGCCCTCGGACAGATAGGGATTGATGGCCGCGTTGCGGTTGTACCAGCCCCACTTGTCGATGGCCGCCTTGCTCAGTTCGAAGGTGTCCTCATAGCTGCCCTGGACGGAGATGACGGTGGCGCCGAAGGTCATCAGCTGGGCCACCTTTCCCTTGGGTGCCCGGGAGGGCACGAAGATGTAGGTCTTCAGCCCCGCCGCAGCAGCGTTGCCCGCCAGGGACGACGCGGCGTTGCCGGTGGAGGAGCAGGCGATGACCTTTGCCCCCGCCTCCCGGGCCTTGGCAACAGCCATGGCGCTGGCCCGGTCCTTCAGGGACGCGGTGGGGTTCTGGCCGTCGTCTTTTACCCAGAGCCGCTTCAATCCCAGCTGTGCGGCCAGACGGGGCTCCTCGTACAGCGGGGACCAGCCCACCCGCAGAGGCGTGGGCTCCGTGGAGTCCTCAATGGGCAGCAGCTCCCGGTAGCGCCACATGGTGCGCTCCCCCCGGGTCGCCAGCTTCTCCTTGGTCAGTTGAGATTTGATGTAGTCGTAGTCATAAGTGATATCCAGAATGCCGCCGCACTCGCAGGTGGTCAGGTCCGGCGTGGCCTCGTAGGTCCTGCCGCATTTGACGCACTTGCCGTATAAGACGTGTTTCATTTGGCTCCCTCCCAAACGGAACAGGGGGCGGGCGAACCGCCCGCCCCCTGTGGATTATGCATGTTTCTGTTTTACAGGCTTTTCAGTACGCCGGACTCCTCGTTGAACTGGTCGATCAGCGCATCCAGGTCCTTGGCCTGGGCATGGACCGCGTCCCAGGTGCCCTCGGTGTCGTACCACAGGGCGTTCAGCTCCTCGCTGGTCTTGCCCTGCTGCTCCACCCAGGTGTAGTACTTCAGGTTGTGGACCCGCTTGCGGTCCTGATAGGTCAGCTCCAGCATACTGTCGGTCTTCAGGCCCAGCATGTGCAGGTTGTGGTCCAGCTCCGCGGCCTGGACGCTGTAGGCGCCGTACATCTCGTTCAGCTCGGCGATGCGGCTGCCGTACATGACGGCGGAGTCCGTCAGGACGGTGCCCACCACGTCGCGGTCCGTGAACTCATAGTACTTGGCCATCTTGATGCAGCACAGCAGATTGGCGATGCCGCTGATGCCCAGCCAGGTCAGCTTCTCAATGAGGGCGTCGTCCAGGTGCAGCGTCTCTTTCAGATACTTCTGGCCCTCGGGAGTATTGAACAGCCGCAGCAGGCGCTGGGAGTCCTCGTCGTCAATGGCGATGGCCATGTCGGTATTCTTCACGTTGTGGATCCAGGGGATGTGCTTGTCGCCGATGCCCTCGATGCGGTGACCGCCAAAGCCGTTGTTCAGAATGGTGGGGCACTGGAGCGCCTCGCCCACGCCCAGCTTCAGCCGGGGATACAGCTCCTTCAGACGGTCGCCGGTGGACATGGTGCCGGCGGAGCCGGAGGTGAAGCAGGCGCCGGCAAACCGGTCGCCGGGGCGCTTCACGGCCTCGAACACGTCCGCCAGGGCGTTGCCGGTGACGTTATAGTGCCACAGGGGATTGCCCATCTCCTCAAACTGGTTGAAGATCATGTACTGCGGGTCCTGCTTCAGCTCATTGGTCTTGTCGAAGATCTCCTTCACGTTGGACTCGCAGCCGGGGGTGGCGATGACCTCCGCGCCGATCTCATGGAGCCAGTCGAACCGCTCGCGGCTCATCTCGGCGGGCAGGATGGCCACGCCCTGGGCGCCCAGCAGACGGGAGTTGAAGGCGCCGCCCCGGCAGTAGTTGCCGGTGGAGGGCCACACGGCCTTGTGGACGTCCACGTCGAACTGGCCCGTCACCAGACGGGGGGCCAGGCAGCCGAAGGAGGCGCCGACTTTATGGCAGCCGGTGGGGAACCACTTGCCCACCATGGCCACGATGCGGCAGGGCACGCCGGTGAGTTCGGAGGGGAACTCGATGTAATTGGGCACCGCCTGGAACAATCCGCCGCTCTCCTTGGCCTCGTTCTTCCAGGTGATGCGGAACAGGTTCAGAGGATTCACGTCCCACAGGCCCACGGCCTTCAGCCGCTCCTGGATCTTCTCCGGAATGGTCTCCGGATGCTGCATCTGGGCGATGGTGGGAATGACGATTTTGTTCTCCCGGGCTTTCTGGATGTTGTGGGCCAAGCCGGCTTTGTTGATAGTCAGATCGATCATGTTGACTGCTTACCCTCCTGTTGTTTATTGTCCTGTTTCGTGTCGATGTACGAATAGAGCGTATACTTGGAGATGCCGAAGTATTTGGCGACCTTGTCGCCGGATTTCGTCACCAGGAACGCGCCGTTCTGGTTCAGGAACCGGATGGCCCGCACCTTGTCCTCCTTGTTCATCATGGCCACCGGCTTGCCCACCAGGGCCACCGACTGCTGGATCAGATCCTCCAGCATGTCACTGATGTTGATGATCTTCTCCGGCTCCGCCGTCTGGGGGTCCTCCGTGGCCACCAGCTCCCGGACCGCCCCCTCCACCATCAGCAGCTTGGAGATGTCATAGTTGATGGATAGGATGGCGCTGACCTTCCCCCGGGAGTTGCGGACGTAGATGCTGGAGGATTTCAGGATCTTGCCGTCCGGCGTCTTCGTCAGATAGCGCAGGTGGTCCGAGGGCTGCTGGTCCTGGTGCTCCATCTGCTCCAGGACCACCCGGGACGCGCCGTCCCCCACTTTCCGCCCGGTGACGTGTCCGTTCTCGATGGCCACGATGCATCGGTCCGGGTGCCGGCTCAGGTCGTGGACCACCACTTCACAGTCGCTTCCGAACTGCGCGGCGATGCCCGCCGCGATCTGCTTGAGCAGCTCCAGTTTTCCGGCTTCCGTGTGGTATCCCTCCTCCCGGAGATCTTCCGTGCAGACAGCCGCTCTCCTGGCGTTGTCTGGGAAAATCACCTGAATTTACGTCTCTATCATACCATAAATTCGTGAAAAATCAATCTGTTTTCAAAAGAATTTTTAGTGCTTCAAATTTTTTGTTTGACATCCTTCGTTCTTATGTTATGATAGGAGCAGATCCGTGCGTCCCGCTGACGGACCGGCACGGCAAAAGCATTGTGATAAAATGTTTTTAGGAGGCAATGGATATGGATTTTGAAGCGATCAAAGCTGCCGCCAAGGGCTATGAGGCGGATATGACCCGGTTTCTGCGGGACCTGATCGCCATCCCCAGCGAGAGCTGCGGCGAGGAGGGCGTCATCCGGCGCATTGCCGCCGAGATGGAAAAGGTGGGCTTCGACAAGGTGGAGATCGACCCGGAGGGCAACGTTCTGGGCTGGATGGGCCACGGCCCCCGTATCATTGCCTACGATGGCCATATCGACACCGTGGGCATCGGCAACAAGGACAACTGGAACTTTGACCCCTATGTGGGCTATGAGACCGACACGGAGATCGGCGGCCGGGGCGGCTCTGATCAGGAGGGCGGTCTGGTGTCCTCCGTCTACGGCGCCAAGATCATGAAGGACCTGGACCTCATCCCCGAGGACGTCACCATCCTGGTCACCGGCACCGTCCAGGAGGAGGACTGCGACGGCCTGTGCTGGCAGTACATCCACAATGAGGACCACGTGACGCCGGAGTTCGTCATCTCCACAGAGCCCACCGACGGCGGCATCTACCGGGGCCACCGGGGCCGCATGGAGATCCGGGTGGACGTCCACGGCGTGTCCTGCCACGGCTCCGCTCCCCAGCGGGGCGACAACGCCATCTACAAGATGGCCGACATTCTCCAGGACGTCCGTGCCCTCAACGAGAACGGCGACGGCGACTCCTACGCCGTCCGGGGCCTGGTGAAGATGCTGAATCCCAAGTTCAACCCCGACCACTATGAGGACGCCCAGTTCCTGGGCCGGGGCACCTGCACCGTGTCCGAGATCTTCTTCACCTCTCCCTCCCGCTGCGCCGTGGCGGACAGCTGCTCCATCTCCATCGACCGCCGTATGACCGCCGGCGAGACCTGGGAGTCTTGCCTGGAGGAGATCCGGAACCTGCCCAGCGTCAAGAAGTACGGCGACGATGTGAAGGTCTCCATGTACCGCTACGACCGTCCCGCCTGGACCGGCCTGAAGTACGAGACCGAGTGCTACTTCCCCACCTGGATCAACAAGGAGAGCGCCCCCCACGTCCAGGCGCTGGTGGACGCCCACAAGGCCCTGTACGGCGACCAGCGGGTAGGCACGCCCTCCGCGCCGGAGGCTGCCCGCCGCCGGAAGGCGCCCCTCATCGACAAGTGGACCTTCTCCACCAACGGCGTGGCCATCCAGGGCCGGGCCGGTATCCCCTGCGTGGGCTTCGGCCCCGGCGCCGAGTCCCAGGCCCACGCCCCCAACGAGATCACCTGGAAGGAAGACCTGGTGACCTGCGCCGCCGTCTACGCCGCCGTCCCCTCCTTCTACAAGGGCATGGGCGGCGAGGATGTGTGTGAGTACCGGGCCGGCGACGTCCAGTAAACGGTTCCGCCGCTGACGGCGCTTCGTCATTCTTTTGTAAAGAGAGCTTCCATTTCGGAAAGGAGATAACAAATCATCATGTCCAAGACCATTGAACTGGCGCGGCATCTGGAGACGCTGCACATCAACAATATGTACAAGTCCGACTTCTACTGGACCTGGGACAAGACCGACGAGGAACTGGACGCCATCTTCACCGTGGCCGACGCCCTCCGGGACCTGCGGGAGCGGAACAAGTCCACCCGGATCTTCGACTCCGGCCTGGGCATCTCCATCTTCCGGGACAACTCCACCCGGACCCGGTTCTCCTTCGCCTCCGCCTGCAATCTGCTGGGCCTGACCTGTCAGGATCTGGATGAGAAGAAGTCCCAGATCGCCCACGGAGAGACCGTCCGGGAGACCGCCAACATGGTGTCCTTCATGGCCGAGGTCATCGGCATCCGGGACGACATGTTCATCGGTGAGGGCCACAAGTATCAGAAGACCTTTATGGACGCCGTGAAGGAGGGCTACCGGGACGGCATTCTGGAGCAGCAGCCCACCCTGGTGAACCTCCAGTGCGACGTGGACCATCCCACCCAGTGCATGGCGGACATGCTCCACATCATCCACCACTTCGGCGGCGTGGAGAACCTGAAGGGCAAGAAGATTGCCATGACCTGGGCCTATTCCCCCTCCTACGGCAAGCCCCTGTCCGTGCCCCAGGGCGTCATCGGCCTGATGACCCGGTTCGGCATGGACGTGGTGTTGGCCCACCCCGAGGGCTATGACGTGATGCCCGAGGTGGAGGAGATCGCCCGGAAGAACGCCGCGGCCACCGGCGGCTCCTACAAGAAGGTCGCCACCATGGAGGAGGCCTTCGACGGAGCCGACATCGTGTATCCCAAGAGCTGGGCGCCCTTCGCCGCCATGGAGCAGCGGACGAAGCTGTATCAGGCCGGCGACCAGGCGGGCATCAATGCCCTGGAGCAGCAGCTTCTGGCCCAGAACGCCCAGCACAAGGACTGGACCTGCTCCGAGGAGATGATGAAGCGCACCAAGGACGGCAAGGCCCTGTACCTCCACTGCCTGCCCGCCGACATCTCCGGTCTCAGCTGCCCGGAGGGCGAGGTGGACCGCTCCGTGTTCGACCGCTATCTGGTGCCGCTGTACAAGCAGGCCAGCTTCAAGCCCTACATCATCGCCGCCATGATCCTCATGTCCAAGGTGAAAGACCCCGTCAGCGCCCTGATGGCTCTGGACGCCGGCGGAAAGCGGAAGCTGTTCTGAGCACCCGGGCCGTTCATTTATACAGATTTTCTGTTTTGGCGGGAATATCCTCGGATTTCCCGCCAAAACTATCGGGTAGTCTCCGCGATCCTATCATATCAAAACCTGGTCAGACGCCTGAACGATTTCTGACAGCGCAAAGCGCCTCAGGTTTTTATGAGACGGCGCGGCGTGCGCTACGCACGACGCGGGCGCACAAAGCGCGCGGGATTTCAAATGAAGGCAGTTCATTTGAAATTAGTATCAGAAAAGGGGTTACACCGATTATGGGTAAACGCATCGTCATCGCCCTGGGCGGCAACGCGCTGGGGAACAATCTGCCGGAGCAGATGGCCGCCGTCCGTCACACGGCCAAGGCCATCGTGGATCTGATCGAGGAGGGCCATCAGGTGGTGGTGGCCCACGGCAACGGCCCCCAGGTGGGCATGATCAACGCCGCCATGACCACCCTGTCCCGGGAAGACCACCGGCATCCCCTGGCTCCCATGTCCGTCTGCACCGCCATGAGCCAGGGCTATATCGGCTACGATCTTCAGAATTCCCTGCGGGAGGAGCTGCTGGACCGGGGGATCCCCAGACCCGTGGCCACTATCCTCACCCAGGTGGAAGTGGACCCCAAAGATCCGGCGTTCCAGAATCCCTCCAAGCCCATCGGCACGTTCATGACCGAGGCGGAGGCCGAGGAGCTGCGCCGCCGGGGCGACTGCGTCATGGAGGATGCCGGCCGGGGCTGGCGGCGCTGCGTGGCCTCTCCCAAACCCAAGGCCATCGTGGAGATCGAGACCATCCGGACTCTGGTAGACGCCGGGCAGGTTGCCATCGCCTGCGGCGGCGGAGGCATCCCCGTCTATCCCGACCAGGGCAACCACCTGAAGGGCGCCGGGGCCGTCATCGACAAGGACTTTGCCTCCGAGCTGCTGGCAGAGGAGCTGGACGCGGACACCCTCATCATCCTCACCGCCGTGGAGAAGGTGGCCATTCACTTCGGCAAGCCGGACCAGCAGTGGCTGGATCATCTGACGCCGGAGGAGGCCCGGAAATACACGGCGGAGGGCGAATTCGCCCCCGGCTCCATGCTGCCCAAGGTCCAGGCCGCCGTGAAGTTCGCCGAGTCCAAACCCGGCCGCACCGCCCTCATCACCCTGCTGGAGAAGGCCCGGGACGGCATCGACGGCAAAACCGGCACCGCCGTCCATCTGTGAACATCTGATTGAAGGGGAACGCCGCGCGTTCCCCTTTTTTACAGCTATGTTCCGTGTATTTCCCTTGGATTTGTGGGACTTCCCCAAAAACCTCAAAATTTTCCCCTGTAAAATTCTTCATGTAAAGTTACGCAAAATTTAATTTTGCAGTTGAATTTTCATATGGGAACCTGTATGATGTGGATAGACAAGGTCTTCCCTTGTCCATTCTTTGTCTCAAAATTTTAAAGGAGGAAAACAGAATGAAGAAGTTTCTTGCATTGCTGCTGGCCGGCCTGATGACCATGAGCCTGGCCGCCTGCGGCAGCTCCAGCTCCGGTTCTTCCGCCGCTTCCAGCGCCCCCGCAGCCTCCGGCTCCGCTTCCAGCGCCGCCGCCAGCACTGCCGATCCCGCCGCTGACGTGAAGGTCGGTCTCATCTGCGTCCATGATATCCAGTCCGGCTATGACGCCGCTCACATCGAGGGCCTCACCAAGGCCTGCGAGGAGCTGGGCATCGATGCCAGCAACCCTGACCAGGTGGTGTTCAAGTACAACATCGGTGAGAACGAGTCCTGCTACGACATGGCCGTCGAGCTGGCCGAGGACGGCTGCGGCATCATCTTCTCCGACTCCTATGGTCATCAGACCTACATGCAGCAGGCCGCTGAGGACTATCCCGACGTCACCTTCGTCGCCTGCACCGGCGACCAGGCTGCCGGTTCCGGTCTGGACAACCTCAAGAACATCTTCACCAACGTCTATGAGTCCCGCTACGTGTCCGGTATCGTGGCCGGCATGAAGCTGAAGGAGCTGATGGACGCCGGTACCGTCACCGATCCCTACATCGGCTACGTCGGCGCTTATCCCTACGCCGAGGTGGTCTCCGGCTACACCGCCTTCTTCCTGGGCATCCAGTCCATCGTCCCCGAGGCTCACATGGACGTTCAGTACACCGGCTCCTGGTATGACCCCGTGGCTGAGAACGAGACCGCCAAGGCTCTGATGGCCAAGGGCTGCGTCATCATCGGCCAGCACGCCGACTCCACCGGCGCTCCCAGCGCCGTGCAGGAGGCCTTCGACGGCGGCGCCGTGGTCTACTCCGTGGGCTACAACATCGACATGCTCTCCGTGGCTCCCCAGGCCGCTCTGACCTCCGCTCAGAACAACTGGTCCGTCCTGTACAAGGCCACTCTGGAGAAGTTCATCAACGGCGAGGAGATCCCCGCTGACTACGCCACCGGCGCGAAGGACGGCGCTGTCATGATCTCCGCTCTGGGCGAGAGCTGCGCCGAGGGCACCCAGGAGGCCGTTGACGCCGCTTGGGCCGGCATCAAGGACGGCAGCCTGAACGTGTTCGACTGCGCCAACTTCACCGTTGGCGGCGAGCATCTCACCAGCTACACCGACTCCTACGGCATGAACGGCGCCGAGTGCATTAAGGACGGCATCTTCGAGGAGTCCGTCATCCGTTCCGCTCCTTACTTTGATCTCCGCATCGACGGCATCACCGAGCTGAACAACAACTAACTCTCCGCGTGATAAACGGGGCTGTCCTTTGACAGCCCCGTTTTTTCGCGTTTTGTGCACATTTCGAGAAAAAATTTGCTTCAGTGGAAAACATAGTTCTTTTCAAGCACAGCGGAATATGATACAATAATTAAACTTCTCGTCTCTCCCACTGGCGTGCCCCGTGGGAAGCGCGAACATCACAACATCAACAACTGGAGGACATCATGGAGCAAAGAGAAAAGCTGGGTTCCCGGCTGGGATTCATCCTGCTGTCGGCGGGATGCGCCATCGGGATCGGCAATGTGTGGAAATTCCCCTATATCACCGGACAGTACGGCGGCGGCGCCTTTGTGGTGCTCTACCTCTTCTTCCTCATCGCCATGGGCGTGCCCATGGTGACAGTGGAATTCGCCATCGGCCGGGCCAGCCGTAGGAGCCCTCTGATGGCCTGTCAGGTGCTGGAAAAGCCGGGACAGAAGTGGCATCTCCACGGCTGGATGGCCATGGCGGGCAACTATCTGCTGATGATGTTCTACACCACCGTGGCCGGCTGGATGCTCCACTACTTCTATCTCACCGCCGCCGGCGCCTTCGCCGGGGCCTCCACCGCTGAGACGGAGGCCGTCTTTGGCGAGATGCTGGCCAGTCCCGGCGTCATGACCTTCTGGATGGTGCTGGTGGTGGTCATCGGCTTCTTCATCTGTTCCACCGGCGTACAGAACGGCGTGGAGAAGGTCACCAAGGTGATGATGCTGGCCCTGCTGGCCCTGATCGCGGTGCTGGCCGTCCACAGCGTGCTGCTGGAGGGCGGCGGCGAGGGCCTGCGGTTCTATCTGGTGCCGGACATCCGGCGGATGCGGGACATCGGACTCGGCACCGTGGCCGTGGCGGCCATGAACCAGTCCTTCTTCACCCTGAGCCTGGGCATCGGCGCTATGGCCATCTTCGGCAGCTACATCGGCAAGGAGCACGCCCTGTGCGGCGAGGCGGTGCGGGTGGCGGCCCTGGACACCTTCGTGGCCTTTGTCTCCGGCCTCATTATTTTCCCTGCCTGCTCCGCCTTCGGCGTGGACGCCGGCAGCGGACCCCGGCTGATCTTCATCACCCTGCCCAACATCTTCAGCCACATGGCCGGCGGACGGCTGTGGGGCAGCCTGTTTTTCCTGTTCATGTCCTTCGCCGCCTTCTCCACCGTGCTGGCCGTGTTCGAGAATATCCTGGCCTGCTGCATGGATCTCACCGGCTGTTCCCGCCGGAAGGCTTCGGCGGTGAACGTGGTGCTGATGATCCTGCTGTCTCTGCCCTGCGTGCTGGGCTTCAACGTCCTCTCCGGCGTGGAGATCCTGGGCGGGAACATCATGGATCTGGAGGACTTCCTGGTCAGCAACATCCTGCTGCCTCTGGGCTCCCTGCTCTATCTGCTGTTCTGCGTGTCCCGCAGGGGCTGGGGCTGGAACAGCTTCATTCAGGAGGCCAACACCGGCCGGGGCCTTCGCATCTCCAACGGCCTGCGGTTCTACATGACCTACATCCTGCCCTGCGTCATCCTGCTGATCTTCCTGCTGGGAATGTGGGATAAGTTCTTCGCGTGACCGGCAGTCCGCTTCGCCGGACCATCCAAACGGCGTCCCGGCAGCGGGACGCCGTTCCTTCTGTCGCTTTCCAGCGAGTGTCCCGTCCCGGAAAGGCGGGCTTCGGCAGGGAAAATTTTTCAGAAAAACCGGACGGGCCGGAACTTTTTTGCTCCGTTCTCCGTCTGAATGACTATCAAGACCGCCACTCCGACAGGCGGACAAACATCAGGAGGTTTCCCCCAATGAGACGAATCGGAAAACAACTTTGCAGCCTTATGCTGGCCCTGACGCTGGCGGTGTCCTGCGCCCTCCCCGCCCTGGCGGCGGATACCGGCGACGCCCAGCGGCAGGCGGAGGCGCTGAAGGAGCTGAATCTGTTCCGGGGCACCGCCCAGGGCTTTGAGCTGGACCGGGCGCCCACCCGGATGGAGGCCCTGGTGATGCTGCTGCGGCTGTCCGGCAAAGAATGGGAGGCCATCTACAGCGGCAGCGACGAGGAGGCGGAAACGCGGCACCCCTTCACCGACGTGCCGTCGGGCTGGGAGAACGCCGACGCCATCCTGGGCTACGCCTATGAGAACGGCCTGACCAAGGGCCGCACCGCCGCCACCTTCGATCCCTACGGACGGGCCAATGCCGCCATGTACGTCACCTTCGTCCTCCGGGCCCTGGGCTATACCGACGGCGCGGAGGGCACCGTCTACGACAACTGGAAGACCCTTGGCCGCCAGGCCGGCATCCTGCCGGAGAGCGTCAACACCGCGGACTTCCGCCGGAGGGACGTGGTTCTGGTTTCCTACGCCGCTCTCAGCGCCCAGCTGCGGGACGGCAGCGGCACTCTGGCCGACGCCCTGCTGGAAAGCGGCATGATCTCCGCCGTGTCTCTGTCCACCGCCCGGGCCATGGCCGGAAGCACTGTCACTCCGGACAGCTCCCTGACGGACATTCTGGGGGCCGTCTACGCCGGGACCGGGACCCGTACCACCGGCCTCATGACCACGGAGCTGACGGAGGAAAACCTGTCCTTCTTCCTGGGCGTGGAGAAGCTGGACTTCATCGAGGGCGTCGCCTGCGAGCCCATGATGTCCTCCCGTGCCCACTCCGTCTGCCTGGTCCGTCTGAAGGACGGCGCGGACGTGGAGCAGGTCAAGCGGGACATCGCCGCCAACGTCAATCCCCAGAAGTGGATCTGCGTGGGCGTGGACCCGGAGAACGTCCGGGTGGAGAACATCGGCGAGCTGGTGCTGCTGGTGATGGACAACACCAGCGCCGACGCCCTCACCGCCAACTTCCGCTCCCTGGGAGAAGCCGGTGACAGTCAGACCGGCGGCTACATCCCGGCGGGCGAGGCCGTGGACGCCAAGTCCGTGACCCGTCTGGCGGAGAAGCTGAAGTCCCTGAAGGCGGATTACTTCCCGGACAGCGAAGCCGTGTACTACGCCGCCATCCCCGACAAGAGCTGGTACGCCGGGACGGCGGACCGTCTGGACCACGGGGCCATCACCGGCCAGCTGAAGACCGAGCTGCCGGGCTGGAACGCCATCGATCTCACGGACTGCCTGACCCTGGCGGACTACTACGCCACCGATCCCCATTGGCGGCAGGAGTCCCTGCTGCCTGTGGCGGACGCCATCGGCGGGGCCATGGGCTTCACCGTGGACCATGACGCCTTCACCATCCATGCGCAGGACGGCTTCTCCGGCGCCTACCGTCTGACGGACGCCTCCCTGCTCACGGAGACCGTCCGCTGGCTTACCAGTGCCTGGACGGAGACCGCTCAGGTGGCGGACATCCAGCATCCCGACGCCCCCGGCGTCTACGACACGTCCCTCATTGACACGGACAGCTCCTACGACCTGTTCCTCTCCGGCCCCACCCCCCTGGTGACCATCGAGAACCCCAACGCCGCCGGAGACCGGGAGCTGGTGATCTTCCGGGACTCCTACGCCAGCAGCCTGGCGCCCCTGCTGCTGGAGGCCTACTCCAAGGTCACGCTGGTGGACCTGCGGTACATGGTCTCCTCCCTGCTGCCCCAGTACGTGGACTTCGAGGGCGCCGACGTGCTGTTCCTGTACGCCGACCGGCTCATCAACAACAGCGCCCTGCTGAAATAACACACAGCAACACATATGACAGGACCGCCGCGAAACAGGTTTGTTTCGCGGCGGTCTTTTTCAGTATCATCCCCGTTTGAACCGGGCGCGGCAGATGGTGTTGACGATCTGATCCGCCATGTCCAGCAGCTGCTCCTTGTCCATGCGCATGTCCTCGTCGAACCACTTCTTGATGAGGCCGATGAGGCCGAAGGAGATGAAGCTCAGCACGTACTCCAGCTCCTCCTCCGGCGCGCCGGGATACCGTCCCCGGATGATGCCGGAGCCGTTGCGGTCGATGAGTTCGTTGACCCGGCCCACAAAGTTGCTGCTGGCGTTGTTGACGAACAGGGAGGTGCACAGCTCCCGGTTCTCCACGATGTAGTCCAGAATGGGGCCGAAGATGGGCCGGAGGGTGGTGTCCTCCAGGACCTCCCCCCGGTGCTGGTCCACCATCTTCTGGGCCTCCTCCATCACGTCGTCCTCCAGGCTCTGGAGCAGGGCGTAGGTGTCCGGATAGTGGAGATAGAACGTGCCCCGGTTCAGATCCATGCGGTCCGTGATGTCCCGGACACTGATGTCGGAGAACTGCTTCTCCAGCAGCAGCTCCTGCAGTCCCTGCTTCAAAAGGCGGCGGCTGCGCTTGGCCCGCCGGTCGTCAGAATTTGTCATGTCGGTTCCTCTCTGTCCTTCCCGTCTGGCGGCGCCGCCGCCCGGGAGATAGACATTTTTCAACAAGTGTCCAATTTTGAACAAAGGTCGCTTGATTTTTCTGTTCTCTCATATTATAATCAACCCTGATTGATAAATCAACAACTATTTTTTATAGGACATTTGTTGATAAAATTCAGGAGGCTGATCTTATGAGACAATCCGGCCCGCGCAGGACGCTGCTCCGGGGGATGGCGCTGACCATGGCCGGGGCGCTGGCGATGACCCTCGTCCCCTCCGCCGCCGCGGCGGAACCCATCGGCGACGGCGTCTCCCCCACCTTTGACGAGGCGTATTACGCCACCCTGGACTACTACGGCAACCTGACGGAGGGCAGCGTGGTCAAGAGCTACACCCTCAACGGCGCTTCGTCCATCACCGACTACGGTACTTACGACGCCGTCAACAACCTGACGGACGGCACGGAGCCTGTCACCGGCGGCGACACCACTACCTTCGACTTCGGCGGCGACGCCCCGGATCACTTCTACTTTGAGGGCAAGACCACCCGGCCTTTCCAGGACCTGCCCTGGACGCTGTCCCTCCACTACGCCCTCAACGGCGTCCCCACCAGGGCGGAGGATCTGGCGGGAAAGACCGGCGTGGTGGAGATCTCCCTGGACATCGTGCCCAATGAGAACGCCAGCGAGTACGCCCGGAACAACTACACCCTGGAAGCCATGGCCATGTTCAATCAGGACAACATCCTCTCGTTGAAGGCGGATGGCGCCCAGGTCCAGCTCATCGGCAACCTGCGGGTGGTGCTGTTCCTGGCCCTGCCCGGCGAGGAGCAGCACTTCACCATCGAGGTGGGCACCGACAGCTTTGAGTTCGCGGGCATGACCTTCCTGATGGTGCCCGCCACCCTGTCCCAGCTGGAGCAGATCGCCGATATCAGTCAGAACAAAGAGGAGCTGGAGGACGACTATCACAAGCTCTCCGGCAGCTTCGACTCCCTCCTGTCCGCCATGAACAACCTCACCGGCAGTCTCAACGACTCCGCCAGCGGCCTGGATCAGCTGAACCAGGCCCGGGACACCTTCTCCAGCGGCAAGGGTACCCTCTACGACGGTGCGGACGCCCTGCGGGAGGATCTCAGCAATATCGGCCAGCTGCTGGAGCCGGTAACGGGGCAGCTGGAATCTCTGAGCCGGACCATCACGGACGCCAAGGGCACCCTCAACGAGATGACGGACATCGCCGTCAGCCTGAAGGGCCAGCTGCGGGACGTGGAGAACGCCATGGAGGATCTGGAGGACAACGCGGACGACATCGAGCGTCTGGTGCAGTCCCTGGCCGACATGGAGCACAGCCTCCGCAGGCTGGAGGAGGCCCTGGACGATCTCAGCGGCGGCACCGGCGGCAGCTCCGGCACGGACACCTCCAGCCGGGAGCTGGTGAAGAAGGTCAAGGCCGTCCACGCCGCCTATGAGGAGACGGACCTGGAGCGGTTCATGAGCCGGATGCTGGTCATCAACGGCACCGCCGCGTCTGCCGCCCAGGGCGACGCCATGGCCGCCCAGCTGATGCAGCTGGCGGACGTCCCCGCCGAGGCCGTGGGGACGCTGCCGCCGGAGCAGCAGGCCTACTGGCAGTCCGCCCAGCAGCTGAAGGCCCTCTACGGATACGCCCGGTCCGGCGCCTCCTTCCAGTCCTTCTGCGAGCAGCTGCCCGGTGTCAGCAAGACCGAGGCCAAGCAGATGAACGACCTGTGGATCGTCTACAGCAGTGGTCAGCTGGACACGGAGGAGGGGCAGGCCCTGTACGCCTCCCTTCTGCTGAACGATCCCGCCGACAGTACGGGCAGCGGCTCCGACGTGCCCGACGCCGGAGACCAGGCGCCGGAGACCCCGGAGACGCCGGAAGCCGGTGACGGCGAAGACGGCGAGAGTTCCTCCGTGGGCGGCGCCGCCGTGGACCTGATCACCAGCGGTCTGGACAGCGCCTCCGGAAAGATCAGCGAGCTTCAGAAGCAGCTGAACAGCACACTGAAAAACGTGGCCGGTCCCACCGCCAACGTGGTGGGAGAGCTGGCGGACCTGTGCGAACAGCTGGACGATCTGGTGGATCTGCTGGACGACGCGGACGATCTCGCCGCCGTCCTGCGGCGGTCCTCCCAGAAGCTCCAGAGCATTCTGGACCTGGCCGATACGCTGCGGAATACCCTCAACGACTATGAACCCCGGCTCCAGGAGAGCCTGACCACCGTCAGCGATCTCAGCACCGCCGCGGCCAAGACCACCCGGGATCTGGAGACGCTGGTCAGCAATACGGAGACGCTGCTGAAAAACACCGGCGCCGATCTGGACCCCGGCACCCGGCAGACGCTGGAAGGGCTGGCGTCCACCCTGCGGAGGACCGCCGACGTCATGGCCACCTCCCGGGACATCCAGAGCTCCAAAAATGCCATGACCGATATCATTGAGGACCTGTGGAACGACCACACCGGCGACGTGGACCGTCTGCTGATGATGGATGCCACCGCCGAGGCGGAGTCCCTCACCGACGCCCGGAACGGCACGCCCCAGAGCGTTCAGGTGCTGATCCGCTCCCAGGAGATCCAGATCCCCGACGGGGACGAGGAGACGGAGACGGTAAAACAGGCGGAGTCCACCACCTTCTGGGGCCGGGTGGCGCAGATGTTCCGGGACTTCTGGAACGCCGTCACCGGCGTTTTCCGGAGATAAGCGGGGTGTTTGCGGATGCTGATTCAGAAAGTTGCCCACAGACTTACCAGAAAACCCAAGCTGGTGGCCCTCATCGCCCTTTTGATGCTGATCCCGGCGGGACTGGGCTTCGTGGCCACCCGCATCAACTATGATATCCTGTCCTATCTGCCCCAGGATCTGCCCTCCTCCCAGGGAGAGCAGCTGCTGGAGGAGCCCTTCAAAATGGCCGCCACCAGTATGCTGGTGGTGGAGGATATGCCCGCCGGGTACACCAACGACCTGCTGAACGCCATCCAGGAGATTGACGGCGTCTCCAACGCCGTGTGGCTCAGCAACATGGTGGGCATCCAGATCCCCACGGACATGATCCCCGCCAGCCTGCGGGACATCTTCTTCTCCGACGGCTCTACCATGATGATCATTCAGTACGACCACCCCGGCGCCTCCGACGAGACCATGGAGGCCATCGACCAGGTGCGGAAGGTCTGCAATGAGAAGTGCTTCCTGGCGGGCTTCTCCGTGGTCATCCGGGACACCCGTGTCCTGATGGACAAGGAACTGCCGGTGTTCGTGGGGCTGGCGGTGGTGCTGGCCCTCATCGCCATGAGCCTGACCCTGGAGTCCACCGTGCTGCCCTTCGTGTTCATCGTCAGCATCGGACTGGCCATCATCTACAATTTCGGCAGCAATGTCTTTCTGGGGGAGATCTCCTACATCACCAAGGCCATCGCCGCCGTCTTGCAGCTGGGCGTCACCATGGACTACTCCATCTTCCTCTACCGCCGGTACGAGGAGGAGCGGCAGAACTACGATGACGAGCGGGACGCCATGGCCCAGGCCATTGTGGCGGCCTTCACGTCCCTCTCCGGCAGCTCCCTCACCACCATCGCCGGTTTTCTGGCCCTGTGCTTCATGCGCCTGACCCTGGGGCGGGACATCGGCATCGTCATGGCCAAGGGCGTGGTGCTGGGCGTGGCCACCGTCATTCTGGTGCTGCCCTCCCTGCTGCTGATCTTCGACAAACAGATCACCCGTCATCAGCACCGGACCCTGCTGCCCAATCTGGACAGAGCCAACAGTTTCATCATCCGCCACAGCAAGGCCTTTCTGGTGCTGTTCCTGGCGCTGTTCCTCCCCGCCTTCTACGCCCAGGACCACGCGCCCATCTACTACAAGCTGGATGAGTCCCTGCCCCGGGATCTGGACTCCATCGTGTCCAACGAGAAGCTGAAGGACGACTTCGACATGGCCACGTCCCACTTCATCATCCTCCGGGACGACATCACCTCCACGGACATGAACGAATTGGAAAGCGCCGTCAAGGACGTAAAGGGCGTCACCTCCGTGCTGTCCTACCACTCCATGCTGGGCACCGGCATCCCCGATTTCTTCATCCCCAGCGCGCTGAAGGATATGCTGAAGCAGGGCGGCTATCAGCTGATGATGGTGAACTCCAGCTATGAGACCGCCTCCGATCAGGTGGCGAATCAGCTGGTGGAACTGAACGCCATCCTGAAGCAGTACGACCCCGACGCCATGATCACCGGCGAGGCCGCCATGACCAACGACCTCATCGAGACCTCCGCCGTGGACTTCCAGGTCACTAACTACATCTCCATCGCCGCCATCTTCCTGATCATCGCCCTGACCTTCCAGTCCGTCTCCGTGCCGCTGGTGCTGGTGGCCACCATTGAGCTGGCCATCTTCATCAACCAGGGCATCCCCTATTTCACCGACACCTCCACCCCCTTCATCGCCCCCACCATCATCAGCTGCGTCCAGCTGGGCGCCACCGTGGACTACGCCATTCTCATGACCACCCGCTTCCGGGAGGAGATCCGCATCGGACGCAGCCGGCGGGAGGCCATCCGCATCGCCGCCGACTCCGCCGACGCCTCCATCATCACCAGCGCCCTGGTGCTGTTCTGCGCCACGCTGGGCGTGTCCTTCGTGTCGGAGATCGACCTCATCGGCGCCATCTGTGTCATGCTGGCCCGGGGCTCCATCATCTCCGCCGTCATCAGCATCTTCGTCATGCCCGCCACGCTGTACCTCTGCGAGCCGGTCTTCGCCAAAACCAGCCGGTACTGGCGCCATGTGAAGCCGCAAAAGGCCATCGGCGGCGGGACGCCGGAGGGACAGACGCCTGTCTCCACCGGGAAAAAGTGATCGTCCGTCAGCCCCGCGCCGTCCACAGACCGGCACGGGGCTTTTCCAACGGCTTTCCGTTGCTTTTTCCCGCCGCATCTCTTATACTGGTATCAACAAAACCACGAAAGGAGCATTGCACATGCCCTCTCTTCTGATCCGGAACATCCAGACACTGGTCACCTGCGGCGACGATACGCCGGTACTTCACGGCGCGGATCTCTACGCCGAGGACGGCGTCATCCGGGCCATCGCCCCCGCCCTGCCCCATGAGACGGCGGACACCGTGCTGGACGGCAGCCATTTCGCCTGCTATCCCGGCCTTGTCAACACCCATCACCACCTGTATCAGGTGTTCTCCCGGAATCTGGCCCAGGTCCAGAACATGGAGCTGTTCGACTGGCTCACTACCCTGTACGAGATCTGGAAGGGCCTGGACGCAGAGACCGTCCGGCTGTCCACCCTGACCGGCTGCGGGGAGCTGCTGAAATACGGCTGCACCACCTGCTTCGACCACCACTACGTCTTCCCCGCCGGGGCCGGGGATCTGCTGGGCGCCCAGTTCGCCGCCGCGGAGGAGTTGGGCATCCGGTTCCACGCCTCCCGGGGCAGCATGGACCTGTCCAGAAAGGACGGCGGCCTGCCGCCGGACAGCGTGGTCCAGACGGTGGACGAGATCCTGCGGGACTCCGTCCACGCCATCGAGACGTATCACGATCCCTCCTTCGGCTCCATGCGGCAGGTGGCCCTGGCCCCCTGCTCCCCCTTCTCCGTGTCCGGTGAGCTGCTGCGGCAGAGCGCCATCCTGGCCCGGCAGTACGGCGTCCGGCTCCACACCCATGTGGCGGAGACGAAGGACGAAGAGCGCTATACCTTGGAGCACCACCACATGCGGCCCCTGGAATATATGGCCTCTCTGGGCTGGACGGGACCGGACGTGTGGTACGCCCACGGCATCCACTTCAACGACGGGGAGCTGCGGGAGCTGGCCCGCACCGGCACCGGCGTGGCCCACTGTCCCATCTCCAACATGAAGCTGGCCTCCGGCGTGGCACGGATCCCGGAGATGCTGCGGCTGGGCGTCCCCGTGGGGCTGGCGGTGGACGGCTCCGCCTCCAACGACGGCTCCTCCCTGCTGGAGGAACTGCGGGTGTGCTTCCTGCTCCACCGGCTCCACTCCAGCGCCGATGCCCCCAGCGGCTATGACGTGCTGAAGATGGCCACCCGGGGCAGCGCCCGGCTTCTGGGCCGGGACGACATCGGCCAGCTGGCCGTGGGCAAGTGCGCGGACCTGTTCCTAGTGGACACCCGGCGTCTGGAGCTCACCGGCGCCATGGACGATCCCGGCGCCGTGCTGGCCACGGTGGGCCTCCGGGGCCCGGTGGACTACACCGTTGTGGGCGGCAAGGTCGTGGTGAAGGAGGGTCGTCTGGTGAACGTGGACGAGGCGGCGCTGGCCGAAGCGGCGGGCCGCTGCTGCGCCGACTATCTGGCCAGGGCGTGATGTCTCCTTTTCTGTAAAGTTTCAGGACCCCCGCGGGCATCCGGCGCGATGTCCGCGGGGGTCTTTCACCGTCCCGCCGCCCCCGCCGGTCCCGTGCCGCCCGTCATCTGACATCCGCAGAGATGGTTCGAAAACTACGCAAAAAATATTGACCACTCGGTCAATTTGTGCTATCATCGATAAATCGACCGAGTGGTCAATCTTTAGAGGTGATGGAATGAAACGGGAAGAAAAGAATCAGCAGACGCGGCGGCGGATCATGGACAGCGCTCTGGCGGAATTCTCCGCCCAGGGGTACGGCGCCAGCTCCATCAACCATGTCTGCACCGACGATCTCTCAAAAGGGATCATTTACCACTATTTTGACACCAAGGACGATCTGTTTCTGGCCTGCGTGGGGGAGTGCTTCGATCTGCTCACCGGCTTTATCCGGACCCATATGCAGCCGGAGCAGGGCACCGCTGAGGAACAGCTGGAGCGGTATTTCACGGCCCGCATGGTGTTTTTCCGGGAGCATCCGGTCTATCAGCGGATCTTCTGCGAGGCGGTCATCACGCCGCCCGCCCATCTGCGCACCGGGATCCAGAAGCGGAAACAGGAATTTGACGCCCTGAACGCGCAGATCCTGGAGCGGCTGCTGGCCCCCGTCTCCCTGCGTCCCAATATCACGAAAGCGGACGTCATCGAGACCTTCCGGCAGTTTCAGGATTTCATTAACGCCCGCCATCAGATGACGGGGACCGACCCATTGGAATTTGAAGCCAGAGAACAGAACTGCCGTCAGGCATTGAACATCCTGCTCTATGGCGTGATCGCAGGAGAGGAGCATGGAAATGTCTGAGAAAGAAACCAAAACGCAATCCATTCTGGGGGACATGCGTCCCTCCAAGGCCATCGTCCGGCTGGCCGTTCCGGCCACGCTGGCGCTGCTGGCCAAGGCCGTCTACAATCTGGTGGACACCGCGTACATCGGGATGCTGGACTCCGACATCGCCCTGACGGCGGTGGGCGTCACCGTCCCCCTGCTGCTGATCATGGTGTCCATCGAAAACATCTTTGCCGCCGGCGCCGCCGTTCTGGCGGGCCGTCAGCTGGGGGCCAAGGACCCTGAGGGCGCCAGCCGCACCATTACCACCATCATCGGCATCTCCATGCTCATCGGCATTCTGCTGTGCGTGGGCGGCATCGTCTTCATGGAACCGCTGATGCGGGCCTTCGGCGCCTCGGACGCCTCCCTGCCCCTGGCGGAGGACTACGCCTTCTGGATGTTCGTGGCCGCCCTGGCCAATCTGCCCGCCCAGAGCATGAACTGCGCCGCCAGAGCCGAGTCCTCCGTGCGGATCTCCTCTATCGCGGTCATCACCGGCGCCCTGCTGAACATCGCCCTGGACCCTGTATTCATGTTCAGCTGGGGCTTGAACATGGGCGTGGCAGGCGCCTCCCTGGCCACCACTGTCTCCCAGTTCGTCACCTTCTTCATTCTGGTCTGGTTCTATGCCAGCGGCCGGTCCATTATCAAGATCCGGGTCCGGGCGTTCCGGCCCAGCTGGGATCTGATGAAGACCGTCACCCTCATCGGCATCCCCACGGCGGTCATCCAGATCTGCCTGTCGGTGGCCTCCTCCCTCACCAACATCGCCGCCGCGTCCCTCCCTCAGTCCGATGAGATCATCGCCGCCTACGGCGTGGTCCAGCGGCTGGTCCTCATCGGCTGCTACGTGGTCATGGGCTTCATGCAGGGCTATCAGCCGGTGGCCTCCTATGCCTTCGGCGCCAGGGACGAGGACCGGTTCCATCAGTCGGTGCGCTTCGCGCTGAAGGGCTCTCTGCTGCTGACGGTGCTGGTGGCGGCGGTCTATATCCTGCTGTCGAAGCCGCTGATCCTGCTGTTCAACCGCAATCCGGTCATCGTGGATTACGGCAGACGGCTGCTGATCTCCCAGATGATCCTGTATCCCGCCTTCGGTCTGTGCTACATGATGACCATCACCTATCAGACCATCGGCGCCTCCCGGTACGGACTGTTCCTGTCCCTGATCCGTCAGGGCCTGTTCTACGTTCCCTTCATCATGACGCTGCCCAAACTGCTGGACGTCACCGGCATCTATTTCTCCCAGCCCGCCGCCGATATCCTGACGGTCCTTGTGTGCGTGTTGTCCGTCAGGTCCATGAAGGCCACGGCGTCGAAAAACATGAACGCCCTCCCGAAAGACGGGCGGGGATAAGGCGCCTCCGTGCCGATTCGCATGAAAAGGGTCCGCCCTCCGGCGGACCCTTTTCGGCATTCTTTCTTCTTCCAAGCAACAAGGAATCCGTCCCCGTGCTACCGCATACTGCTCTGCCACGCCAGCAGCCGGGCCGTCTCCAGGGCCGCCAGTGTCCGGACGCCGTCGAAGTCCACGTAGGGATGGTACAGCGCCTCCAGGGCGTCGTGGGCCTCCTTGGCCTCCCCCAGCGCTGCCACGGCCTCCTGCCGCAGCAGCCGGGCCATACGGCTCTCGAACCGGACCCGGGCACGGTTCTCCGGCTGGGCCATGGCGTCCAGCCGCAGGCGGCGGTACGCCTTGCCGGGCCACTCCATGCCGGGGTGGGACGTGACAAAGGCCAGCCCCAATCCGGGGATCAGCAGGTGTTCCAGACGGTCCGGCTCCTCCGGCGCCGGACAGGCCACCGTGTTCCAGCCCCGCTCCGCCGCCGTCTCCCGCAGATATTCCAGCGTACCTCCCGCCAGACCGCAGCTGTCCGCCAGCTCGTAGACCCTGGGACATAGGGCCTCCACCGTGTCGAAGCGCCAGACGGGCCCTTGATGGGTCATGGTGCCCAGGAACCGCAGGGCGGTGGTTCCCGCTTCCGTTCCCCGCTGCCGCAGCTCCCGGCGGGCGATGCCCTCCACCCGCCGCTCCAGCCGCGCCCAGTCCACGGTCCGGCGGACAGCGGACGCCGTGTCCAGTTCCACCTGCCGGGCGGCCTTCAGGGCGTGGAAGGCCCGGCCATAGGCCGACGCCTCGCCGTCCGTGAGACGGATGACCTCGTCCCTGGCGGCTTTCGCGGCAGTGATGTCGCACAGCCGTCCCAGATCCAGACACCGCTGCACCGCCAGGGGGTACCGGGGCTCCAGGAGGTGGGGCGCCGTACCGTCCGTCAGGGCGCAGCGCAGCTCCGGCAGGAGGACGCCGTCCAGCGAGTCCGGCGCGCCGGCGCAGTGGATGTACTCCACTGCCGTACCCACAGCCTCCATGGCCTCCCCCACCAGCTTCAGGAACGTGGACTTCCCTGTTCCCGGCGGCCCCTTCAGAATCACCATGTCGTACAGCGTCCGATCCTCCGTCAGCTGTCCGAACAGGCTCTGGTATCCATTGCCGCTGTTGGCGCCCAAAAAGAAATGTACCGTGTTTGTCATACGGACCCCTCCGCTTTCAATTTTCACTATCAAACTATGTGGAAAGGGCCTGACCGGTCCGGAAAGTTTTCTGTTTTCCGCGAAAACGCCCCGGAGCCATGCGGCTCCGGGGCGTCTGTTATGTTCTGGTCTGATCTTAAAACTCGTAGTCCACGGCCACCCGGTCCTCCCGGATGGACTTGCACAGGGCGGAGACCGCCTTGTGGCGGGGATCGTTCTTGTAGGCGTCCAGGTCCTCCAGAGACGCGAACTCCGACACCAGCACGGCGTCATAGTTGCCGGGGGCCACGTTGACAGCCACCTCGGACTTCAGCAGCTGGGGAATGACCCCCTGCAAATTCCGGAGGCCCGTCAGGAACTCCTCCTGCTCCTTTTCCGTGCCGGGACGGAACTTCCACATGACGATATGACGAATCATTTTCCAAAACTCCTTCCTTGATATGCCCGGATACCCAGGGCCAGCAGGTCCATGGCCCGCTCCAGGTCGGCCTGCTTCAATACGTACGCGATGCGGATCTCATCCTTTCCCTTGCCGGGGGTGCCGTAGAACTGCTCGCCGGGGGCAAACATCACGGTGTCGCCGTTGTCCTCGAAGTCCGTCAGCAGCCACTTCTGGAAGTCGTCGGCGTTGTCCACGGGGATCTTGGCCATCAGATAGAAGGCGCCCTCCGGACACTTGCACACCACGCCGGGGATCTGGGCCAGCTTCTCCATCACCGTGTCCCGACGGCGGTGGTACTCCTCCTTCTGGGCGGCGAAATAGGCCGGTCCCGCGGAGTACAGGGCGGCGGCGCCCAGCTGATCCAGGGTGGAGCAGCACAGACGGCCCTGGCAGACCTTCATGGCCTGGCCCATCAGCTCCTTGTTTCGGGAGATCAGGGCGCCGATGCGGGCGCCGCAGGCGGAGAAGCGCTTGGAGATGGAGTCGATGATGACCACGTTCTGGGCCACATCCGGGAACTCCGCCAGGCTGACGATCTTCTCATCGCCGTAGACGAACTCCCGGTACACCTCATCGGCGATGACAAACAGATCATGGTCCCGGGCCACGTCGGCGATCATCCGGGTGGATTCCGGCGACAGGATGGCGCCGGTGGGGTTGCCGGGATTGGTGATGAGGATGGCCTTGGTCCTGGGGGTGATCTCCGCCTCGATGCGGTCCCGGTCGCCATAGAAGAAGCCCTCCTCGGCGGAGGTGGGGATGGGGTGGACCACGCCGCCCGCCAGACGGGTAAAGGTGTTGTAGTTGGGGTAGAAGGGCTCGGGGATCAACACCTCGTCCCCCTCGTCCAGAATGCACTGGAGGACGATCTGTAGGGCCTCGCTGCCGCCGTTGGTGGCCAGGATGTCCCCGGTGTCCAGTTCGATGCCCAGGCTCTTGTAATACCCCCGGACGGACTCCACGTAGGCCGGGATGCCCGCGGAGGGCGCGTAGGCCAGCACGGGGTCCTTGAAATTCTGGATGGCCGTGAAGAACTCCTTGGGCGTCTCAATGTCCGGCTGTCCGATGTTCAGGTGATAGATCTTCCGGCCGCGGGCCTCTGCCTCCACGGCATAGGGATGGAATTTACGGATGGGAGACAGGTTGCAGCTCTCGATCTTTCTGGAAAAGCGCATGGAAATAACCTCCTTGATGGATTGTGAATGCCTCGTGACCGGCGGCCACCGCGGGGCAGAACGGCAGTATCAAAATGCGTCCGTGAAGCGATAAAAAAACGCCCCTGACCTGCGTCAGGGGCGGAAACTACTTTCCACGGTACCACCCTGATCTGTCCCTCCTCCCGGAAGGGACATCTCATGTCATCCGCTATCGGGGATGAACCGTCCTGCTCGTCGCAGGCCGCTCAAAAGTGGCTGCTCTCTGGCGTGGGCTGAGGGCTTGCACCAATCCCCTCTCGCTGGAGCCGGTTTCAGAAAGCTGGCTTTGTCACTGCGTTGATTAGTTCTATTATACGGATTTGGCCGGATTTGTCAAGACGGGAATCTGTCGGGGTTTTCCGTCTCTCCGCCGGTGAAAAAACATGCTCCGGTCCCGCGGGAACAGGCAGTCATTCCTTCAGGTATGCCTCCCCCCACCTGGCCAGTTCAAAAAACACCGGCAGCAGCGCCCTGCCCTGCTCTGTCAGCGAATACTCCACATGGGGCGGGATCTCATTGAACTGTTCCCGGCGGACGATCCCCAGGTCCTCCAGCTCCCGCAGTGTTTTGGTCAGCATGGTATTCGTAATGCGGGGAAGCGCCTTTTTCAGCTCTCCGAACCGGCAGGACGGTTTTTTGCACAGTTCGTATATGATATGGGTCCTCCACTTCCCGCTGAGCAGCTCCAGGGTGCGCCGCATGGGGCAGTCGTCCCGCACATCATCCGACAGCACTCTGTGCAGATATTCCTCCGCTGTCATGTCCTTTTTCATAGGCCTCTCCAGTACACTCAAACATACCAAGTACATTCAAATTGCGTACTTGTACATGGTTTTCAGATACAGTATATTGGATATATGATGATAAAGCAAGGAGAAATCAGTATGAAAACAGCAGTGATCTATTACTCCGCCCACCATGGCAATACAAAAAAAGTACTGGACGCCATTGCCCGGCGCTTCCACATCACCCTCATCGACGCAGTCAAAACCGACACCGCCGACCTTGCGGGATATGACCTGATCGGTTTCGCCTCCGGCATCTATTACTCCAAATTCCACAAGTGCGTCCTGCAGTTCGCGGAGAGAAACCTCCCTGCCGGAAAGAAGGTCTTCTTCCTCTACACCTGCGGCGTTGAGAAAAAAGGGTACACCGAGGCCATCGCAAAAGCCGTCAAAGACAAAAAGGCCGTCATTCTGGGGGAATACGGCTGTCTGGGCTTCAACACCTTCGGCCCCTTCAAACTCCATCGGCGGCATCGCCAAGGGACGGCCCGATGAGGAGGATCTCGACAATGCGGTCCGGTTCTACGCAGACATCGCTGCAGCGACGGATCCGGGAAAACCATATGGCAGAGCCCCGCGGGATCTCCCGCGGGGCTCTGTTTCGTGATCTTCCGGTTTTTCAGCCGTCTGATACGGCTCTTTTATCCTGCGTGGCCTCCGCTTTTTCACTGGAGTGCCGCCCCTTTCCAATAAATTTCAGCCTGCCGGAAAGCCAGACTTTTCGGCAGGCTGTTCGATGGGTTCAGACGGATGGGAGCGGAAAAAATTTTCCCGTCTCCGCAATGTTTCCGGGGCGGGACGATTCCCGGAGCCGCTTCCCCGCTTATTCCCCGTCCATTCCGGCGTCGGCAGGGGGCTGAGCAGACATGATGTCGCCCATCTTCATCTCCTCCCACTTCTCCTTGGTGATGAGGAGCTGCCTGGGCTTGGAGCCCTCAAAGGGTCCTACGATGCCCCGCTCCTCCATCTGGTCCACCAGACGGGCGGCCCGGGAGTAGCCCAACTTCAGGCGCCGCTGGAGCATGGACACGGAGGCCTGTCCCGTCTCCAGCACCACATCCACGGCGGCGGGCAGCAGCTCGTCGCCCTCGTCGGCGGAGACATCCTGGGACGCGGCAGCTGCGCCGCCGCCCTTTCCGCCCTTTTCCTTCTCCTGGACGGATTCCTCGATCTTAGCGATGACCTCGTCGTCGTACTGCGTCTCGCCGTTCTGCTTGACGAAAGCCACCACCTGCTCGATCTCCTCCGGGGAGATGAAGCAGCCCTGGACGCGGATGGGCTTTCCCACGCCCAGCGGGGCATAGAGCATGTCGCCCTTGCCCACCAGCTTCTCCGCGCCGGTGGTGTCCAGAATGATGCGGGACTCCAGGGAGGACGCCACGGCGAAGGCGATGCGGGAGGGGATGTTGGCCTTCATCAGGCCGGTGATCACGTCGGAAGAGGGCCGCTGGGTGGCGATGACCAGATGGACGCCGGCGGCGCGGCCCATCTGGGCCACCCGACAGATGGACTCCTCCACCTCTTTCGCCGCCACCAGCATCAGGTCCGCCAGCTCGTCGATGACCACCACCACGGAGGGCATGTGCTCCAACTCGTCGGTGGTCTTGGCCAGGGCGTTGTAGCCCGCCAGGTCCTTGACGTTGTGTTCCGAGAACAGCTTATAGCGCTTCATCATCTCGTACACCGCCCACTGGAGGGCGCCGGCAGCTTTTTTCGGGTCCGTCACCACCGGGATCAGCAGGTGGGGGATGCCGTTATAGGGCGCCAGCTCTACCATTTTGGGGTCCACCATGATGAACCGCACGTCCTCCGGGGAAGACTTGTAGATCAGGCTGACGATGAGGGAGTTGGTACAGACAGATTTGCCGGAGCCGGTGGTACCGGCGATGAGCACATGGGGAAGCTTGCCGATGTTGCCCACCACGCAGCTGCCGCTGATGTCCTTGCCCACGGCGAAGGCCACGTTGGACTTGTGCTCCGTGAAGGCCCGGGACTCGATGACGTCCCGGATCAGCACCGGCGTCACCTGCTTGTTGGGCACCTCAATGCCCACCACGGAGATCTTGTCCGGAATGGGGGCGATGCGGACGCCGGTGGCGCCCAGCGCCAGGGCGATGTCGTCTGCCAGATTGGTGATCTTGCTGAGTTTGACGCCCTGGTCCAGCACGAACTCATACCGGGTGACGGAGGGGCCGTGGATCACCTCGCCCGCCGTGGCGTCCACGCCGAAGCTGGCCAGCGTCTCCGCCAGACGGCGGGAGTTGTTCCGCAGTTCAGCCCCCGCCTCAGCGTAGTTGCCGCCCCGGTTCTCGCTCAGCAGCGTGATGGGGGGATACTGATAGACCTCGTCCCCTTCCATGGCCGCCTTCTGTTCGATCTCCTCCGTGACGGCGGCGGTGGCGGCCGCCAGCTCGGCGGCGTTCTTCTTTTTGCTCTCGGCAGGTGCCTGAACAGCAGGCGCTGCCGCCGGGATGGCCGGTGCCGGTGCCGGTGTGCGCTGCTCCATGGCTGGGACAGGCTCCTCCGCCGCGGTGGGCGGCGCCTTCGTGATGGTGGACGCCCGGACCACAATGGGCGCTTCCTCAGCCGGAGCGGCCGGTGCAGCAGGAGCGGTGACAGGAGGCACCGCCGGCGTCTCCGACAGGACCTGATCCGGAGTGCGCATCTGCTCGGATTTATGGCGGAAGAAGCCGGTGAACAGGCCCGGCTTTTTGGCAGGCGCTGCGGGCTCCTCCCCGTCCAGGGGGATGTCGATGACGGGCTTGGGCTTGTTGGTCTGGGCGGGCCGCTTGGGCTCCTCAATGGGCACCATGCGGATGGCGGGCTCGGCGGGATAGTCCGGCTCCTCCTCATAACGGGGACGGTTCCGGCTCTTTTCGATGATGGCCCCCACCGTCAGCCGCAGCGCCACCATAGCCAGCACCGCGAACAGCGCCGTGAAGAGGATGATGGAGGCGATCTTGGAGAACACCGCCACGGAGCCCTCCGCCAGAAGCCCGGCCAGTGCGCCGCCGCTCTCCATGGCGACGCCGTCAGACCACAGGTATGTCAGGATGGTGGGCGAGGCAGAGTAGGTCTCTCCGCACAGTACCATGTGTCCCAGTGCGCCGAACAGCACCGGCAGCATCAGGGAGCAGGTCACCCGCAGCGTCACAGGCCGTCCGTGGTGGAACAGCAGGATCATGGCCGACAGCAGCAGCGCTGGCCCCGCCAGCCAATAGCCGTAGCCCAGAAGCCCCTTCAGCAGCATGGCGAACCAGTCGATGAACAGCGCGGAAATCCCAAAGTAACTCACGCCCACGCAGAGGGTCAGCACCAGTAGCACAATGCCCCATACCTCCCGGCGGATGGGCCGCTTCTCCGGCTGGGTATTCTTCCCGCTCCGGGAGCCGCCGCGGCTGGAACCTTTGGCGGATGTGGATGTGGTCTTTTTCGTTGTGGTCTTTTTGGAAGTGGTCGTTGCCACAGTGATACCTCCATCTTCAGTGATGCGTTGTGGATGTTATCCGGAGCGCAGATCCGGCAGGAAAATCCGGCCCGTGTCTCAGCCCAGGATGTTCAATCCCAGCGTCAGCGCGCCGATGGCCCAGCAGTAATAGGCGAACCAGCTGAATTTCTTCGCGTGGACCTTCGGTCCATGGGAAGCGCCGGATTCTGTCACGCCGCTGCCGCGGTGGGCACGCCTTTGGCGTGCCTGGGAAAATCCGGCCCGTGTCTCAGCCCAGGATGTTCAATCCCAGCGTCAGCGCGCCGATGGCCCAGCAGTAATACGCGAACCAGCCGAATTTTCCCTTGTCCGCGATCATCTTCAGCAGGCGGATGCAGAAGTAGCCGGAGACGGCCGCTACCACAACGCCCACGATGTAAACAGGCACGTCGGCCCAGATGATGCCCGCCTCCACCGCGTCCTTCAGGCTCAGGATATTGGCACCCAGAACGGCGGGAATGGACATCAGGAAGGAGTAGCGCACGGCGAATTTGCGGTCAAAGCCGCGGAAGCAGCCGGCGGTGATGGTGGTGCCGGAGCGGGAGATGCCGGGGCAGGTGGCCACGGCCTGTGCCACGCCCACCAGCAGAACGTCCAGCATGGTGGCGTTCCGCTCCGTCTTGCGTCCCTTCCGGACCCGGTCGCTGGCATACAGCAGGCAGCCGGTGAAAATCAGCGCCACGCCCACAAACAGCAGATTGTCGGACAGGCCCTCGATGGTGTCCTTGATGGGCAGGATGGCAAACAGCGGCAGCGTGCCCACGATGATCAGCAGGATCAGCCGCCGGGCCGGAGGCACCGGCGCAGGGGTGGTTCCGTGGATCAGATCGCCCACGCCCCGGAAGAACTCCACGATCATATCCCGGATCTCTCCCCAATAGGCGATGAACACCGCCACCAGCGTGCCCAGATGCAGCAGCACGTCGAAAAACGCCGGGATATCCGCCGCGTGGAAGGAGCTCAGCAGACGCTCCGCGATGGCCAGATGGCCGGAGCTGGAGATGGGCAGAAATTCGGCCAGTCCCTGGACCAGCCCTAAAACAATGGATGACAACAGAGACACAGTCTCACGCTCCTAATTTCGTATACTTGCTCCCGGCAGGCCAAGAGTAGTTTCAGTATAGCACGGTTCCATGTCAAATTCCAGTGCTATTTCCGCGGACGCCCAGGACGGCAAAAAAAGAGGGCCGCCCCAAGGACGGTCCTCCTCTTTGTCAATTCTTTCCCGTCAGCTTTGCCAGCGCCGCACCGGCGGCGTCCTGCTCCGCTTCCTTCTTACTGTGACCGGTGCCGGTGCCAATGAGCTCGCCGTTCAGCAGCACCTCCGCCACGAAAGTCTTGTTGTGGTCCGGACCCGTCTCCCCCGCCATGCGGTAGGTCAGGTCCTGATTGGCCTGGCGCTGGACCAGCTCCTGCAGCGCCGTCTTGTAGTCCTTCCGGCGCTCCTCCACGACCTCCTCCTTCTCCGCCTCCAGCAGGACGCGGTGGATGAGGGACGACGCGGCGGCCATGCCGCCATCCAGATACACGGCGGCGAACACCGCCTCCGTGGCGTCCGCCAGGATGGATGTCCGGGTGCGGCCGCCGCCGGCCTCTTCGCCCTTGCCCAGCTTCAGGTATTTGCCCAGCTCCAGCTTCTGCGCCACCTCATAGAGGCTCTGTTCGCACACCAGCGCCGCCCGGATGCGGGTCAGGTCGCCCTCCGGCAGGTCCGGATGCTGGATGAACAGAAATTCCGCCGTCACAAAGCCCAGTACGGAGTCCCCCAGAAACTCCAGCCGCTCGTTGCTCCTGATGTGAGCGTTCCGGTGCTCGTTGGCATAGGAGCTGTGATTCAGCGCCTCGCTGAGCAGCTGCCTGTCCCGAAACGTATAATTCAGTTTTTGTTCCAGACCCTCCATGATGCGTCCTTTCTGACAAGGCGCCCCGCGGATGGCGGGACGCCTCTGCAATACCAATTTTTCTCCGGCCCCGGAAAATGCCGGAACATCCGGTGGAGAGGACCGTGCGATCTCGGACATTGCGCCTTTGACAGCAGGCATGATATGCTTCGCCGTCTGTTCCGATGCCCTGTCACGTCCTCCACAGCGGAGGGCAAAACAGAAGGACGCTTCGCCGGCGGCGAAGCGTCCTCCGCCCATAATTCACTCGCTGATCTTTCCGGCAATGCAGCGCACGGCATCGCCCACGGTCCGGATGCCCGACAGTTCCTCTTCCTGGAGTTCACCCACATCGAACTCCTCCTCCATGGCCATGACCAACTCCACCAAGTCCACGGAATCTGCGCCCAGATCATCCTCGAACGAGGTGCTCATGGTGACTTCCTCCGGCTCCTTGGCGAACTGCTCCGCCACCAGTTCCTGCATTGTCTGAAATACTTCCTCGATTGACATGTGCTCTGTTCACTCCTTAACGGGATCATTGGATTTCTCAGGGGCATTTTCCAATGCCGCCTTCCCTATTGACGGTATCATACGGCAACCTCCGCCGCCCTGTCAATAGGGAATCAGGCTTTTTCCGAAGAAGTCGTCACTTTCATGTATTCGATATTGGCCTCGATGTCCTGGATGAAGCCGCTGGCAGCGAAGTCCCGGGCCTGCCGGACGGCGTTGTAAATGGCTCTGGCGTCCGAGGAGCCGTGGGCCTTGATCACCGGCTTGGAGATGCCCAGGAAGGGCGTGCCGCCGATCTCGCTGGGGTCCATCAGCTTCTTGAAATCATCCAGATCGTTCTTCACCAGCAGCGCCGCCAGTTTGGTCTTCGTGCCGGACAGGAACAGCTTCTTCAGTTCCTTGCTCAGGAACTTGGCGGTGCCCTCCATGCTCTTGAGCATGACGTTTCCGGTGAAGCCGTCGGCCACCACCACGTCCGCACCGCCCAGCATGGCGTCCGTGGCCTCGATGTTGCCGGTGAAATTCACCCGTCCCGCCTCACCGGCGGCCTTCAGCACGGCATAGGCCTCGTGGCGCAGGGCGTCGCCCTTCTCCTCCTCGGCGCCGATGTTCAGCAGCGCCACCCGGGGATTCTCAATGCCCATCATCCGCTTGGCGTAGAAGCTGCCCAGATAGGCGAATTGCAGCAGATACTCCGCCGTACACTCGGCGTTGGCGCCGCAGTCGCACAGCACGAAGTGGCCGTCCAGGCAAGGCACCTGGGGGGCCATGGCCGCCCGGCGGATGCCCCGGATGCGCTTTGCCACCAGCGTGGCGCCGGACAGCAGCGCGCCGGTGGAACCGGCGGAGACGAAGGCGTCTCCCGCGCCGTCCCGCAGCAGGTTCAATCCCACCGTCAGGGAGGAGTCCTTCTTCTGCTTGAAGGCGAAGGCCGGATCATCGGCGATCTCCACCACCTGCGTGGCGTTGTGGATCTCCACGCCGGCGGGCAGCGTCTTTTCGCCGCAGGCCTCCACGGCCCGGAGGATCTCCTCCGTCCGGCCCACCAGCAGGACGTTCACGCCCAGACCCTTGGCCGCGTCCAGCGCGCCCTGTACGATAGCCTGGGGGGCGTTGTCGCCGCCCATGGCATCTACGATGATCTTCATGGCAGTATTTCCTCCTTCAATCCGTCGATGATAGCCAGCGCCCGGGCCGACAGCTCGGCGTTTTTATTTCTCTTTCCCTTCACCCGGTGGTCCAGGGGCGGGATGATGCCGAAGTTGATGTTCATGGGCTGGAACACCGTCACCGACTGGTTGGAGATATACAGCCCCAGCGCGCCGATGGCCGTCTCCTGAGGGAAGTCCACCGGCGGCCGGCCCAGCAGCCGCCGGGCCGTCTCCACGCCCACCAGGAAGCCGCTGGCGGCGGACTCCACGTAGCCCTCCACGCCGGTCATCTGTCCGGCGAAGGAGATCCGCGGGTCGCTTTTCAGCCGGTAGTACCGGTCCAGCAGACGGGGAGAGTCCAGGAAGGTGTTGCGGTGCATGACGCCGTAGCGCAGGAACTCCGCGTCGTGGAGGGCGGGGATCATGGAGAACACCCGCCGCTGCTCCGGGAACCGCAGATGGGTCTGAAAGCCCACCAGATTGTACACGGTGCCGTCGGAATTGTCCCGGCGGAGCTGCACCACGGCGTAGGGCTCCTTCCCCGTCCGGGGGTCCTTCAATCCCCGGGGCTTCAGGGGGCCGTAGCACAGGGTGTCGTGGCCACGGCGGGCCATCACCTCCACGGGCATGCAGCCCTCGAAGACCATCTTGTCCTCAAAGCCGTGGACCTCTGCCTCCTGGGCGGTGGTCAGGGCGTTCCAGAAGGCGTCGTACTCCGCCTCCGTCATGGGGCAGTTGACATAATCCGCCGTCCCACGGTCGTAGCGGGAGCCCATCCACGCCTTGTCCATGTCCACGCTGGCGGCGGACACCAGAGGCGCCGCCGCGTCGTAGAAGTGGAGGGCCGTCTCCTCTCCCAGCAGGGACTGGAGCCTGTCCGCCAGGGCGTCGGAGGTCAGGGGGCCGGAGGCCACCACCACGTCGCCCTCCGCCGGGATGTCCGTCACCTCGCCCTCCGTCACGGTGATGTTGGGATGGGAGCGGATCTTCTCCGTCACCATTCTGGCAAAGCCGTGGCGGTCCACCGCCAGGGCGCCGCCGGCCTCCACCCGGGTGGCGTCGGCGCAGGACAGGATCAGACTGTCCAGACGGCGCAGCTCCTCCTTCAGCAGCCCCACGGCGTTCTCCAGCTGGTCGGAGCGCAGGGAGTTGGAGCAGCACAGCTCCGCGAAGTCATCGGTGACATGGGCGGGCGTGCGCTTCCGGGGCTTCATCTCCCGCAGGTCCACCTGAATGCCCCGCTGTGCCAGCTGCCAGGCGCATTCGCTGCCCGCCAGTCCGGCGCCGATCACTGTCACGTTCATCCCTTCAATCCCTCCTGTCGCTGCGTCCCAGCAGATAGTCCGTGGTCACGCCGAAGTAGTCCGCGATTTTGATGAGTCCGGCCACGTCGGGATAGTTGATCCCGCCCTCGTAATTCTGATACTGCCGGACACTGATCTCAAAAATCGCGGCTATTTCCACTTGTGTCTTCTTTTTCTCTTTGCGCAGTTCCTTGATCCGTTGTGCAAAAATTTTCATACGGCTCCTCTTGACACGCAGTTTAACTTCGTGTATCATAAACACGAAGTTAAACTGCGATATTTGGAGATGGTTTTATGACCGGCACCATGCAGGCCCTCTACGATTATACCCTGGAAAACCGCTTTACCGCCTTTCTGACGGGCCGCGATTACGCTGAGGCGGACTCCCTGGCGGAGGCGCTTCTGAACGCCCTCCGGGGGGAGCTGCCCCAGCCCCAGCGGGAACGGCTGGACAGGCTCTCCGACGCCCTGATGGAGCAGCGGGACCTGGAGCTGGAGGCCATGTTTCAGGCCGCCTGGTCCGTGGCCCGGGAGGTTTAGCTCTCCGTCTTCTCCGCAGCCTTCTTGGCGGCGGTCTTCTTTACGGCCACAGTCTTTTTGACAGTTGTTGTTTTTTTGGCATCGGTCGTCTTTTTCGCCGCAGACGTTGCAGACGTTTTGGTCGCCGTCTTTTTGGCCGCGGTCTTCTTGGCGGCGGTCTTCTTTGCCGTGGGCTTTTTGGCCTGCTTCGGCTCCTCCGCTGTCTCCTCCGCCGGGGCGGCCGCCTGTTCCGCGGGGGCCTCGCCCTGATCCTCCGCCGTCTTCCGGGGCGGATAGCCCCGTTTGTCCTCCGGCAGGAAGTTGGCGCACTCCGGATTGATGCAGAAGGGCTTCTTGAAGCCCTTGCCCGCCCGCTTGAACATGGTGTGGCCGCAGACGGGGCAGTCGTCCTTGGTGGGGACGTCCCAGCTGAGGAAGTCGCACTTGGTCTCCTCGTTCCGGCTGCTGCGGTTCTCACAGCAGTAGTAGGCGTACTGCTTGCCGGTCTTCTTGCTGGTGCCGGTGCGCTTCATGATCCGTCCGCCGCACTTGGGGCAGCGGCCCGGCATCTCCACCACCAGCGGCATGGTGAAGCTGCACTCCGGATAGCCGGGGCAGGCCAGGAAGCGGCCGAACCGGCCGGACTTCACCACCAGATTCCGCCCGCACTCCGGGCAGATCTCCTCGCTGACCTCGTCGGGCACCTTGATGCGGACGCCCTCCAGATCCTTCTCCGCCTGCTTGAGATCCCGGTCGAACTCCCCGTAGAAGTCCCGCAGGACCTCCTTCCAGGGGGTATCTCCCGTCTCCACGGCGTCCAGACGGCCCTCCATGTTGGCGGTGAACTTCATGTCCGCGATGTCCGGGAATTTGTCCCGCATCAGGGACGTGACCACACGGCCCAGGTTGGTGATCTTCAGGTATTTGCCCTCTTTGAGGACGTACTCCCGGTCCAGAATGGTGGACACGGTGGGGGCGTAGGTGGAGGGGCGGCCGATGCCCTGCTCCTCCATGGCGCGGATGAGGGTGGCGTCGGTATAGTGGGCGGGGGGCTGGGTGAAGTGCTGGTCCCGGCTGAATTCCCGGAGGGTCAGCACCTCGCCCTCCTGGAGATTGGGCAGCGGGGACTCCTTCTCCTCCTTCTCCTCGTCCTTGCCCTCCTCGTAGACGGCGGTGTAGCCGGCGAATTTCAGGCTGGAGGAGCTGGCCCGGAAGCTGTGGCCCGCGGCGTCGATCTCCACGGAGACGCTGTCGTACACGGCGTTGGCCATCTGGCAGGCCACAAAGCGGCTCCATACCAGCCGGTACAGGCGGTACTGCTCACCGGTGAGGGACTTCTTCACCATCTCCGGTGTCAGCTCCACGTTGCTGGGGCGGATGGCCTCGTGGGCGTCCTGGGCGTTGGCCTTGGCCTTGTAGTGATGGGGCTGGGCCGGGCAGTAGCCCTGGCCGTAGCGGCCGGAGATGAAGCTCCGGGCGGCGGCGATGGCCTCCTCGCTGAGGCGCAGCGAGTCGGTACGCATATAGGTGATCAGGCCCACGGTGCCCTCGCCCTCGATGTCCACGCCCTCGTACAGCTGCTGAGCGATGGCCATGGTGCGCCGGGGCGTCATGCTCAGCTTTCTGGACGCCTCCTGCTGCATGGTGGAGGTGGTGAAGGGCGGAGAGGGGCTGCGCTGCTTATCCGTCCGCTTTACGGACTTGACGGCGAACACGGCGTTCTCCGTCTCCCGGACCACGGCGTCCACGTCCTCCGCGGACTTCAGCTCCGCCTTTTTGCCGTCCTTTCCGTGGTAGTGGGCGGAGAACACGGACTTTTTGGCGTCGTCGCCCTGAAGGCTGGCGTCCAGCGTCCAGTACTCCTGGGGCTGGAACTCCTCGATCTCCCGCTCCCGGTCGTCCACCATGCGGGTGGCCACGGACTGGACCCGTCCGGCGGACAGGCCCCGGCGGATCTTCTTCCACAGCAGCGGGGACAGCTCGTAGCCCACGATGCGGTCCAGGATGCGCCGGGCCTGCTGGGCGTCCACCAGGTTCTGGTCGATGGCACGGGGCTCCTGGATGCTCTCCTGCACCACCTTCTTGGTGATCTCGTTGAAGGTCACCCGGCGGCACTTCTCATCCGGCAGATCCAGCAGGGCCTTCAGGTGCCAGGAAATGGCCTCTCCCTCCCGGTCCGGGTCGGTGGCCAGATAGACGATGTCGGCGGACTTGGCGGACTTCTTCAGATCGCTGATGATGTCCTCCTTGCCCTTGATGGGCTTGTAGACCGGCTCGAAATCGTGTTCCAGATCCACGCCCAGCGCGCTTTTCGGCAGGTCCCGCAGATGGCCCATGCAGGCCTTCACCTCAAAGTCCTTCC
>JALFSO010000111.1 GCA_022778785.1 Dysosmobacter sp. | reverse complement strand
GGGGAGATCGAAGCTCTCATCGGTCCCAGCTTCAAGCAGGACGCCGGACAGCTGGAGCTGCTCCTCCCCATGGCTGACAACCGGGACGTCCTGCGCCGCCTGTCGGACATCAAGGCCCGAAACAAGGAGGCGCTGGCGGGTTGGCTGTACCAGAAGCAGGGCGTTCTGGTGAACCCCAAGGCCATGTTCTCCATCCAGTCCAAGCGACTGCACGAGTACAAGCGCCAGCAGCTGAACCTGCTGTTCCTCATCCACCAATACCTGGAGATCAAGAACGGCCATATTCCCGCCGTGCCCCTGGTCAGCATCTTCGGTGCCAAGGCGGCCCCGGCCTATACCATCGCCAAGGACATCATCCACGCCCTGCTGACCCTGTCCCAGGTCATCGCCGCCTCCCCGGAGGTCTCCCCCTGGCTCCAGATCGTATTCGTGGAGAACTACAACGTCACCGCGGCGGAGAAGATGATCCCCGCCTGCGACCTCTCCGAGCAGATCAGCCTTGCCAGCAAGGAGGCCAGCGGCACCGGCAACATGAAGTTTATGCTCAACGGCGCGGTGACCCTGGGCACCATGGACGGCGCCAATGTGGAGATTGCCCAGCAAGTGGGCAATGAGAACATCTATATCTTCGGCCAGACCTCCAACCAGGTCATCCGCCGATATGATGCCGGGGATTACTACGCCCATGAGTGGTATGAGGGCGACCCCAACCTCCACCGGGCCATTGACTTCCTCACCGGCCCTGAAATGCTCCGGGCGGGCCGTGAAGAGAACCTGTCCCGTCTGCAGGACGATCTGAGAAACAAGGACTGGTTCCAGACCCTCCCCGACTTCAATGCCTACCTGGTCCGCAAGGAGCAGGCCATGGCGGACTACGCCAAAGGCCCTCTGGGCTGGCAGCGGAAGTGCCTGGTCAACATCGCCAAAGCAGGCTTCTTCTCCTCCGACCGAACCATTGCGGACTACGACCGGGACATCTGGCATCTGGGTTGAATAAAAAGGCTCTCTGACAGGCGGACACCGAATGGTGTCCACCTCAGCTTCAGCTTGTCGAAAAAGTCTTTTCGACAAGCTGCTTAAGATTTCAGAACTTTCAAAAAAGTTCTGAAATCTATTGATTTAAATGGCGCAGGGCACCCTTCCTGGGTTCCCCGCGCACACCCTTCCTTCCCATTTTCCTGCCATTCCGGGTTTATCGACAGCCGCAGCCCCCACCGCTGTCTGACAGCGGTGGGGGCCAGCCTCCGCATTTACCTCGTTTATGCGAACAGTGCGTTGAAATCGTCCACGACCTTGTCCTGGTTCTCCCGCAGGGCCACCATGGCAACATACCGGCCGTTGGTCACCACCTGGGCCTTCTTCCACGCCTCCATGGACTCCGGATACCAAGCGCCGCCGGAGGCCTGATCGTCCACCCGCTGCTGGAGGATGTCCGCCAGCTTTCCGGCGTCCTCCTCCGTCTCCGCCTCGGCAAAGACCATCTCATTGACCACGGCGGACATCATGGGCACCTTCGTGATCAGCTGCCGCACCGCCACGTTCTGAATGCCGGGGTAGTAGTTCTCCATCAGCTCATCATCCAGCTCCGCGAAATAGTTCTCGCCCCACTGGTACTTGGCCTCCTCCGCCTCCCAGAAGGCCGTCAGGTCCACGCTCTGGCTGCCGCTGCCCGCGGCGTTTCCCGAAGTGCCGCAGCCCGCCAGAAGTCCCGTCAGCAGCAAAACCGCGCCCAGCACAGCAAATACTTTCCTCATCACGCATGTTCTCCTTTGTTGTCAGTCCATGATTCAGACGTTCCGGACCGGTAAAAAGTTTCCGGCTCCCGGGACGTTTTACAAAATTTCTTCTGCTTGCATTATGCCCCGTTTCGCGCTATGATTGCAAGGTCTAATTCTATTTCTTCCGAGAAATTTTTTTGCCCTACAAAACATCCTGAAAACGAGGTCTTATTTCATGTACAGTTTTACGAACGATTACAGCGAGACCGCCCATCCCCGGATCCTGCAAACCCTGGCTGACACCGGCACGACCCAGTTCGACGGCTACGGCCTGGACCGCTGCTGCGAGGAGGCCGCCGATGTGATCCGGACGCGGTTCTCCGCCCCCGCCGCGGAGGTCCACTTCGCCGTGGGCGGCACCCAGGCCAACGCCCTGGTCATCGCCGCCCTGCTGCGGCCCTACGAGGCGGTCATCGCCCCGGAGACCGGCCACGTCAGCGTCCATGAGACCGGCGCCATCGAGGCCGTGGGCCACAAGGTCTGCACCGTCCCCACTCCCGACGGCAAGCTGACCCCCGCCCTGGTGGAACAGGTGCTGAACGCCCATGACTCGGAGCACATGGTTCTGCCCCGGCTGGTGTACGTCTCCGACACCACGGAGGTGGGCACGGTCTACACGAAGGCGGAGCTGTCCGCCCTGAGCGACTGCTGCCGGAAGCACGGCCTGTACCTCTATCTGGACGGTGCCCGGCTGGGTTCCGCCCTGACCGCCCGGGACAATGACCTGACTCCAGCGGACATCTCCGCCCTGACGGACGCGTTCTACATCGGCGGCACGAAGAACGGCGCCCTGTTCGGTGAGGCGCTGGTGCTGATGAACGATGACGCCAAGTCCCACTTCCGCTGGATCATCAAGCAGCAGGGCGCCATGCTGGCCAAGGGCTGGCTGCTGGGCCTCCAGTTTCAGGAGCTGCTGCGGGATGATCTGTACTTCGAGCTGGCCCGCCACGCCAACCGGACGGCGGAGACGCTGGCGGAGGGCATCGCCGCCCTTGGCCATCCCTTCGCCTGGACGCCCCAGTCCAACCAGCTCTTCCCCATTCTCCCCCGCCGGACGGCGGAGCGTCTGGCATCTCTGGGCTATGCCTTCCGCATCGACCACGCCGTGGACGATGCGCACGTCTGCATCCGTCTGGTCACCAGCTGGGCCACGCCGGAGGACGCCGTCCGGGCGTTCCTGGAGGACCTCGCCCGGGCGTAAGGTTCCGGGGCGAACCCCGCTTTTTATAAAAAGTCCGTCCTGAACTGCGGGGCGGACTTTTTTCGTGGGTTTTTCCGGCGGCGGTTGTATAATAGGGTAAAGACAGAGAGAAAGGAGGGGACGGCATTGTCAGACGCGGAACTGCTGGAGCGGCTGCGATCCCATCGGGAAACCGGGATGGAAGCCCTGCTGGCCCAGTACGCGCCTTTGCTGCGGTACGTCATCTGCGGCGTCCTCCGGGACCCCCAGGACGCGGAGGACTGCTACAGTGAGGTCACGCTGAACCTCTGGCAACGGCTGGACGGCTACGATCCCCAAAAGGGCGGTCTGTCCGCCTATCTGACGGCGACGGCCCGAAACACGGCGCTGAACCATCTGAAGGCCCGGCTCCGCCGGGAAAAGCATCTGGCAGAGCAGCCCGAGCCCCAGGCCCCCGCCACCCCGGAGCAGGCGCTGCTGCATAAGGAGCGGATGGAACAGCTGAAAGCGGCCATTGCCGGGCTGCCGTCCCTGGACCGGAAGCTGTTCTACCGGCGCTACTATTACTTACAGCCAGTGGCCCAGATCGCCGCGGAGCTGGGCATGTCCCAGCGGGCCATCGAGGGGCGCTTGTACCGTCTGCGGCAGAAGCTGCGCCAGGAGTTGGGAGGTGACGGACTGTGAACGAGAGATGGGATGAATTCGACTGCTCCATCGCCACGTCCCTCAGTGAACTGCCCCCTCCGGAAGAGGCCGTCCGGGAGGTGACGCCCTTCCGGGACGCCATCGCCCGCATCGTGCTGGGCCTGTGTCTTACCAGCTTCACCCTGAACCTGTGGTATCTCCAGTACCTCCTCCCCGCCGTGGGGGCCGTCCAGATCTATCTGGGCTTCCGGGCCCTGCGGAACAACAACCGCTGGTTCCGGACAGCCTGGTTTATCAGTATCTGTAAAGCAGTTTCCCTGTATATCTCCTTCGTGCTGGACGCCACGCCTTTCGCGTCCCTGTCCGGCGCCGTCCCCAACGTCTGGGCGGCGGCATTCATCGGCATGACGCTGGCGCTGTTCCTATGTTTCCACTTCGGATTGACCCAGGCCGCCCGGGAGGTAGAGCAGACGCCCCAGCGCCGTCCCGCCCTGTGGGCGGCGGTGTGGTACGCCGTGCTGGTGCTGCTGGGCCTGCTGGCGCCGGACATCGGCTGGCTGGGAGTCATCCCCATGATCGCCGCCTTTGTGTGCATCGTCCGCTCCATGCTCCGGGTCTCGGAGGAGCTGGAGGGCTTCGGGTACAGCGTCCGTGCCGCTCCCGTGCGGTGCGGTCCCGGCCGCGTGTCGGCCCTGTATCTGGGGTCTCTGCTGGTGATGATCCTGCTCTGCGCCGTCTGGGCCAATCATCTGCCCGCCCGTGGAACGCCGGTCCCGGAGACCGTCTCCTCTGAGACCGCCGCCATCCAGGAGCGGCTCGCCGGTCTGGGCTTCCCGGAGGCGCTGCTGGACCGCCTGCCGGAGGAGGAGATCGAACAGCTGTCCAATGCCAGCCGGTGCGTGGTGGACAGCAGCGAGACCGGCGCCGCCGGTTCCAGAAAGGGCACCAAAGCCCTCGGCTTCGACACCGTCTATGTGGAGACCAGTCCCCGGACCTTTCGGATCTATGAGTTCTTCCACCTGAACGGGAATACCCTGCGGTCCAACTGGCGGGTGCTGGCCCAGCTGGACACCGACACCAACGCCACCATCTCCAACGTCACCTGCGGCGTCTTCTGGACGGAGGACGGTATCCCGTATCTCAGCCATCCGGAGATCGGCAGCCAGATCCATGAGGACTTTTTCTTCGGACCCTCCACCCTTCCCTCCATGGTGTTCAGCTATCCCTTCTTCTCCCGGGACCGGGGCGGCTACATGGCCTACGACGCGCAGATAGCGGAGGATGACTGGATCTATCTGTGCAGCGTCCTGCGGACATACCTCACCACCTACCGGAACTTTTACCCCTACGCGGACCTGGCCACGGACTTTTTCCAAACAGACTGGTGCGCCCAGAGCTATTCCACCTGCGAGATACAGCCGGACTGAAAAGAGCCCCGCCTTTTAAAAAGGCGGGACTCTTCAGCTTGTCGAAAAACCCTGCCTGAAGGAAAAGAGTCCTTTTTTGCAGGGGGAGTACGAGGGGGCGGGAGCCCCCTCGTATTGGATCGAATGCCT
>JALFSO010000057.1 GCA_022778785.1 Dysosmobacter sp. | reverse complement strand
AAGGATAAATCAGATTGATACTTTATCCCGGCTGGCGAAGCTTTTTCTCCAGTCTGTTTTGTTATGCCCTTTTTCAGTCGCGCAAATTTTGCGGGACTTTTTTCATTTCAGCTATTGACTTTTGTTTGCAGGACTCCTGTTGATGTCGATACACGCTCCCGCGCCGGGCGGGGCGGTCATTTCACTCTGCTATGATATCACATACCTGGAAAAACGGAAAGAAAAACTTGCGGTCTCCCCGTCCGGAATCTCCGCCGCGGCGCTTCCTCAGGCCCGAACAGGAAAAAACACAGAAAATTGAAATTTTTCCTGCTTTATCCCCGCTGGAACCGGTTGACATCTCCGGAAAAAGCCGGTACAATGAGGAACGCAACTCTGTCCTTTGGCAGTTTAAATTGAAAAGGAGCCCTTGCGCCATGATGACACTGGAAGATTTCAAAGCCGCCCGGAACGTGCTGAAGGGCGTTATCAACGAGACCCATCTGATCCACTCTCCCGCTTTGTCCAAAGCCTCCGGAAATTCCGTGTATCTGAAGCCGGAGAACATGCAGGTCACCGGCGCCTACAAGATTCGGGGCGCATACTATACCATCTCCACCCTGTCGAAGGAGCAGAAGTCCCGGGGTCTGGTCACCGCCTCCGCCGGAAACCACGCCCAGGGTGTGGCCTACGCCGCCCAGAAGGCCGGTGTCCCCGCCACCATCTGCATGCCCACCACCACGCCCCTGGTGAAGGTGAACAACACCAAGGACTACGGCGCACGGGTCCTGCTCCATGGCGCCACTTTTGACGATGCGGCGGAGCTGGCCGCCAAACTCTCCGCCGAGGAGGGTCTGACCTACGTCCACCCCTTCAACGACCTGACGGTGGCCACCGGCCAGGGCACCATCGCCTATGAGATCTTCTCCGACCTGCCGGACGTGGACGTGATCCTTGTGCCCATCGGCGGCGGCGGACTGGCAGCGGGCGTGTCCACCCTGACGAAGCTGCTGAATCCCAACGTGAAGGTCATCGGCGTGGAACCGGCAGGCGCTGCCTCCATGTCCGAGAGCCTGAAGGCGGGCCATGTCGTTACCCTGCCCAAGGTGGACACCATCGCCGACGGCGTGGCTGTGAAGACACCGGGCGACAAGGTCTTCCCCTACATCCAGGCCAACGTGGACGAGGTCATCACCATCCGGGACGATGAGCTGGTGGACGCCTTCCTGGACATGACGGAAAAGCACAAAATGGTGGTGGAGAACGCAGGCCTGCTGACCATCGCCGCCCTGACCCATCTGGACTGCCGGGATCAGAACGTGGTGTCCGTGCTGTCCGGCGGCAACATGGACGTCATCACCATGTCCTCCCTGATCCAGCACGGCCTCATCAACCGGGGCCGGGTGTTCACCTTCTCCGTCCATCTGCCGGACCGGCCCGGTGAGCTGCTGAACGTGGCCCGCATCATCGCCGAGGAGGACGGCAACATCATCAAGCTGGAGCACAACCAGTTCGTCTCCATCAACCGCCAGAGCGCCGTGGAGCTGAAGGTGACGCTGGAGGCCTTCGGCCACAGCCACAAGGAGAAGATCCTGGGCGCCCTCAGCGCCAGCGGCTACGACGCCATGGAGGTCCGCACCGACAGCTTCTGAGAAGCGGTTTTCCGCCGTACACACCAGCCCGAAGAGAAAAATTCTCTCCGGGCTGTCACCTTTTCCGGCCCCGGCGCGTCTTAATAACAGACCGGTCAAAAACAAGAAGGGAGGCGCGGCGCCATGAAGCCCACCACAAAAGCCTGGTTCACCCAGCAGGTCATCTGCCACCAGACGTCCCTGTTCCGCACGGCCCGTGCCATCCTGTCCAGTGACGAGGACGCGGAGGACGCGGTACAGGAGGCCATTCTCTCCGCCTATACCCGGCTGGACACGCTCCGGGACCCGGAAAAATTCAAGCCCTGGCTCCTGCGCATTCTGGTGAATCAATGCTACACCCTCCGCCGTCAGGAGAAGCCCACCGTGGACCTGACGGAGGTAGCGGACATCCTGCCGGCCGAGACCCGTGACACAGCGGAGTCCCTGACGCTGCGGCAGGCGGTGGAGCAGCTGCCCCAGGACTTGCAGGCGCCCATCACCCTGTTCTACTACGAGGATCTCACGATCCGTCAGATCGCCCGGGTCCTGTCCCTGTCGGAGCCGGCGGTGAAGACCCGGCTCAGCCGGGGCCGGGACCGTCTGCGGCGGCTGATGACCTGAACGGCAGTATGGAGGATTTTCAATGAACGATCAGGAATTTGACAAAGCAATGCGGGAGCGCGCACGGACAGAGGACTTCCGTCTGCCGGAGGATTACCCCGGCAGGGTGTTCGCCGCCTGCGCCTCCCTGAAGGAGACCACCGGACGCGTCAGGAAAAAGCGCTCCCTGACCCACTGGGCCGCCGGTGTGGCGGCGGCGCTGGCGGTATTTGTGGCAGTCCCCAATCTCTCCGCCGGCGCGGCGGCGTTTCTGGAAGATCTGCCCCTTCTGGGGCCGGTGGTGGAGGTCATCACCTTCCGCCACTACACCTATGACGACGGCCACGGTCAGGCGGATGTGGAGACGCCCCGGATCCAGGCTGCGGGCAATGCGGCCGCCGCCGTCAACGCGGACGTCCAGGCGTATGTTGACCGCCTGACGGAGCAGTTCCAGGCGGACTGCGCCACCCTAGGCGAGAGCTATGAGTCCCTGGACGTGACTTACAGCGTGGTCACAGACACGGAGGACTGGTTCACCCTCCGGGTGGACGCCGTGGAGACCATGGCCAGCGGCTATCAGTTCAGCCGGTTCTACAACATCGACAAGGCCGCCGACGCGGTGGTGCCCCTTGAGGAGCTGTTCCGTCCCGACTCCGGCTGGGCGGAGGCCCTGACAGAGGAGGTCCTGCGCCAGATGACGGAGCAGGAGGACCCGGAAAACGGCGTCACCTACTTCCCAGAGGAGTTCACCGGCATCGATACCGGACGGAACTACTATTTCGACGGGAACGGCGGTCTGGTGCTGGTGTTCGACGAGTACGAGATCGCGCCGGGCTCTATGGGGATGCCGGAGTTCACCATCGACCGCAGCGTATACGAACCATTTTTGAAATGATCTTTTGGGGGAACTACTATGATAAAACGCATCGCCGTGTGTTTTCTGGCGGCATTGCTGCTGATCTGTGCCGGATGCGGCACGCAGAAGGCCCAGGACACTGTTGAGGAGCAAAGGACCCTCACCGGCACGCTGGATGAAGTCAAGGACTTTATGTTCGTAGTCACGGATGACCAGGGTGAAAGCTACGCCCTCACCTTTGACGGCAGCGCGCCGGAGGGTCTGGATGACCAGAAGATTGGGGACCGCGTGACAGTGACCTACACGGGAGAGCTGTCCGTGGTGGACAGCTTCACCGGCCAGATTCTCTCCGTGGAAGCCGCGGACTGAGTCAGACCGCATCCGACCTTTCAACAAATGAATCAGAAAGCCCCATCCCTTCACTACCGGGATGGGGTTTCCTTTTCATAATTCTGCGTCTCCGGTCGCTTTTTCGCACGATCCGTCAAACGTCCCTGCCGCTCACCCCTTTAAAATATCCGTGTTCCGGTACTGGATGGCCTCCGCCAGATGGACGGCGCTGATGTCCGCGTCGCCGTCCAGGTCGGCGATGGTACGGGCCACCCGCAGAATGCGGTCATGGGACCGGGCCGTCAGGCCCATGCGCTCGAAGGCGTTTTTCATCAGCGTCTCTCCGGCGCTGTCCAGACGGCAGAAGGTCCCCACCATGGGCGGCGTCATATGGGCATTGCAGGTGACGCCCATCCCGGCGAAGCGCCGGGTCTGGATCGCACGGGCGGCATCCACCCGGCGTTTGATGTCCGCGGAGGACTCCGGCGTCTCCTTCCGCCGCATGGCCTCGTACTCCACCGACGGGACGTTGACGTAGAGGTCGATGCGGTCCAGCAGCGGGCCGGAGATCTTCTCCACATATCGCTGCACCTCCCGGTCCGAGCAGGTGCACTTTCCGGAGGGATGCCCCCGCCAGCCGCACCGGCAGGGGTTCATGGCGCACACCAGCTGGAACCGCGCCGGGAGATGGAGGGTGCCGCCGGCCCGGGCCACGGTGACGGTGCCGTCCTCCAGGGGCTGACGCATGGCCTCCAGCACGTCCCGGCGGAACTCCGGCAGCTCGTCCAGAAACAGCACGCCGTTGTGGGCCAGGGAGATCTCCCCCGGCCGCATGAGGGGGCCGCCTCCCGCCAGTGCCGCCGAGGAGGCGGTGTGATGGGGCGATCGGAAGGGCCGGGCCGTCAGTAAAGGATGACTCCTGTCCAGCAAACCCGCCACGGACCAGATGGCCGATGTCTCCAGAGACTCCTCCCGGCTCATGTCCGGCAGGATGGAGGGCAGCCGCTTGGCCAGCATGGATTTTCCCGCGCCGGGAGACCCGATGAGCAGGAGATTGTGTCCGCCGGCGGCGGCCACCTCCATTGCCCGCTTGACATGCTCCTGCCCCATTACGTCCCGGAAGTCCGGCAGAGCGGCCTCCGACGGCTCCGGCTCCCAGACCGGGGCGGGGGACAGCGGCACATCTCCCCGGAGGTGGTCCAGCAATGCCGTCACATCCGGTACGCCGTACACCGTCAGTCCCCCGGCCAGGGTGGCCTCCGCCGCGTTCACCGCCGGAACGAACAGCCGCCGGATGCCCGCCGCCTTCGCGGCCAGCGCCATGGGCAGCACGCCGTTGACGCCCCGCAGCGCCCCGGTGAGGGACAGCTCTCCGATGAAAGCCGCGTCCGGCGGCAGACGCCGCAGCTCCCCCGCCGCCGTCAGCAGTCCTACGAAGATGGGCAGATCGTAGATCGTGCCCTCCTTCTTCTGTCCGGCGGGGGCAAGGTTCACGGTGATGCGGCTCACCGGAAATTTGGCCCCGCAGTTCTTCACCGCCGCCCGGACCCGCTCCCGGGCCTCCCGGACGGCGGCGTCGGGCAGCCCCACAATATCGAAAGCCGGCAGGCCGCCGGAGAGGAAGCACTCCACGCTGACCTCATATCCCTTCAGCCCCGACAGTCCCATGGACCGGACGGTGACTACCATAACAGATCCCCCTTTATTTTCCAGCGCCGGCAGCAGTTGGATGCAGGCGTCGTTGTATGAACTCCAAGTCGGAAAGCACACCTGTAAAAACCGTCCCGGATTTCAAAAACAGTTTACCACAACATGACGAAAAGCGAAATAAGAAAACGAAAATAGTGACGAAAAGCGCCCGGTTGATTTGTTCTTTCTACAAAAAAACAAAAAATTGCAGAAAAAATAACAATTGAATCATTTACATTGAAACTCTCAGGTGCTATAATACGATTGCTTGAAATTTGACAGGCCGGTCCCCGGCCTGCCGGATCTCATGGTTCCGTCAACATGCTGTTGCTCGAACAGCAAATTATAGGAGGTAAGTTTATGGCAAGAAAGTTCAAGTCCATGGACGGTAATACCGCGGCTGCCCACGTCAGCTACGCATTTACCGAAGTGGCGGGTATCTATCCGATCACCCCGTCCTCCCCCATGGCAGACATGGTGGACCAGTGGTCTGCCAACGGCCGGAAGAACATCTTCGGCACTACCGTCAAGGTGTGCGAGATGCAGTCCGAGGCCGGTGCTTCCGGTACCGTCCACGGCTCTCTGGCCGCCGGTGCTCTGACCACCACCTACACGGCGTCTCAGGGCCTGCTGCTGATGATCCCCAATATGTACAAGATCGCCGGCGAGCTGCTGCCCTGCGTGTTCCACGTGTCCGCCCGTACCGTGGCCACCCACGCCCTGAACATCTTCGGCGATCACTCCGACGTCATGGCCTGCCGTCAGACCGGCTTCGCCATGCTGTGCGAGAACGACGTCCAGGAGATCATGGACCTGGCTCCCGTGGCCCATCTGGCCGCCATTGAGGGCCGCGTTCCCTTCATCAACTTCTTCGATGGTTTCCGTACCTCTCACGAGATCCAGAAGGTCGCCGTGTGGGATTACGAGGATCTGAAGGAGATGTGCGACATGGACGCCGTGGCCGCGTTCCGCAAGCACGCCCTGAATCCCGAGCGCCCCAACATGCGCGGCTCTCATGAGAACGGCGATATCTTCTTCCAGCACCGCGAGGCCTGCAACCCCTACTATGAGGCCCTGCCCGCCGTTGTTGAGAAGTACATGGACAAGATCAACGCCAAGCTGGGCACCGACTACAAGCTGTTCAATTACTATGGCGCTCCCGACGCTGACCGCGTCATCATCGCCATGGGCTCCATCTGCAACGTGGCCGAGGAGGTCATCGACTATCTGACCGCTCAGGGTGAGAAGGTCGGTATGGTCAAGGTCCACCTGTATCGTCCCTTCGCCGCCGACCGTCTGCTGGAGGCCATTCCCGCTACCTGCAAGAAGCTGGCCGTTCTGGACCGCACCAAGGAGCCCGGCTCCCAGGGCGAGCCCCTGTACATGGACGTTGTCACCGCTCTGGCCAATGCCGGCCGCTTCAGCGGCATGACCGTCATCGGCGGCCGCTATGGTCTGGGCAGCAAGGATACGCCTCCCTCCTCCGTGTTCGCCGTGTATGACGAGCTGAAGAAGGACGCTCCCAAGCACCAGTTCACTCTGGGCATTGTGGACGATGTCACCAACCTGAGCCTGGAGGAGAAGCCCGCCCCCGGTGTTGCCGCTGCCGGCACCATCGAGTGCAAGTTCTGGGGTCTGGGCGGCGACGGCACCGTCGGCGCCAACAAGAACTCCATCAAGATCATCGGCGACCATACCGACAAGTATGTTCAGGCGTACTTCCAGTATGACTCCAAGAAGACCGGCGGCGTCACCGTCAGCCACCTGCGCTTCGGCGACAAGCCCATCAAGTCTTCTTATTATATCAACAAGGCCGACTTCGTGGCCTGCCACGTGCCCGCCTACATCGCCAAGGGCTTCCCCATTGTCCGCGACGTGAAGCCCGGCGGCACCTTCCTCATCAACTGCCAGTGGGATGACAAGGAGCTCAGCGAGAAGCTGGACGCCGCCTCCAAGCGCTACATCGCCAAGAACAACATCCGGGTCTACACCATCGACGCCATCGACCTGGCTGCCAAGATCGGCATGGGCAAGCGCACCAACACCATCCTGCAGTCCGCGTTCTTCTCTCTGGCCAATGTCATGCCTCAGGCCGAGGCCATCCAGTACATGAAGGACGCCGCCACCCACTCCTACCTGAAGAAGGGCCAGGACGTGGTCGACATGAACCACAAGGCTATCGACGCCGGCGCCACCGCCTACAAGAAGTTCGATGTGCCCGCTGACTGGGCCGACGCCGTGGATACCCCCGACACCACCGTGCTGGAGGGCAAGCCCGAGCTGGTGGAGCAGGTCAAGACCATCCTCAACCCCGTCGGCAAGATGGACGGCGACAGCCTGCCCGTCTCCGCTTTCGTCAAGCATGTGGACGGCCAGTTCGAGCTGGGCGCCGCCGCTTACGAGAAGCGCGGCGTGGCCGTGAGCGTTCCCACCTGGGACGCCGCCAAGTGCATCCAGTGCAACAACTGCGCGTATGTCTGCCCCCATGCCACCATCCGTCCCTACGCTCTGACTGAGGAAGAGGCTCAGAACGCTCCCGCCGCCGCCAAAATCGTTCCCGTCAAGGCCGGTAAGGGCAAGGGCGTCTATCAGTACACCATGGCCGTCTCTCCGCTGGACTGCATGGGCTGCGCCGTCTGCGTGGGCCAGTGCCCCGTGGGCGCTCTGACCATGGTTCCCCAGGAGCAGGAGGCCGCTCAGCAGGATGTGTTCAACTACTGCGTCGACAAGGTCTCCGAGAAGAAGGACATGCAGGACAACACCGTCAAGGGCAGCCAGTTCCGGCAGCCCATGCTGGAGTTCTCCGGCTCCTGCGCCGGCTGCGCCGAGACCAGCTATGCCCGCCTGATCACCCAGCTGTTCGGCGACCGGATGTACATCTCCAACGCCACCGGCTGCTCCTCCATCTGGGGCGGTCCCGCCGCTACCTCTCCCTACTGCACCAACAAGGAAGGCCATGGTCCCGCCTGGTCCAACTCCCTGTTCGAGGATAACGCCGAGCACGGCCTGGGCATGTATCTGGGCCAGCAGGCCACCCGCAACCGTCTGGCCGATCTGACGAAGCAGATCATCGCTGTCCAGTACACCGACGAGGCCATCAAGGCCGCCGGCCAGGAGTGGCTGGACACCATGGAAGACGGCAAGACCAACGGCGACGCCGCCAAGAAGTACATTGCCGCTCTGGAAGCCGCTGTGAAGCCCGACTGCCCCTGTGACGCCTGCAAGCTGGGCCGCGAGATCCTGGCTGACAAGGAGTTCCTGGCCAAGAAGTCCATGTGGATCTTCGGCGGCGACGGCTGGGCCTACGACATCGGCTTCGGCGGCGTGGACCACGTCCTGGCCTCCGGCAACGATGTGAACATCTTCGTGTTCGACACCGAGGTCTACTCCAACACCGGCGGACAGGCTTCCAAGGCCTCCAACATCGGCCAGGTCTGCCAGTTCGCTGCTGCCGGTAAGGAGATCAAGAAGAAGTCCCTGGCTGAGATCGCCATGTCCTACGGCTACATCTACGTGGCTCAGGTCGCCATGGGCGCCAACCCCGCTCAGACCCTGAAGGCCATCCAGGAGGCCGAGGCCTATCCCGGTCCCTCCCTGATCATCGGCTACGCTCCCTGCGAGATGCACAGCATCAAGGGCGGCATGATGAACTGCCAGAAGGAAATGAAGCGTGCTGTGGATTGCGGCTACTGGAACCTGTTCCGCTTCAATCCCGCCGCTGAGGGCGCCAAGTTCACCCTGGACTCCAAGGAGCCCGCTGGCGGCTATCAGGAGTTCCTGATGAACGAGGCCCGCTACTCTCGTCTGACCCGCGAGTTCCCCGACCGTGCCGGCGAGCTGTTCGAGCGCAACGAGAAGAACGCCATGGATCGCTATCAGCACCTGCTGAAGCTGAAGGCCATGTACGCGGAGTAATCCTTCTCCCATACGCATCCAAAAAGGGCCACGGGTTTTCACCCGTGGTCCTTTTCTGCGCTTTTCTCCTCTTTTCAGCCGCTAAGGCATGGAAAACAGCATATTTTTGTAAAAAATAACGAAAGAATTTGCGGAAAATTCATGGAAACCTCCGGGCGGATGGTCTATAATCTCTCCGACAGGAAAGAGGGGATCTTCATGCGCACACATGACGCTTCCGCCGCTGTGAAGCAGCGGCGTCCGACGCGGTGCATCGCGTTTCTGTATATTCTGCTGGCGGCTCTGGCCGACACGCTTATCGTGGAGATGTTCAACCACAAGACCTTCACCGGCGGCTTTGCCTCCCTGTGGAGATTTCTGTCCCACCACCCCCTGGCCTTCGCGGTGGACGTTCTGCTGGTTCTACTGACACTGCTGCCGGCGTTGCTGCTCCGGCGCAGGGTCTTCTGGTGCGTTCTGGTGTCGGCGGTATGGCTCATGGGCGGCGCCGTCAATGGCTTCATCCTGCTGAACCGGATGACGCCCTTCACCACCGCGGATCTGACGGTGCTGAACACAGGACTGGACACCCTGCCCAACTACCTCTCCACCGGCTACATCATTCTGCTGGCCGCCGCCGTGGCGCTGCTGCTGGCGGGACTGGTGCTGCTCCTCTGGAAAGGCCCCCGGAATCAACTACCGCTCCGCCGCCGGGTCCTTGCCGGTCTGGCGGCGCTGGCGGTCACCGCCGCCGCGCTGACGGGCTGCTGGCAGCTGGCCTTCCGGCTGGATCAGCTGTCCACGGTGTTCTCCAACCTGGCCTTCGCCTATGAGGATTTCGGTTTCTCCTACTGCTTTCTCCAGACCTGGCTGAACAAGGGCATCCGCCAGCCTACGGGCTACAGCGAGAGCGACATGCAGCGCATCCTCCGGGAGACTGAGCCTTCCGCGGCTGAAGACGCCGCCGCGGCCCAAACCGATGTCAACGTGGTCTATGTCCAGCTGGAGTCCTTCATGGACCCGGCAGACATCCAGGGGCTGGAGCTGTCAGAGGACCCACTGCCCTTCTGGCATACGTTGGAGGAAGAATTCTCCTCCGGCTATCTCACCGTCCCGGTGGTGGGTGCCGGCACCGCCAACACGGAGTTCGAGATGCTCACTGGCATGAGCAGCCGGGTCTTCGGTCCCGGCGAGTACCCCTACAAGACTTGCCTGCAAAACAGCACCGTGGAGTCCGTGGCCTACGACCTCTCCGCCCTGGGCTACGCCACCCACGCCATCCACAACCACCGGGCCACTTTCTACACCCGGAACATCGTCTACGCCAACCTGGGGTTTGACGACTTCACCTCCCTGGAATACATGCCCCTGACCCAGAAGACCCCCAAGGGCTGGTGCCGGGACTACATCCTCACCGATCAGATCTTGAAGGCCATGGGCGCCACCGAGGACCAGCCGGATCTGGTGTTCACCGTGTCCGTCCAGGGCCACGGCAGCTATCCCAAGACGCCGCTGCTGGAGCATCCCGCCGTAACGGTCACCGCCTGTCCCGACCACATCAACGCCAGTTCTGTGGAGTATTACGTCAACCAGATCCATGAGATGGACCAGTTCGTGGAGCAGCTGGTAAACGCCCTGTCCCAGCGGGAGGAAAAGACGGTGCTGGTGCTGTACGGCGACCATCTGCCCTCTCTGAACCTGCGGGCCAGGGATATGGCCTCCGACAGCCTGTTCAAGACCAGATACGTCGTCTGGAACAACTTCGGTCTGGAGGAGAACGATCAGGATGTCTACGCCTTCCAGCTCTCCGCCGACGTACTGGGACAGCTGGGCATCACTGAGGGCATCATGAACCGCTTCCACCAGCGCTGCCAGCAGCAGCTGACCTACCGCACGGACCTGCGGAAGCTCCAGTACGACGTGCTGTACGGCCAGCGGTATCTGTACGGCGGCGAGACGCCCTATGCACCCACGGACATGCAGATGGGCTGCGTTCCCATCCGGATCACCAATATGTTCGAGCGCGGCGGCGTCTGGTACATTCAGGGCGAGAATTTCAGCCCCTACTGCGAGGTCACGGTGGACGGCAACCTGCTGAAAACGGACTATATCTGCGGTACTCTGCTGAAGCTGGAGGAAGACCCGGGCGTTTTGACGGTGGATGACCTCTACATCAGTGTGGTGGACACCCATCATGAGATCCTCAGCGACACGGAGTAATACGGATTCTTGATGAAAAAATTTCATCAAGAATCCCGCGTGCTGCGCACGCGTGAATTGTGTAGAGGCACAATTCGGCGTCTCATAAAAACTGAACGCGCTTCGCGCTATCAAACGGTTTCAACCGTTTTCATCAGTTTTCGTATAATTCCCATCCGATCCCGCGCCGGAGAAACACACGCGGCGGCCTTTTCAGGCCGCCGCGTGTTCCGTTATTTCTCCAGCGACGCCAGCAGGGCTTCGCAGCCCTGGGCGATCTCCCGATAGGCGGTGTCGAAGTCGTCCGTGTACCACGGGTCGTCGATGTCCCGGGGCCGGTCCGTATAATCCAGCAGGCGCCGGACCTTCCCCTCCGGGTCTCCGCCGGTGATGCGGAGGATGTTCCGGATGTTGGCGGTCTCCATGCCCAGGATCAGGTCAAAGTCCCGGTAATCGCTCCGGGTCATCTGCCGGGCGCGGTGGCCGGTGAGGGGAACGCCCATGGCCGTCAGCTTCCGTCTGGCGGGAGGATAGATGGGATTGCCCAGCTCCTCCGTGCTGGTGGCGGCGGAGTCGATGAAGAACTTCCCGGACAGCCCCCGTTTTTCCACCATGTCCTTGAAAATGCACTCCGCCATGGGGGACCGGCAGATGTTCCCCAGGCAGACGAACAGCACTCTTGTCATGCCAGCACCTGCTTTCTCTCCGGGGCGTACAGATCGTCCAGCAGACGGGTCCCAGTCGCGGTTTTGAAGATCTTCCGGCGGACATTGGCCACCGTCTCCGGACTCTCATTGTCCTCATAGAGGTTCACCAGGAAGTCCGCCTCCACCAGGATCTGATAGTCCAAGCCGTCCATATTGCCGTAGGTGTGGTGGTGGGCGACGAGATACTTCGCCCGGCCGATCTGCGCCTCCGTATAGCCGCCCAGGCCCCGCAGCAGCTTTTCCGCCTCTGCCGGGCCCTCCTTTTCCTGATACTTCCCGTTGCTGGAACCATACTTCTCCTCGCTGACGTGGATGCCGATGTCGTGGAGGATGGCCGCCGTCTCCAGAATGAACTGGGTCTCCGGGTCCAGCCCCTCCAGCGTCCCGATGGCCGCCGCCAGATCGTGTACCTTCAAAAAGTGGTGGATGCGCATGGGGTCGCCCCGGTCGTAGTCCACCATGGCGCGGATCAGCTCCGCGTGCCGGTTGTTCATTGCGCGATCTTCCTTTCCTGTTCCGGCGCGGACCGCGCCGGGCTGTTTTTCTATGGTTCCCCGAACAGATAGTGGAACATCCGCTCCGGGTCCTCCAGAAACCGGCGGGTGAGCTGATAGTGCTCCGTCTGCCGGTAGTCCACGGACCGGATGCCCGCCCCGCTGAGCTCCAGCACCTCCGCCCCCGGATAGGCCATGAGGATGGGGGAGTGGGTGGCGATGAGAAACTGGGAGTGTCTCCCCTCCAGTTCGTGCATCACCGTCAGTAGGGACAGCTGACGGGAGGGGGACAGCGCCGCCTCCGGCTCGTCCAGCAGATACAGTCCGTCGCCGCCGAAGCGGTTCTCCACCAGCGCCAGAAAGCTCTCACCGTGAGACTGCTGGTGAAGGGACTTGCCGCCGTAGCTGGCCAGGGCGCCGCCGCAGAAGGGCGTCCGGTCCAGCTCGTCCAGATAGCTGGCGGCGTTGTAGAAGCTCTCCGCCCGGAGAAAATAGCCGTCCCGGGGCGAGATGGTCCGGATGAGGGTGAGGTATTGGTGCAGGTCCGACTCCGTGCGGGCGGTGGAGAACTGAAAGTTCCGGGTCCCGCCCTCGGCGTTGAAGCCCGCCGCCACGGCCACGGCCTCCAGCAGGGTGGATTTGCCCGTGCCGTTCTCCCCCACCAGGAAGGTGACGGGCCTTGTCAGTTCCAGCGTCCCCAGGGCCGCAAGACTCCGCACCACCGGCAAGTCCCGGAGATAAGAGCCCTCCGGCGGCAGCTGGTTCAGCCGCACGCCCCGGATATAGTTCCGCTCCATGGTACGCCCCCTCTCCCAATGCGCCGCATTGGGTCCATGATATCACAGAATCGAAAAAAGAAAAAGAGGCAAGCCGCCGGAACGTCCGTGAGACGTTCCGGCGGCCTGTGGTTTTCCGTCCGCGGGGGACGGTCCGTTATTTCATCAGCAGCTCGCACACCAGATCCGTGTAGCCGGAGGGGTCCTCCAGGGGCAGGCCCGCGATGAGCAGCGCCTGGTCGAACAGCAGGGCGGCGTACTTCTTCGCCAGCTCCGGATCGTCGGTGACGGCCTTCTCCAGGGCGGCGAAGGCCGGGTGCTGGGTGTTCAGCTCCAGAATGCGGTCCGCCTTGATGGGATGCTCCGGCTGGACGGAATTCAGATACTTCTCCATCTCGAAGCTCAGGCCCTCGCCGGCGGTGAGGCAGACGGGATGGGACTTTAGCTTCTTGGAGGCCTTGACCTCCTTCACCTGGTCGCCCAGAGCCTCCTTCACGAAGTCCAGCGCGGCCTGATGGGCGTCCTCAGCGGGCTTGTCCTCGCCGTCCTTCTTCTCACCGCTGTCCTCGATCTCGCCGTCCAGCACGGAGCGGAACTCCTTTTCCTTGTAGGCGTGCATCATCTGGGCAGCGAACTCGTCTACTTCCTCGGTGAAGTAGAGGATCTCCACGCCGTCGTCCTTCAATCCCTCGATCTGGGGCATCTTGTCGATGGCGTTGACGTTCTCGCCGGGGGCGTAGTAGATGACCTTTTGGTCCTCCTTCATGCGGGTGACGTACTCGTCCAGGCTCACCAGCTTCTTCTCCGTGGAGGACCAGAACAGCATTAGGTCCTGGAGTTGGTCCTTGTGGGCGCCGTAGTCCGCCACCAGACCGTATTTCAGCTGACGACCGAAGTTCTTCCAAAACGTCTCGTAGCCCGGCCGGTCGTCCTTCATCATCCGCACCAGCTCGGCCTTGATCTTCTTCTCGATGTTGGAGGCCATGACCTTCAGCTGGCGGTCATGCTGCAAAAGCTCCCGGGAGATGTTCAGGGACAGGTCCGGGGAGTCCACCACGCCCCGGACGAACCGGAAGTGGTCCGGCAGCAGGTCGGCGCACTTGTCCATGATGAGAACACCGTTGGAGTAGAGCTGGAGGCCCTTCTCATAGTCCTTGGAGTAGAAGTCGAAGGGCGTGGCACCGGGGATGAACAGCAGGGCCTTGTAGGTGACGGCGCCCTCCACGGACACGGTGATGACGCTCTGGGGAGCGGTGTAGTCGCTGAACTTGTCCCGGTAGAACTTGTCGTACTCGTCCTTGGTGACCTCGGACTTGGGCCGCTGCCAGATGGGCACCATGGAGTTCAGAGTCTCCTGCTCCCGATAGGTCTCGTACTCCGGCTTGTCGTCGGGGCTGTCCTCCTTCTTCCGGGTCTTGGAGACCTCCATGCGGATGGGGAAGCGGATATAGTCGGAGTACCGCCGCACCAGATCCTGGAGCTTCCACTCCTCCAGGAACTCGCCGTATTTCTCCTCCTCGGTGTCCTCCTTGATGTGCATGATGATGTCCGTGCCCACTTCCGCCTTGTCACACTCGGTAATGGTGTAGCCGTCGGCGCCGGAGGACTGCCACTCATAGGCGGCATCCGCGCCGTACTTCCGGGACCGGACGGTGATTTGGTCGGAGACCATGAAGGCGGAGTAGAAGCCCACGCCGAACTGACCGATGACGTCGGTGTCCTTGGCATCGTCTCCCACTTCCTGCTTGAACTTGTAGGAGCCGGAGGAGGCGATGACGCCCAGATTGTTCTCCAGGTCGTCCCGATCCATGCCGATGCCGTTGTCGGAGACGGTGATGGTGCGGGCGTCCTTGTCCACGGTGATGTCGATGTAGAAGTCCTTCCGGTCCATCTTCACGTTCTCGTCCGTCAGGCCCTTGTAGCACAGCTTGTCGCAGGCATCGCTGGCGTTGGAGATGATCTCCCGGAGGAAGATCTCCTTGTGGGTGTAGATGGAGTTGATCATCAGGTCCAGAAGGCGCTTGGATTCCGCTTTGAACTGTTTCTTTGCCATTGAGAATGCACTCCTTTGTTTCTTTTTTTACAGCAGAGGAAATTATATCACGTCCATTTCCGCAAATAAATGACCAATTTGTAAATTCCTTGCAGAACCCATTGCCCCGGGAAAAGATTGTGTGTAAAATACAGGTATTGAAAATTTCTCAGGCCCAAACGGCCGTCTTTTGTCAAAGGAGTCTTATGTCGTGAGTATTTTCCGCAGGATCGGCAATGCCCTGGCCCGCTTCATGTACGGTCGCAACGGCCCGGACCAGCTGTGCATCGCGTCCATCTGGATCTGCATTATTCTGGAGCTGGTGTCCTCTCTGCTGAGCCGCTATTTCGCCGTCATCGCCACCATCCTCTACTATGTCAGTCTGGCGCTGTGGGTCTGGACACTGTTCCGGATGTTCTCCAAAAATCTGGGGAAGCGCCGGATGGAAAACCAGAAGTGGCTGAATTTCTGGTGGAAGATCAAGGGGCAGAACAGCGGCGCCTGGGCCCGTCACGCTGACAAGGAGCACAAGTATTTCACCTGCAAAAACTGCAAGGCCATCTGCCGGGTGCCGGTGGGCAAGGGAAACATCGTCATCACCTGTCCCAAATGCGGCGCCCAGATCAGGGCGAAGACCTGACCGCTCTCATCCGTCCGGTCCCGGAGCAAGCTCCGGGACCGGCTTTTTCCCGCCCCGGTGATTGCAAAGCGGCGGGAAAGCTGGTATGCTGTGAACAAGGGACCCTGCGCACCGGCGGGAAATCGCCGGAGGCGGATCAAATTTGATACGAGGTGTTGGATATGCAGGCATTGGAAAAACAATATCACATCCACTGTGTTCCCGGCGACGTGGGTCGCTACTGCATCCTGCCGGGAGACCCGGGCCGGGTGCCCGCCATTGCCGCCCTGTTTGACGACGCCCATCCCGTGGCCCAGAACCGGGAGTTCAACGTCTGGACCGGGACCCTTCTGGGCGAAAAGGTCACCGCCTGCTCCACGGGCATCGGCGGCCCCTCCGCCGCCATCGCCATGGAGGAGCTGGTGAAGTGCGGCGCGGACACCTTCCTCCGCACCGGCACCTGCGGCGGCATCGACCTGGACGTGCAGGCCGGCGACGTGGTGGTGGCCACCGGCGCCATCCGGTATGAACACACCAGCCTGGAGTACGCCCCCATCGAATTTCCCGCTGTGCCGGACCTGGAGCTGACCAACTGTCTGGTGGAGGCCTCCCGGGCGTTGGGCTATCCCACCCACGCGGGCGTGGTCCAGTGCAAGGACAGCTTCTACGGCCAGCACTCCCCGGAGCTATCCCCGGTCTCCTGGGAGCTGAAGCAGAAATGGGAGAGTTGGAAGCGCCTTGGCGTCAAAGCCAGTGAGATGGAGTCCGCGGCCCTGTTCGTGGTGGCCGCCGCCCTCCATGTCCGGTGCGGTTCCTGCTTCCACGTGGTCTGGAACCAGGAGCGGGAGGCCGCGGGCCTGGACCAGAAGATGACCGAGGACACCTCCGCCTCCGTGAAGGTGGCGGTGGAGGCTCTGAAGCGGGTCATCCTGCGGGACCGTGAGAAACAGGCGCGGTAAATCGCTTTCCCCCGAACATGAATCTACGCGGTCTTCTCCGCGGAAATGGAGGTCGTTCTGATGCGCAGACTGTCCCGCAAAGACCAGCTTTTTGTTGGCATCACCCTGTTCTCCATGTTCTTCGGCGCGGGAAACCTCATCTTCCCGCCGGTCCTGGGACTCTCCGCAGGCACCGCCGTGTCCTGGGCCTTCACGGGCCTGGCCGTCAGCGCCGTGGGACTGCCCATTCTGGGCGTCATCGCCGTGGCCCGGTCCGGCGGGCTCCCCGTCCTGGCAGGCCGGGTGGGAAAGCGGTTCGCCGCCGTCTTCACCATGCTGATCTACCTGTCCATCGGCCCGTGTCTGGCCATTCCCCGAACAGCCAGCACCTCCTTTGAGATGGCCGTGACGCCCTTCCTGCCCGCTGGCGCGCCCGCCGCGCTGTTCCAGGCACTGTACTCCGTGGTGTTCTTCGCCGCGGCGCTGTCCCTGGCCCTGCGGCCCTCCCAGCTGGTGGACTGGCTGGGCAAGCGGCTGGCCCCCACGCTGCTGGTGCTCATTGGCGTGCTGTTCGTGGGCTGTCTCCTCCACGCGGGACACCCCCTGGAGACGCCCACCGCCGCCTATGCCGCCTCTCCCGCAGGCGAAGGCTTCCTCTACGGCTACCAGACCATGGACGCCATCGCCGCGCTGATCTTCGGCATCGTGCTGACGCTGAACATCCAGGCCAAGGGCGTGACGGAGACAAAGGATGTGGTCCGCTCCATCGTCCGGGCCAGCTGGCTGGCGGCGGCGCTGTTCCTGACGGTCTACGGCGCTCTGACCTATATCGGCGCCACCCACGGCGATCCCGCCGCGGAAAATGGCGCCCAGATCCTCAGCGGCGCGGCCCGATCTTTGTTCGGCTCCGCAGGCAGCGTGATCCTGGCGGCCATCTTCGTCATCGCCTGCCTGAACACCTGCATCAGTCTCATCTCCTGCTGCGGACAGTATTTTGCCGGACTGTTCCCTCGATTCTCCTACCGGTCCTGGGCCGTGTTCTTCGCCGTGGTCAGCGCCGTCATCTCCAACGCCGGACTGAATCTGATCCTGAAGCTGTCGGTGCCGGTGCTGAACTGTCTATACCCCGCGGCCATCGCCCTGATCCTGCTGGCTTTCCTGCCGGACTGGCTCCAGAAGCGGCCCCTCCTCTACCCCCTGACAGTGGGATTGGCGGCGGTGTTCGGCACCCTCTACGCCCTGGACCAGACGGGGCTGCGCCTCCCCGTCCTGACGGCGCTGGCGGAGGCCCTGCCCCTCTACGGGACGGGCCTGGGCTGGCTTCTGCCCGCGGCTCTGGGCGCTCTGGCAGGACTTCTCCTCCCGCTGAAGGGCGGCAGAGATCCGGAAACCGGCGGATAACGCCCCCTGCATCCGCAAATCTGAAAATCCCCGTCTGTACGGGAACTGTCAAGAAAGGAATCTTTACCCATGTCTACTGCTGAGATTACGGAAACCCTGTCCCAGGTGCAGTTGAAGCCCCTGGACCTGTCCGGCTTCATTGCCCTGGTTCTGACCATCGTCATCGGCCTCATCGCCATCCGGGTCATCCAGAAAATCGCCAACCGCCTGCTGTCCAACAGCAAGCTGGACGGCCGCATCCAGAAATACCTGCTGTCCGGCCTGAAGCTGGTGCTGTACGTCATCTATGTCATCGCCATTCTGGACCAGCTGGGCATCGATCCCACCTCCCTGGTGGCCCTGCTGTCGGTGGCCGCCCTGGCGTTGGCCCTGGCCGCCGAGGACATTCTCGGGAATATGGCCGGCGGTCTGGTGATCCTGACCTCCCATCCCTTCACCATCGGTGACTTTGTGGAAGCCGGCGGCACCTCCGGCACCGTGGAGGAGATCACCCTGAACCACACCAAGCTGGTGACGCCCGACGGCCTGACGGTGCTGCTGCCCAACAAGGCCCTTTCCGCGGCCCAGGTCACCAACTACACCGCCCTGGGCCGCCGGCGCGTGACCCAGAAGGTCACCGCCTCCTACGACGCCCCCACGGAGGCGGTGAAATCCGCCTGCCGGGCGGCCCTGGCCGGAACGCCGGGCCTGCTGGAGGACCCGGCCCCCTCCGTGTACCTGTCCAACTACGGCTCCAGTTCCATCGAGTACACCGTCTTCTGCTGGGTGCCCACGGACAAGTACTGGGACGCCTACTTCGCCCTGGGCGAAAATCTCCGCACCGCTTTCGCGGAGGCCGGTGTCGAGATGACCTACGACCACCTGAACGTCCATATCGTGGAGAAATAACGTACCCGCGGGGCCGTCCTGTCCGGACGGCCCCGTTTCCATTTCCCACGGCGGTTGAATCACTTGACAAATCCATGTCCGCTTTCTATAATAGTTCCAAAGCGATGACGGAGAGGGACGGAGACAGGCGCCCCCAGAGAGTCGGCGGATGGTGCGAGCCGGCGGCAAGGGTCTCCAGGTCCTATGGCTCCTGAGCCGGGGATTCGAGGGCGCGGTGCGCCGTCAGGGTCCTCCGTGTACGCCGCGTCAGTGCGAAGGGGCTGCTGGGCCCTGATGAGGGGCGGACGGTCGGATGGCCGCCGCAATTTGAGTGGTACCGCGGAAGCGTATGTTCGGCTTTCGTCTCAAAGTTCTCTTTGGGACGGAAGCCTTTTTTCGTCCCCAAACATTGAAAGGAGCGTTTTTTACCCATGAGCAGCTACGATCTCGAGACCAGATGCGTCCAGGGGGGCTACACCCCCGGCAACGGTGAACCCCGGCAGATCCCCATTGTCCAGTCCACTACCTTCAAGTACGCCACCAGCGAGGACATGGGCAAGCTGTTTGACCTGGAGGCCAACGGCTATTTCTACACCCGTCTCCAGAACCCCACCAACGACTACGTGGCAGCGAAGATCGCCGAGCTGGAGGGCGGCACCGCCGCCATGCTCACCTCCTCCGGTCAGGCGGCTAACTTCTTTGCCCTTTTCAATATTTGCGAATGTGGTGACCACATCGTGGCTTCCTCCTCCATTTATGGTGGTACATTCAACCTCATTTCCGTTACTATGGCCAAAATGGGTATCACTGCTACCTTCGTTTCTCCCGATGCAACGGATGAAGAATTGGACGCCGCTTTTCAGGACAATACCAAGGCTGTTTTTGGCGAAACCATTGCCAACCCGGCCTTGACCGTGCTAGATATCGAAAAATTCGCCAACGCGGCTCATCGCCACGGCGTACCACTCATCGTGGATAATACCTTCCCCACTCCCATCAACTGTCGTCCCATTGAATGGGGTGCCGATATTGTTACCCATTCCACCACAAAATATATGGATGGTCATGGCTCCTGCGTGGGCGGCGCCATCGTGGACAGTGGCAAATTCGATTGGCTGGCCCATGCGGATAAATTCCCCGGCCTGTGCCAGCCCGATGAATCCTATCACGGCATTACCTATGCGGAAAAATTCGGTCAGGCAGGTGCTTTTATTACCAAGGCTACAGCCCAGCTGATGCGTGATTTTGGCTGCACCCAATCACCCCAAAGCGCCTTTATTTTGAATTTAGGACTGGAATCCCTCCATGTGCGCATGGCGCGCCACGTGGAAAACGGTCAGGCTGTGGCTGAATTCTTGGAAAAGCAGCCCCAGGTGGACTATGTAAGCTATCCTGGTCTGGCCTCCAATAAATATCATGCGTTGGCAGAGAAGTACCTGGGCAATGGTGGCTGTGGCGTAGTATCCTTCAACCTGAAGGGCGGTCGTAAGGCAGCGGAAGCCTTCATGAAACGCCTGAAAATCGCTGCCATCGAAACCCATGTAGCCGATGCTCGCACCTGCTGCCTGAACCCGGCCACCAGCACCCATCGTCAGATGACTGATGAGCAGCTGGCCGCCTGTGGCATTCCTGCTGGCTTGGTACGCATTTCCTGCGGCTTGGAGGATAAAGCGGACCTTATTGCCGACTTGGCACAAGCCCTGGCAGGCATTGAATAACACAGAAAATTTGTTTATTCAACTTACAAACATCTAAAAATTACAAAAGCGTCAATTTTCTCCTGTTACTTTAGAGAAAATTGACGCTTTCTGTTTTCATTTTATGCATTAAGATAGTATTAATTTATCAGTAGCGAAATACTACCGAAAAGAACGTTTTTCTTTAGCTTTCGTAATTATTCAGCTTAGCGCAGAGCATGGTTAGGCCACCCAAAAGCCAGAAGCACAAGCCCATTTGCGTATTGAAATACACATGGTCCGTGAGCCCGCCGATAGCAATGCCCACTGTGGCCAGCACATAGCCCCGCCCCATGGCCTTTAGCCACAGGCTGCGGCCATGGTAGGCCAGCCTCCAAGCCGTAGGCAGGAAAACACCCCACCAAATCAGCAGGAACACCAAAAGGCCATGATAGCCCAGCTCGGCGCACACATTGAGGAAGATATTGTGGCAGTGGTACATAATGACGCTGGTGTCCTCTAAGTAAAAATTGTAATCTGGGTACACAAAGCGATAGCCATACCAGCCCACGCCCAAGGGAAAATCCTCGATAACAGCAGTAGTACTCTCGAAGTAAGCAATACGCAGAGCGGCGGAGGTATCCTCGCCGCTGGTAATGGAGCTAAGGCGCTGCATTACAGCCGGGCCGCCCACGGCCAAGGCGATGGCTCCCAGTGCCAGCACCGGTCCCACAGCCTTATGACAAAAGAGCACGCAAAAGGCTAGCAGCATGGTGGCGCAGGCCAGCCAGTTGCCGCGGCTATATGTATAAAGCAGGCACAGTGCCGCCAACGCGCCGGTGACGGCGAAGGCGCCCCGCCAACGGCGGTGCTCCTTGGTCATATTGAAGAATGCCGTACAGTAGGAAATAACTAACACAAGATATCCAGCGAGAATATTGGGATTCACCAGCGTAGAGAAAACGCGCACCTTCAAATCGGGGAATTGGTCCGGGTCGGACCAAATACCCTCGCCGGCCACGCCCAAAAGCTTTTGGGCAATGCCGATGAGGCTCACGAACACTGACACGACTAGGAACGCACCAATGAGCTGCAGTGGCCGCGGCAGCGCGTTAAAGCGCTGCCAAAGGCCGCCAACGCAACTTTCTGTCTCTGCAGTAGTGCATGCTCTCTGCTTTGTTACAGCTGCATCATCGTCATAAGCTACGCCGTTAGTGCATAGCTTTGCTGCAGCTGCCGCACTGGCGCCGCCATTAGACGCACCCCCGAATACCTGCGGTCGCTGCCAACCGTAGCGCAGCAGCACAAAAAATAGCGCACTATACTGCCCCGCCACATACACATAATTCCAAGAAGAGATAAACTGATTCTTAGAAAAATGCAGCGACACCACGCCAATCACCAGCAGCAGGTACAGCAGTCCCTGCTGCCAACTCTTCAGCACGCACGGCTGCTGCCGCCCCTTATAATAAGCCACCAGCGCCGCCGCCAAAAACGTCACACCCACGCAAAAAGCCGTAAACTCCTGATGCAACGGAATCACCGCTACCGTGAATAGCAGCATATAATATATTTTATTGTCGAGATAATCAGCTAAACGCTTCATATAGCAGACTCTCCCCCAGTCAGCTCGCAAACTCGCTGCCAGCCCCCACTAGGAGGGGGCACAACTTTCTACAAACTGTACATAACAAACACGTACCTACACTGAGTAAATATAATCATTTGCGGAGTCATTGAGGTTTTAGCCAATGAGTTGCTGGAACAACAGCAGCAAGAGTCTCGAAAACCAAAAGCTCACTGCGAACAAATTCTGACCGCAGCTGCGTCGTTGTTCCCAACGAAATTGGCGTTAAGAAACCTCATCTGACGGAGCAAATTATTATATTTACGAATTTCTGTCTTTAATTCATCTTACTTCTTTGCTCAAGCAGCATCTTCTTAAATTCGCCCACAAGATACAAGCTGCCGCACACGCAGACAACTCCCTCAGCACCTGCACCATCAATCGCAAGCTTATACGCCTCCGCCAAATCTGCAACAGGAACCGCATTGGGACCCACCAGCTTTGCAAGGTCAGCTGCTTCTGCCGCACGATAGCCCTTATCCGCACGCACAGTATACACCACATCATCCGCATGAATCAGCGTCTTAATAACGCCGCTCATATCCTTATCCCCCATCATGCCAAAAACAAACTGCACCCTTTGCCCCGGATAATACTTATCCAGCGCCTTGCGCAGTGCCTCCGCACCATTGGGATTATGAGCACCATCAAGAATAATATCCGGATGCTTGTGAATGCGCTCCAAGCGACCGGGCCACAGCGTATTGGCCACGCCTATATGCAAAGCCAGCTCGTTAATGCGATCATCCTGCTTAGAAACAAGCTTCGCAGTCACAATGGCCACACTGGTATTTTTTATCTGATGCTCGCCAGGCAGCTTAATTTCATATTCAGAGCTATAGGTATTGCCCGCATAAAGCGTGAATTTTTGCCCCTCCATGGAGCTAGTTACCTCTTCGCCACGGAAGGCCTTGCCATAAAGATACACAGGCGCTTCCTTGAACATAGCAAAGCTTATAATGGGCCCCAGAGCCTCGTTGCCTTCGGCCGCAGTAACTACGGGCACCTTTTCCTTGATAATGCCCGCCTTTTGCATGGCAATGCGCTCCACTGTGGCGCCACAGCGGTCCGTATGGTCTAGAGCTACGTTAGTAATAACGCTGACCACCGGCGTAATCACATTGGTGGAGTCCCACAGGCCACCCATGCCAACCTCGATCACTGCATAATCCACCTTGTTCAGATAGAAATAGAGGAAGGCCGCAGCCGTCAGTATTTCAAACTGCGTCGGCTGCTCGCACACGCCCTTCTTCACAATGCTATCCGCAGCCACCTTTACAGCGCTAATCACCATGGCAAAATCATCATCGCTGATATCCTTGCCATTTAAGGTAATGCGCTCATTGTATTTCACCAGATGGGGCGAGGTGAATTTGCCCACCTTTAGATTAGCAGCCAGCAAAATATTGGTAATCATGCTGGTAACGGAGCCCTTGCCATTAGTGCCGGTAACATGCACCGTTTTAATCTTTTGCTCTGGATTATCCAGCTCCTTCAGGAGGCCTTCGATGCGCTCCATGCCCAGCTTGATGCCAAATTTGCCCAAGCTGTCTAGATAGTCCAAGCTTTCAACGTAATTCATATGTGCCTCCAAATAAACACATCCAGATATAGGAAAGCCTCCCCTAAGCGGGGAGGGAATCCTTAAAAATTACAAAGTCTTCAAATAAGCCAAGCGCTCGTTAATAGCAGTTTTCTTGCCATTCAGCTCTTCTGCCTTAGCCTTTTCCTTCACAATAACTGCTTCGGGAGCTTTAGCCAGGAAGCCAGCATTGCCCAGCATTGCCCAGCTTGCCCTCTACGCGGCTAAGCTCCTTATCAATAGCAGCCAGCTCCTTGTTCAGACGGGTAGTTTCCTTTTCTACATCGATGAGGCCTGCCAGGGGCAGATATACCTCGATACCGGATACAACTGCTGCCATAGCGTTTTCCGGTTTAGCAGCACTGTCATCCAGCACGGTCAGCTCGCTGATGCCGCCCATCAGGTGGATGTAGTTAGCATTAGCCTCTACGCCGTCCTTCAAATCAGCAGCCACCAGCATGGTTGCGGGAACTTTCTTTCCGGGAGGTACATTTACCTCGGCACGCATATTGCGGACAGCCTTGATGCTTTCCATAATAGCGCCCATCTGGCGTTCTGCTTCGTCATCAATCAAAGCAGCGTCAGCCTC
>JALFSO010000090.1 GCA_022778785.1 Dysosmobacter sp. | reverse complement strand
GGACGAGCAGATCCGTGTTATGGAAGAGGAGAACGCTCTGCCTCACGGTTGGGAAAATATGGCCTACGAGGACTTCCTGATTGAGCGCAGGAAACTGATGGCGGCAAAAATCAAGGCAGCCTTTGAGATTCTGAAAAAGGCAGCGACTTGAGTGAGACCACATTATAAATTCCCACGCCTGTTATCAATAGGGAATGCTGTAAATCAACGATTATCTCTGTAATTCAACGAATACCCCACTAAATCAACGATTACCTTTGTAATTCAACGATTTACGCTCTTTCAACGATTACGAGGACCACAAAGCCCACGCAAAGGCAAAAACCCGACCAGGGAAACAACCTGGCCGGGTTTTCTTTTGAGGCCGCTGGGTGCAACAGTGCCGCAAATACAGTGTTTTTGCTTAAAAAGTAAGAACCGTAACCTCGATACGCTTTGTATCAAAATTACGGTTCTTATTTGGTGGACCCGAAGGGATTCGAACCCTCGACCTCTCGGATGCGAACCGAACGCTCTCCCAACTGAGCTACGGGCCCACGTATGAAATCATCCCGAGACCGGGACAGCGATACATATTATACCACAAAATCCGGCACGGTCAAGGGCAATTTTCAATTCTTTGCAAATTGCGGAAAAAACACCGCCGGATTGTCCGGCGGTGCTTCTTTCCAACGCTGTGTTTTCAGAGGTAGCGGACCAGCTCCTCCAGCGGCTTGCGGTCAGCATGGAGCCGGGAGGGATGGGCGCCCTCCGCCGGATAGCCGATGGGGAGCAGCGCGGTGATGCCCAGCCCCGCCAGCTCCGGGAATGCCGCCCTCAGCTTCTCCGGGTCAAACATCCCCACGTAAGTGGTGCCCAGCCCCAGATCCGCCGCCTGGAGCATCATCTGGGTGGCGGCGATGGCGGCGTCGATCTCGCCATGATCCTTGCCGTCGCCCTCCCGGTGCCAGGATACCGCCGGATCATAGGCCACCACCAGGATCACCGGGGGATGAAAATGCGCCCCCGTGCAGGCGTCCGCCTTCTCCAGCGCCTCCGGGCTCTGAAGGACAAAGATGCGCTGGGGCTGATTGTTGTGGGCAGTGGGCGCATTGCGGCCGGCCTCCAGCACCAGAGCCAGCTTCTCCGGCTCAATGGGCGCCTGGCTGAACTTGCGGAGGGAATAGCGCGCCGCGGACAGCTTTTCAAAATCCATAGGACGTTCTCCTTTATCGTTTGATATCCGGATTTTAGCACACTCCCCCCCGCGCCGCAATCCCTTTGTCAGCCGCCGCCCTGCTTCCGGTGATACCGGAACAGAAAAACCACCATCTGCTCCCGGGTACAGGGGCTGGAGAGCATCAGATCGCCGTCCTGACTGCCGTTCAGGATGCCGTTGGCCTTCGCCCACTCCACGGCTTCCTTGCTGATTTTCGGTGTGTTGTCCATTTTCGTCTCCTTCCCGATCGGTGTGTTGAACAGCTCCTGTTCTGCTTTGCGGCGCCGCGTGAGACCCGCCAGCGGCTTGCCGTTGGACTTGTTGTACAGCGCCATGGCGGTGCAGATCTGGGGCAGCGTGCGGCCCTTGCAGAGCGTTTTGAGACAGCCCGCGCCGCAGTTGAACGTGAACGAGATGAGGGCGTCCCGCTGGTTGGCATTGAGCTGCGCCGTCAGCGGACAGTATGCGGGGTTGTCCACCGCGTCGGCGAACCGCTGGCAGTCCGCCGCCAGCATGGCGTCCGCCTGCGCCTGGGTGATGGTCTGCCCCTCCCGGACGTCGGGGCCGTAGTGGCCCCAGCCGATGGTCCAATAGGTCTCCGTGGGCACCGGCTTGTAGGCGGTCAGCCGGCATCCCTCAAACTGCTTGATGAGTGCCAGACCGGCCGTACCAATGGGCTTACTCATTCCCGTCGCTCTGCCCCTTTCCTGCTGCGGCGGCGTCCACTCTGGCCTCGGCGCCGATGTACGCCACGGCGCTGCCAAGGGCAGTGACGATGCCGCCGATGGTGGTGACCACCTGGGTGATCTCACTGCCCTCCACGCCGAAGGCCAGGGCCAGTCCGCTGACCACGCCCACCAACGCCAGCAGGAACTTCCGGCTGGTCAGCTTGCGGATGATATCGTTCATTCCCCGTCTTCCCTTTCTCCGGCTCTGCCGCCGGTCACGACTTTGCTGATCTTGATGCCTGCCAGCAGCAATGCCTCCACGCCGCCGGCCCCCAGGGTGTACTGGATGAGGGTGTCCGGGACGGTCCGGAACCTCCAGAAGGTCACCACCATGCAGGCGATGAACGCCAGCAGGAACGATCCCAGGATGGCCAGCACCCGGTTGGATGTATTCTTCATTTTCCCGCGTCCTCCAGGTCCTGGATGCGGTGGTTGATGACCTTGATCTGCTCCTCCACCACCGGCACACGGCGGGCGAAGTTGTTGTGCTCCCGGACCTCCCGGGTCAGCTCCTCCAGCTTCGTGTCCGTGACGGCCTGAGCCTTGCCGTTGCTGATGAGCACGCCCAGCAGCGTGATGCCGCCGGTAATGAGTGCCACGATGATCTCATTCATTCTTGAATTCCTTTCTTGCTGTTTTTCTCTCCGGCGCCTGCCGCCGCAAAGCGGATCAGGTGCAGAAGCCAAGGGCAATGCCGCACGCATTGTGTGGGACATGGTAGTCGGACACTCCTGCGGGAGTCACAAAATGGAAAGCGTTGCGGGCAATCGCAGAGCGCAACCACCACCCGAGGCTTGTACCGTCGGCTTTCGTTTTGACTCGCTTTGCATTTGTATCCTCGAACAGGGTATGGTAAGCAGAAGAACTGCCAGTCACTTCTTCCTTGCTCGGAATCCACACGTCGTCTGTCGTGGTCTGTGTTACTACTGTTTTGCCGTCGGATTGAAAGGATGGCTGCGTCTTTGTGACATCCTTTATCGCATTTTGCACCGTCTCGGGGATCAGCGGCTTCACAGTGGATTTCAGATACGAGCGCATCGCGCAGATCTCCCATCCGCCGATCGTACCAGTACCTTCCTGGTAATTGCCGCTTGAGCCACTTGATGAGGGGTTCATCATATGGCTGGTTGCCAGAAGCTCTCTGCTGATCCAGGTAACAGGTGCCTTTCCGCTGCCGTCCGCCAGGTCATCCGTATCGAATGCCGCGATCTGCATATTGACGATTCCTTCCGTTCCGAGGTCAATCGGCTTGTAGTTGCCGACGTTGTATCTGGTGCTGTAAGTTCCGTCGCTGATCGCCGCGATGATCTCTTCCCAGGAATCCGTGATCTCCACAGCCTCTGCCGGACTCCGAAAGGCAGCCGTATAGGTCGTATTGCCGGTGACCGGCCCAACTTCGGGAGACCAGCCTTTGAACTCCCACCCGTTGGTCTCGTCCACAGGCGTGCTGCCGTCGTAGGTAGGTGTGGTTCCATACGGCACGTCCAGGTCCGTCTCCAGTGTGGTGCTGCCGTTCATCCAGGTCACCGTGTAAGTCCGCACCGTGGCCGTGAACGATGCGTAGACGCTCCGGTCCGCTGTAACGGCGTTCAGCGCCGTGCTGTCGGCGCTGCCGCCGGGCGTCCTGCTCCATCCGGCGAAGGTGTAGCTGTACTGGGCGGTGCTGGTCTTGGCGGGGGTGCTGCCGTCGTAGACGCCGTCGCCGCCGTCCGCCACCGACACGGTGCGCAGGAGCGTCGTTCCGGTATCATTGTAGAAGCGCAGGCGGGAGGTGATGTGCTGATACGCCACGGTGATGCCGGGATACCGGCTGTTCACCTCCGCCAGCTGTGCGCCGGTGATGCTGTCCACCCGGACAGTGCCGCTCATCTGAGCGATGTCTACGTTGTTACCCTGCTCGTCCAGGCCCCGCATGGTGTCCAGCGTGTCGCACAGCGCCAGGATGTCCGCCGCGTCGTCGAAGCTCCAGTCGAAGCCGATGAGCCGCACCCGGGAGTTGGCGGGAATGGCCGCCAGAATATCCCGGGAAGGCACCGCGCTGCTGACGTTCTCCAGCCGCAGGGTGGTGATGCTGCCGTATCCCGGCAGCCGGAAATCCGTGATGCCCGGCTGGTTCCGGATGGTCAGGTTGGTGACGGTCTCCGGCAGATGCAGCACCTTCAGAATGCCGCCGTTGGGCAATGCGCAGCCGGTGATGGCCGTGCCGTCGAAGTACACGTTTTCGATGCCGGTGCAGCCGGACAGATCCACAGCCTGGGTCAGGTTCGGGCAGTTCCGCACGTCCAGGGTCTTCATCAGCACGTTGCTGCCCAGATACAACTCCGTTAGATTGGGGTTGGAGTAGGTGTCGGCGCTGTCTCCCAGCTTCAGGCTTTGCAGCTTGGCGGCCATGCTGAACTCCGCATAGCCCACCTTCAGGCCGGACAGATCGCCGATGTCCTTGATCTGGCTGGCGGAGTAGACGTAGATCTCCGTGTCGTTGACGTTGTCCAGGGGACACGCCAGCGTATAGCTGCCGCCCCGCAGAGCCCGGGCCTGGACCAGATAGCTGCCGTACTTCACGCTGGCATAGATGTCGGCGTAGGGCGTCACGGTGATGTCGCTCTTTGCGTAGCCCCGGAGGGTGATGACGTCGGACAGGGCGTCTCCGGCGTTGTACTTGCTGTCCATGTACCGGAAGCGGTTATACAGCCACCACTTCCGCTGCTCCGCCTTGCTGCCCTGGAGCATGGTGAGATAGGCGCCGGTGCCGTCGGTAAACAGGGGCTCCAGGTACTTGAAGTAGCTGTCCTCGTTGAAGACGGCCTCCGGCCACTTGGACTGATGCGCCTCGAACCGGGCCTCCGTGTCATCATAGCTCAGCTTCCCCTGGCTCCGGAGGGTCTGGTACATAGCCATGATCTCGTCGTGGAAGGCGTCCCGCAGATTCGTCCACAGCACGCTGTTCTGGCCGTTGAACACGTCCGCCGTGCCTACCTTGTCGATGTCCTCCAGCTCATAACCAAAGGCCAGCTGGCCCTCGTTGTTGATGCCCATGGCGGTATCCATATCGTAGGGCAGCCAGCACCAGCCGTCGGTGCCGAACTTGGTGGGGAAGGCGTTCTTAGCCCGGGAATCCACCATCAGAAACAACTCCGTGAACAGGTAGTAGAACAGGGCGCTGTCCACTTCCATGTGGTCCGCCAGCTCCGTCCGGAACTTGGCCAGACGCTCCGCCTTTTCCTCATCGGTGGTCACGGCGCTCCGGTCGGTGTTTTTCAGCCAGGACGCCAGGGCGGCGAGGTTCGTGGTGTCGGTGCTGCCCTCCGGATACCGGGCCTCGAAGTCGTTTTGCCAGTCCGTGCCGGAGAAGTCGCCGCTTTTCCACAGCACCCGGTCGCTGGTGTTGTTCAGGATCTCCCAGCTCTCGTCGCCGTCGGCGAAGCCGAAGACCTCCGGCGTGCCCTTGTCGTTGTTGAAGTTGTACTTGCCCATGAACTTCGTCCCGTTCCCGTCGTCCTGGAACACCACGATGGGGAAGCCGTCGATGCCCTGACGCACCGTGCCGTTCTCTTTCTGAGGAGGGGTCCGATAGGGGCATGCCTCGTTGTACAGCCGCACCAGCTCCACGTTGTTGGCGCCCTCGCTGGACGCCACGTCCGCCTTGAAGGTGAATGTGTCCGTGGTCACGCTGTCGCTCCGCAGCTGGTATGTGGGGCTGGTCGTCCCATTCTTCGTGAAGCCGCCCTTGAACTTGATCTTGTAGTTCTTCCGGGCGTAATACTGGGAGGACGTGCCCTGGACGTCGATCTGGGCGCCGGTGAAGGTGAAGCTGTTCCCGGAATCGGACGGGTCCACATATTTGCCGGAGACGGTCTTCTTGTCGCCCTTGTACCGGGGCAGCTCCGCCGCCTCCAGGATCAGGTACGGCAAATCAGAAGGCAGCCGGTCAATGACGATCTGGCCGTAGTCGTCGAAGACCCTGTTCCGGTCGTACCGCTCCTTCTTGGTCAGGCCCGTCTGGGTGTCGGCGATCCAGTTGTCCAGCACCTGGAACCGGGTCAGGTCGTTGTCGTAGACCCGGATGCAGTAGACGTCCGTGGTGCAGCTGTCGGAGCCGATGGTGATGCCCACCGGCGCGGACTGGGAGAAGTCGTCGTCCGCCGGATACTGGGCCGCGCCGGAGAGGATGCCGTTGATGTACACCAGCAGCAGCCGGTACTCGCTGCGCTTCTGCACCACGAATGCCAGCCGGACGTGCTCGTCCTCCTTGTACTGGGTGGAGATCTCGCTCTGCTCGGACTTCAACAGCGCCTTCTGGGCCGTGATCTTCAATCCCCGCTCTCCGGACCAGCAGGACAGCACCACCGCGTCGTAGTCCAGCACATCCCGGGTGGCGAACTCCACCTCGATAGTCTTGCCGGTGGTGCGGAAGTCGTTGGCGAAGATATTCAGCGGAATGGTCACCCGGGCGTCTCCCGCCACCCGCAGGGCCGTGATGCCGTCCGCGTCTGCTTTCCAACCGTCGGATGCCCAGTTGAAGCCAGTCAGACTTGCGCTGACGCCGCCGCTCTGCCAGACGCCTGGGTTCTCCTCGTTGTTGCTGCGGCCGTAGCTGGAGAGGTACAGCGCCAGACTGTCCGTCTCCGCCGCCACGTCCATGGTACTCTCTGTGACGGTCAGACTGATGAGCTTGATGGCGTTTCCGCAGGTGATGGAGAGGGTCAGCTCCCCGGCCTCGTCCGCCCGGTAGGTCCACAGCTGCTCCGTCCGGTCCACCGTCAGGGACGCGACGGTCTCCGCGCCGGCCTTCAGCGTCACCGGTGCCGTCAGGCCGGCGGGGTCGTAGACGATGTAGGGGACGGCGATGCTGTCGAACTGCTCCGCCGCGGCCTGCCGGAAGCTAGTTGCGATGATGGGGGTGGTGTTCCCGTCCTCCACGCAGATGAGATCGTAGTACAGGTGGTTGGACTCCACCGTCTCCCCGTCCACCTCCGCCGTGAACCACACCTCGAAGGGATGGTCCCCGTGGGACTGGGCAGGGATGGTCATGGTCTGCTGCCGCCCGGAGGCCGTCACCGTGGCGGTGTCCAGCTCCGCGCCGTCCAGCAGGAAATGGACGGTCTTCTCCGCCGCGCCGGTGGGGACGTAGGGGTACGTGATCTCCCCGGAACAGGCCACAGAATCGTCGAAGCTGCTCTCCAGCGTCAGGGAAACCGTGGTAATGTTGAAATTCAGACTGCGGGCGTTGCCGTACACGTCCGTGACCCTGATCTTCACGGAGGCGCTGCCCACGGGGAGCCACGGGCCCACGTCGATGGTCAGGTCTCCCTGGGCGACCTGGGCGGTGTGCTTCAGCGAACCGGCCACCGTGACCTGCAAGACGCCGCTGCCGGTGGCCAGGTCGTTCTCCAGGCTGGACCAGTTGATGGACAGAGGGCACGCCGCGCCGCAGGCGATGGACCTGTAGATCCAGCCGGTGGTGTTGGTGAGGGTCAGGATGGCGTTGTTGCTCTCCCCGCCGCCGCTGCCTCCGCCGCCGGACGTAATGACCTTGATGCCGTCGCCGATGCGCTCCCCGCCGGAGGTCAGATACAGCAGGCCCTCCGTCTCGTCGAACTCCAGATTGTCGCCCTTGGCGTCGATGCGGGCGTTGAGCTGGTCCGCGTCCACGCTGTCCGCGTTCTGTTTGCTCCGGTCGGCGCTGGCGGACGCCGCCTCCGCGCTCTCCGCCGCCGCGGCCGCGCTCTCCTCCGCCTGGGCTGCCGTGGCCCGGACCCGCTCCTCCAGCTGACTGAACGCGCTGGGCACCTCCGGCCAGTTGGCGTCGCCGGACAGGCTCTCCGGGATGTAGACGGAGATCATGTTCGTGTGGCGCTTTGTCACGCCGTCGGCGCGAAGGGTGCCTGCCAGCTGCAATTTGCAGTATCCGGCCACGGACAGCTGCTGCGCCGTCAGCACCACGCCCACGCCGCCCTCTATGGGGGACAAATCGATGACGTCGAAGTTCTCCCCGGCCCGGACCAGCAGCTGCCAGTCCCAGCCCTCCGGCGCGCCGCTGACGGTCAGCGTCCGGGAGAGATGGTCATATTGCCGGGCCAGGATCTGCCCGTCGGTTTTCAGCTCCCAATTTTCAAATACGAGCATTTGGTTTCATCACCTCAATTCCCAGGTGTTTTTGCAGGCCGTTTGTCCGCCGCCGTGCAAAGAAACGGATTTTTCCCCACCGGTCTTCTCTGCGCTCCCCGCCGCGCATCGCCGGAAAGGCGCAAAAAATCCCCGGAACCGGCGGTTCCGGGGATTCTGTATGCTGTATGGGAGCGCCGCTTCCGGTTATTCCTCCTCGATCTCAATGCACTCCGTGAAGAACTGGGCCAGGCTTGGCCATACCATAACCATAAAACCCGCCGCCGGAAAAGGGCCGCGGGAAAATGCAAACCATTTTGCTATGCAGGCTTCGCCGCTCCCAGCCGCAAAGTACAAAAACCCGGGCCGAAGGGACCACGAAGGGACCACAACGAGAATTCCGGAAAAAGCGCAAACCCTAGAACCGTTGCGGTTCTAGGGTTTGCGCTGGTGACCCGGCGGGGATTCGAACCCCGGACCCACTGCTTAAAAGGCAGTTGCTCTGCCGACTGAGCTACCGGGTCACATCTTCTGTATGTGGGGTTTATCTCAAGCGCCGCCGCGCTGTCATTTCTGGCTGGGACGGCTGGACTCGAACCAGCGGATGAGGGAGTCAAAGTCCCTTGCCTTACCACTTGGCGACGCCCCAATAAACGGAATCGAGGGGATCGGGGTTACCCCGCTCCCCTCGTCCTTTTCTGGGGTGGGTGATGGGACTCGAACCCACAACACCTGGAACCACAATCCAGTGCTCTGCCAGTTGAACTACACCCACCACATCTGATCTTCCGCCGCATGAGAAGCGCTGTTCCGACTCGCTCCAAGAGGAGGATGGTACGCCAGAAGGGACTCGAACCCCTGGCCCACTGCTTAGAAGGCAGTTGCTCTATCCACCTGAGCTACTGGCGCGAATATTGGAGCAGGTGACGAGAATCGAACTCGCATCCCCAGCTTGGAAGGCTGGTGCCCTGACCATTGTGCTACACCTGCATTCGCCCTCCGAGGAATCGTCAGCTTGATAAGAATAGCACGGAAATTGCCGGATGTCAAGAGGTTTTTAAAAAATACTCCCGTCCCATCCTTTTTCCTGTTTTTTAATTTACAACCGCCGGGAAGCATGCTAAAATATAAAAATAGTTTAGGTGCTCTCAATTTCTTTTTTGGTGCCCCTCCACATCCCCGGAAAACGCGGCATCCCGGCACCTTCCCATGGATTTTCCGCCATACGGCAGAAAGGATGGTCTTCTTGGAAACTGTTGCAGCGGTCCAATTACGAAACATCACCAAACGGTTCGGCAGCGTCACAGCCAACGACAGCATCTCCCTGGATATCAACCGCGGGGAGATCTTATCCCTGCTGGGAGAAAACGGCAGCGGCAAGACCACCCTGATGAACATGCTGGCCGGCATCTACTTCCCCGACGAGGGCGAGATCCTGGTGAACGGCGTCCCCGTCACCATTGCCTCCCCCAAGGACGCCTTCGCTTGCGGCATCGGCATGATCCATCAGCACTTCAAACTGGTGGACGTGTTCACCGCCGCGGAGAACATCGTCCTGGGCCTGGATGAGGGCCGTCTGGATCTGAAGGCCGCCTCCGCCCGGATCACCGCCATCTGCGAGAAATACGGCTTCCACATCGACCCCGGCAAGAAAGTCTACGACATGTCCGTGTCGGAGAAGCAGACCGTGGAGATCGTGAAGGTCCTCTACCGCGGCGCGGACATTCTCATTCTGGATGAGCCCACCGCCGTGCTGACGCCCCAGGAGACCGACCGTCTCTTCGACGTCATGCGGAACATGAAGGCCGACGGCAAGGCCATGGTCATCATCACCCACAAGCTCCACGAGGTCATGGACGTGTCCGACCGGGTGGCGGTGCTGCGGAAGGGCCAGTACATCGGCGATGTGGCCACGAAGGACACCTCTCCCCAGGCATTGACGGACATGATGGTGGGCCACGCCGTCACGCTGAACATCGACCGTCCGGAGCCCAAGGACCCCACCCCCCGGCTGGAGGTAAAGGGCCTGACGGTGTTCGACGAGCTGGGCGTCCGGCGGCTGGACAATGTGAGCTTCACCGCCATGGGCGGCGAGATCCTGGGCATCGCCGGCATCGCCGGCTCCGGTCAGAAGGAGCTGCTGGAGTCCATCGCGGGCCTCCAGCCCCTGCAGCCCGGCGCCTCCGTTCTCTATCACTCCCTGGACAGCGACGCCTCCGCCCCCGGCGTGGAGCTGGTGGGCAAGACGCCTCTCCAGATCAAGAAAGCCGGCGTTTCCCTGGCCTTCGTGCCGGAGGACCGTCTGGGCATGGGCCTGGTGGGCTCCCTGGGCATGACCGGCAACATGCTGCTGCGCAGCTACCGGAAGGGCCACGGCGTCTTCACCGACCGCAAGGCCCCCAAAAAGCTGGCGGAGGAAGTCATGGAGGAGCTGGACGTGGTGACGCCCAGCGTCAGCTTCCCCGTACGGCGGCTGTCCGGCGGCAACGTGCAGAAGGTGCTGGTGGGCCGTGAGATCGCCCAGGAGCCCTCTGTGCTGATGACGGCCTACGCCGTCCGGGGCCTGGACATCAACACCTCCTATACCATTTACAATCTGCTGACGGAGCAGAAGATGAAGGGCGTGGCCGTCATCTATGTCGGCGAGGACCTGGACGTGCTGCTGGAGCTGTGCGACCGGATCCTGGTGCTGTGCGGCGGCCAGGTCAGCGGCGTGGTGGACGGCCGCACCACCACCAAGGAGGAGGTGGGTCTGCTGATGACCCGCTTCAACAAGAAGGAGGCGCAGGCATGAGTCAGATCAAACAGGGCCATGAGCCCCTTCTGCGGATCGCCAAGCGGGACGGCATCTCCCGCTCCAAGGCCTACACCATCCGCATCGTCGCCGTCCTGCTGTCCCTGGTGGTCAGCGGCATCTTCATCTTCGCCGTCACCAAGCTGAATCCCCTGGAGGTCTACGAGGCCATTTACGACGGCGCCCTGGGCACCACCAAGCGGTCCTGGGTCACCATCCGGGACACCATGATGTTGCTGTGCATCGGCGTGGGCCTGGCCCCCGCCTTCAAGATGCGGTTCTGGAACATCGGCGCCGAAGGCCAGATCCTGGTGGGCGGCATCATCACCGCCGGCTTCATGCGGGCCTACGGAGACTCCATCTCCACCCCCGCCCTGCTGGTGCTGATGGCCGTCATGAGCCTGCTGGCAGGCTGCGTGTGGGGCGTCATCCCCGCCGCCTTCAAGGCCTACTGGAACACCAACGAGACCCTGTTCACCCTGATGATGAACTACGTGGCCATTCAGATCACCAGCTACTTCGTGGCCCTGTGGGAGAATCCCAAGGGCTCCAACACCGTGGGCGTCATCAATCAGGCGTCCAAGGGCGGCTGGTTCCCCAAGCTGTTCGGCCAGGAGTACGCCCTGAACGTGATCCTGGTGCTGGCCATCGCCATCGGCATGTACATCTACCTGAAGTACTCCAAGCAGGGCTATGAGATCACCGTGGTGGGCGACAGTGAGAACACCGCCCGGTACGCGGGCATCAACGTGAAGAAGGTCACTATCCGCACCATGGCCATCTCCGGCGCCATCTGCGGTCTGGCGGGCTTCATCGCCGTGGCCGGCGCGTCTCACACCATCTCCACCACCACCGCCGGAGGCCGGGGCTTCACCGCCATCATCGTGGCGTGGCTGGCCCAGTTCAACTCCTTCGTGATGATCCTGATCTCCTTCCTGCTGGTGTTCCTGCAAAAGGGCGCCATCCGCATCGCCTCCCAGTTCAACCTCAACGACTACGCGTCCAACGTCATCACCGGCATCATCCTGTTCTTCATCCTGGGCAGCGAGTTCTTCATCAACTACCGGATCATCTTCCGCGGCGGAAAGGAGGCGGCGAAATGAGTGTTTCCCAGCTGTTCCAGCTTTTGCAGTCCGCCGTGGTCTTCGGCACGGTCATCATGTTCGGCGCCCTGGGCGAGATCCTGACGGAGAAGTCCGGCAACCTGAACCTGGGCGTCCCCGGCATCATGTATCTGGGCGGCATCGCGGGCCTTGCGGCATCCTTCTTTTATGAGTTCAACAACCCCGACCCCAACCGGTGGGTGTGCCTCATCATCTCCTTCATCGCAGCCTTCATCGCCGCGGCCCTGGGCGGATTGCTGTACAGCTTCCTGACCATCACCCTCCGGGCCAACCAGAACGTCACCGGCCTGACGCTGACCATCTTCGGCGGCGGCGTGGCCAACTTCTTCGGCGGCAGCCTCAGCACCATGGCCGGCGGCGTGGGCCAGATCTCCGTGTCCGCCACCAGCAGCATCTACAAGGCCAACATCGCCAATGCCGTGGGCATGGGCTCCGTGGGCTCCCTGTTCTTCACCTACGGCTTCATGGTGTATCTGGCCATCGTCACGGCGATGATCATGCACCTGTTCCTGACCCGCACCCGTCCGGGCCTGAACCTCCGGGCCGTGGGTGAGAATCCCGCCACCGCCGACGCGGCGGGCATCAATGTCACCCGGTACAAATATCTGGCCACCTGCATCGGCGCCGGCGTCTCCGGCATGGGCGGTCTGTACTACACCATGGACTACATCAAGGGCACCTGGGCCAACGACGGCACCATCGAAGCCCTGGGCTGGCTGGCGGTGGCGCTGGTCATCTTCGCCACCTGGCGGCCCCTGAACGCCATCTGGGGCTCCTACCTGTTCGGCCTGCTGTACTGGATGTTCCTGTACATCCCCGGCCTGGGCCGCCGGACCATGGAGCTGTTCAAGATGCTCCCCTACGTGGTGACCATCGCGGTGCTGATCTTCATCTCCCTGCGGAAGAAGCGGGAGAACCAGCCCCCGGCCAGTCTGGGCCTGGCCTACTTCCGGGAGGAACGGTAAGCCGGGCGAGCCTGCGATACGCAACAGAGCGCCGCTGCCATAGGCAGCGGCGCTCTGTTTCTTTCCTTCACTCCGCCCGCAGCGTCTCCCGGATGGCGCTGTCGAAATAGGCCACCGGATTCTGGGCCTGGCCGTCCTGCCGGACCTCAAAGTGGAGATGGGGGCCGGTGGACATCCCCGTGGAGCCCACGGCGGCGATCCGCTCCCTGGCCTTGACGGTATCCCCCTCCGCCGCGTCGATGTGCAGGCATTGGCCGTACAGCGTGGTCAGGCCGCCGCCGTGGTCCACCACCAGATAGTTCCCCCGCTCCGCGCTGTACCCCGCCTCGGCAACGGTGCCGTCCGCTGCCGCCAGAACGGGCGTCCCCTGCTCCGCCGGGATGTCGATGCCGCTGTGGAAACGGCCGTTGGCGGCGCCGTAGGGAAAGCTGAGACTGACAGTGCGGCTGCCCTCCACCGGCCAGGCAAACCAGCGGCTGTCCGTCTCAGACGCGGCGTAGAGGCCGCAGTACGCACCGGTCTCGCCCTCCAGGGCGGGCAGCAGGGAGACGCTGCCGTCCTCGTTCTCCGTCCGCGACAGCGCCCCCGCGGACAGACGGTAGCGGGCGGACCGCTCCGCCCCGTCCTCAAAGAGGGCCGTCACCTCCAGCGCCGCCCCGTCCAGGGCGTCCAGGCAGGCCCGGACCGTCGCTTCAATGTCCTGTCCCCGCGACCCGCCCCAGGGGACATCCACCCACAGGCCGTAGCGCACCCCCGGGTCATAGTCCTCCGTCACCTGAGCGCCCAGACGGGTCATCTCCCGGAAGGTCCAGCTGCCGTCCGCGCCCTCTTGTGTCATGTGGCATGTTCCTCCCCCGGCCTTGCAGGACAGCATCAGCGTCTCTGCCTCCTGCTCCGTCAGGCCCGTCTGCTCCCGCCAGCGGTAAAACTCCCCCCGGTCCAGGGTCAGAGAGACTTGCCGGATGCCCTGGCCGGTGAGCTCCAGCAGGCACCCCGTATAGCTGCCGCTGCCGGTGGAGATCCGCCGCTCCGGATCCATCCCCAGGGCAAAGGCCAGCCCGCCATTGGCGTTGGGCGCTGCCGTCTCCCCGGTGTCCGCCGCCAAGGCGGTCAGGCCGAAGGTGTACTGAAGGCTGCTCATCACCGGTGCCCCGGACGCCGCCGGAGCCGTCCGGCCGCTCTCTCCGGCAGGGACCAGCGTCACAGTGCCCAGCACCAGCGCCAGGGCGCAGGCGGCGCACACCGCCCCCCGCAGCAGGGGACGCCACCGCCGTCCCGCCGGACGGCTCGTTCCGGCCCGCTCTGTCCTCCGGACGGCGTCCAGCACCCGGCCGTTGAGTTCTTCGGGAACGGTGATGCGTTCTGTCAGCTTCCGATAGTCATTCTCCATCATCATAACCTCCCAACAGGTCTTTCAGCTTCAGACGGGCCCTGCGGAGCCGGGTGCGGACCGTGGCCGCCGGGACGCCCAGCAGCCGGGCGGTCTCCTCCGTGCCGTAGCCCTCGGCGTAGTGGAGATGCACCACCGTCCGCAGCTTCTCCGGCAGACGGCCCACCGCCTCCCACAGCTCCGCCGCCTGACGGTCGGTTTCGCCGGCCAGCTCCGGGACGGCCTCCAGGGGCAGCACCGGGCGCCGCAGACGGAACCGGTGGAGATCCGCGCAGCGGTTCAGGGCGGTGCGGATGAGCCACGCCTTCAGATGCTCTCCGTCCCAGTTCCGGTCCGGCTCCTGGAGCAGCCGCAGGAACACGTCCTGATATACGTCCTCCGCGTCCTGGACGTTCTGCATACGGCACAGGGCCAGCCGGTACACCATATCCCCGTGGGCCGCCATGACGTCCCGGAGAAAACGCTCCTGTTCCATTCAGGGCCCCTCCTCTCCTGTGTTTTGAAAGCAGCTTTCATCTGCAACACGTCTGGATACGACGGAATGTTCCCACCCACAGAAAATTTTCCCCATTTCCCGGACGCGGGCAAAAAACGCCCGCCTGCTTGCGGCAGGCGGGTGTGATCGGTCAGCTGTCAGTCGTATCTGCGGATCACGGCGATGACCCGGCCCAGGATGCTGGCGTATGTACCGTCGATGGGCTGATAGTCCTCGTTCTCCGGCAGCAGCCAAACATGGCCGTTCCGGCGGGAGAACCGCTTTACCGTGGCCTCGTCCTCCAGCAGCGCCACCACGATCTCGCCGTTGTTGGCCACCGGCTGACGGCGCACCACCACCAGATCGCCGCTGAGGATCCCGGCGTTGATCATGGAGTCGCCCCGGACGCGGAGGGCAAAGTACTCCTCCGGCCTGCCGCCGGTGTCGAAGGCCAGATAGTCCTCGATGCACTCCTCCGCCAGGATGGGGCTGCCTGCGGCCACGTTGCCCAGGATGGGCACCCGGTCCGCCGGAGGCTCCGGCACGGCAGCGGGGGCTTCCGGTTCGTCCCGGCGGGTCAGGGAGATGGCGCGGCCCTTTCCGGCCCCCTTCTCGATGTAGCCCGCCTCCTCCAGATGCTTCAGGTGGAAGTGGACGGTGGAGGGAGACTTCAATCCCACGGCCTCCCCGATCTCCCGGACGGAGGGGGCGTAACCCTGTTCCCGGATGAAGTCCGCCAGGTAATCATAGATCCTCTGCTGCATTTTGGAAAGTTCCCGCATGATTTTCCTCCTTTGGAACGCGGCAGCAAAAACACTTGTTCGATGATATGATACTACATTTCCAGACGGTTTGCAAACATTTGTTCTGATTTTTTGAATTTTTTTATTGTGGGAGAATTTTTGAAAAAAAGCGGCTTTTCCCTTGCTATTCCCGAAAGACTATGCTAAAATAAAGCTCTGTAAAATGAGAACGTGCGCGGAGTAGAGCGCCGTTGAACGATTTGGAGGTTTCCGTTTATGACTGGTGCATTTTTAGCTGTTGTGATCCTGCAGGTGCTCTGCGGCCTGTTCCTGATTCTGGTGGTCCTGTTCCAGTCCGGCAAGAGCGCCGGTCTGTCCGGTTCCATCGGCGGCGTGGCTGACTCCTTCCTGGCCAAGAACAAGGCCAAGACTGCCGACGCCAAGCTGGCGAGAGCCACCAAGTGGGTGGGCGCCGTGTTCGTGCTGCTGACCCTGATCCTGAACATCATGCAGTAAGCTGCTCATCAAGAAAATGCGTCCCTGCCCAAACGGGCAGGGACGTTTTTTGTGCAGTCTTGCGGCCTCTGACCGCCTGTTCCTGCGCGGTCCATCCGGCGCTATCCGGCAGACGCGCCACAGGCCGCTGCTCCGCGGAGCGGTGGACGTTTTCCACAGAACGTCTCCGGAAGCGAGCACTCTCCGGCAAAATATCTATTATAATGCAGAAAACAGTCATTATATGCTCTATTTCCAAATTCACTCCCCGCGGCGTCCCACCCTGTCAGTGGTGTTCCGTGGCGGACAGATAGAACACCCCCGGCTCCGGCGTCACGTCGTAAAGCCGCAGCAGCTCCTCCACAGTGACGAAGGTGTAGCCCTGCGCCTGGAGGGTGTCCACGATCTCCAGCGCCGCGTCCACCGTCTCCGGCACGGAGTCGTGCATCAGAATGATGTCCCCCGGCTGCACCTTTTTCAGAACCGCCTGGACATCCTTGGCCGTATCCCGCAGCTTCCAGTCCTCCGGGTCAACGGACCAGTGGACCAGCGGCACGGTGAACCGCTTTTTCTGGCTCTCGTTCAGCAGGCCGTAGGGCGGGCGCACCCAGTATGTGCTGTCCCCCAGCACCTCCTTCAGCAGCGCATCGGTCTTCCCGATTTCCCGGTCCACCACGGCGTTGGACTGTCCCTTCAGCATCATGTGGCTCCAGGAGTGGTTCCCCACCTGATGTCCCTCGTCCCGCATCCGCCGCACCAGATCCTCGTTGCCCGCGATCTGCTCTCCCACCAGGAAGAAGGTAGCGCTGGCGCCCCGGGTCAGCAGGCCGTCCAGCAGACGGGTGGTGGTGTCCGAACGGGGGCCGTCGTCAAAGGTCAGGGCCACGTATTTCGGCTCCTCCGTCGGGATCTCCGCGCCTCCTCCCGCCGGTACGGCGTTCACTCCGCCACCCCAGGACAGCGCGATCAGAACAGCGGCCCCCATCGCCGCCAGCCGTTTTTTCCCCATCCGTGCTCACTCCCCCATGATTCCCGCGTCTGATTGCTCGGGAACCGCATTTATATCGGGGATAGTTTGCACAGCCAGAGAAAAAATACGAGTGTCAAAATCTGTTGTTTGATATTTCCGCTGGTACGGAAAACGCGGGCGGTGGTGACCGTCCGCGTCAAAAATGCCACAGGAGCATTGGCAGTCTCGTCATCAGTCCGGTGAGCATGCCGTATGCGATGTAGAATATAATGATCCATTTGATCAGTTTCCAGACAGAGAGCTTCCCCCTACTCTGTTTGCCCCCGGAGGAAGTCAGCGGCTTTGCAGCCGTCTGCCGGCGGGATGACGATGCGCGATCCGTGTCCCTCTCCAGACCGGTGCCGCGGCGCTGCCGCTCCTCGGCATGGTACTCCCGGTGGAGGAAGGAACCGCCGTGGCCCTTCTCATTCAGGCCGTCCCGCCGTTCCGCCGTCCGGACAACGGCGCCGCCCATGTCCCTGGAGGGCTGATTGAACGCCCCGCAGCGGGGGCAGAATCCATCCTCGTCGTAGTCGTAGGTCTTTCCGCACTCGATACAGCGCACTTTCCGCATAGCAGCCCTCCATCGCGCCCTCCGGCGCCCGGCAGGAAGATGATTCCCGCCCATGCCCTGCGGCCCGCTGGGATGGTCCGCAGCTTCCTTGTCAGGTTCAGTCTATCATATTCTCTCCCCCGGCGCAAGACGGCGAACGTAAAGGTTTTGCGCAAAAAGCCGCTTCGCCGGTTCTTGCCCACCGTCGCGGCTTTGCGATTCCCGTCCCCTTTCGGGGCCGCCAATCGCGCCGCTTCCTCGAAACCGGCTCGCTTTTTCCGCCGCTGGCGCCGCTTCGCCGGTTTCCCCGCAAAAAAGCCCTTTGTCACGGGACGTACGTTCCCATGACAAAGGGTCGCAAGGGGCGGATGCCCAAAGGCATCCGTCCCTTGCTGATGCCACGATTTTCAGACCGCGGTCTGAAAATCTGCCGCTTCGCGGCGCAAACGCCTGCTGCGCAGGCTGGTTTGCCGCCATCCGGTCTGATTCGAGGCGGGCTCCGCCCCCACGATCTCCCCCGCCAAATATCCCTTTGTCACGGGACGTAAGTTCCCATGAAAAAGGGCATTTTCTATTTTGTTGGGGGCGGCTTACTTGACCCGCTCGA
>JALFSO010000015.1 GCA_022778785.1 Dysosmobacter sp. | reverse complement strand
AAAAAGTCCATTGGACTTTTTCAACAGCCTTCACAATGCCTCGCTTTTCTGCCCGCGCATCGGGCCGAAAAGCTGCCGCTGCGCGGCGCAAACGCCTGCTGACACAGGCTTTTTGCAGGCATTCAATCCAACACGAGGGGGCTCCCGCCCCCTCGTACTCCCCCTGCAAAAAAGGACTCTTTTCCTTCAGACAGGGTTTTTCGACAAGCAGAACCGCCCGGACAAATGTCCGGGCGGTTTCCGTTTTGTACTTCTGCGCCTTCAGATCACGTAGTCGCCTCCGCCGCCCTGGAACGCCAGATCCGCCAGCGTGACGCTGTCCAGATAGTCGTTGATGAGCTCGTTCAGCTTTGTCCACATGGGCAGCGTGCGGCACTCCGCCGCCCGGGGGCAGGTGTTGCTCCCGCCCTCCAGACAGGATACCGGCGCCAGCGGCCCCTCGATGAGCCGCAGGATGCTGCCCACCGTGTACTCGTCAGGCCTGCGGCTGAGCTTGTAGCCGCCGCCCCGACCCCGCTGTGCGGTGACGAACCCGTGTTTGCTGAGGACAGCCATGATGCCCTCCAGATATTTTTCCGAGATCTCCTGCCGCCTGGCCACGTCCACCAGCAGCAGCGGCTCCCCGGTATTATTCTCCGCCAGGTCTACCATGACCCGCAGCGCATATCGTCCTTTTGTGGAAACCAACATTGCAGTGCCCTCCTTTTTACCCTCAGCAGACAAAGGTCAGCACGGTTTTTCAGGGCATCTTCGGCGGCTGGCGGCGTTATGCCCACGAGGGGCACGCCCCATCCGTAAGGCGGCAGAGCCGCCAACGTTGATTTTAGCCGCTGGCAGGCGTGCTGCCCTTTGTCTGCTGAGTGTATAAACATAGTTTATCACAATGTTTTTAGAAATACAATTCTTTTTCAGAAAAATAAATCCTAAAAACATATTGACAAAGTATGTTATCCGTAGTATACTCCGGATAGTATACAAAAAAGGTGGGATTTGACGATGCGCAACACATCCTCTGTCGTCCTGAAACCAGACTTCCGATGTCCCGGTCGCAGCTGCAGCTCTGCGCCGCAGGGACGGAACCGGCCGTCCCGGACATATTTGATTTAAAATTCTGATCGATAAAGGAGACTGACATCATGGCGAACATTTATACTTCCGCCGATCAGCTGATCGGCCGTACCCCTCTGCTGGAACTGACCCACATTGAGAAGGCGCTGGGCCTGGAGGCCCGCATCCTGGCCAAGCTGGAGTATTTCAATCCCGCCGGCAGCGTCAAGGACCGCATCGGCAAGGGCATGATCGATGACGCGGAAAAGAGCGGCAAACTGAAGCCCGGCTCCGTCATTATCGAGCCTACCTCCGGCAACACCGGCATCGGTCTGGCCTCCGTGGCCGCCGCCCGGGGCTACCGCATCATCATCGTCATGCCGGAGACCATGAGCGTGGAGCGCCGTCAGATCATGAAGGCCTACGGTGCGGAGCTGGTGCTCACCGAGGGCGCCAAGGGCATGAAGGGCGCCATCGCCAAGGCCGAGGAGCTGGCGAAGGAGATCCCCAACAGCTTTATCCCCGGCCAGTTCGTGAACCCCGCCAACCCGGCGGTCCACCGCGCCACCACCGGCCCGGAGATCTGGCAGGACACCGACGGTCAGGTGGACTACTTCGTAGCCGGCGTCGGCACCGGCGGCACTCTCACCGGTGTGGGCGAATACCTAAAATCCCAGAATTCCGCCGTCAAGGTGGCGGCGGTGGAGCCCAAGGACTCCCCCGTCCTCAGTGAGGGCCGTGCCGGTTCCCACAAGATTCAGGGCATCGGCGCCGGTTTCGTCCCCGAGGTGCTGAACACCAAGATCTACGATGAGGTCATTCCCGTTGCCAACGAGGACGCCTTTGCCACCGGCAAGCAGATCGGCCGCTCCGAGGGCGTACTGGTGGGCATCTCCGCCGGCGCCGCCGTCTGGGCCGCCATCCAGATCGCCAAGCGTCCCGAGGCCAAGGGAAAGACCATCGTGGTCCTCCTGCCGGATACCGGCGACCGCTATCTCTCCACGCCGCTGTTCGCGGATTAAATCCAGGAAAGCGGTTATTCTGATTTTCCCCCCTTCCGAAAGGGCGGCGGATCTGCACCGCCGTCCTTTCACCCTGCTGATGCAAAGGAGAAACAACGATGTCATCCAAAGGAAAGGTCCTCATCGCCATGAGCGGCGGCGTGGATTCCAGCGTCACCGCCTGGCTCCTGAAGGAGCAGGGGTACGAATGCGTAGGCGCCATCATGCGGCTCTATGAAAACGAGACCGCCGGACTTTCTCAGGACAGCCGCACCTGCTGTTCCCTGGAGGATGTGGAGGACGCCCGCAGCGTGGCCCGGCGGCTGGAGATGCCCTTCTATGTGTTCAATTTCAAAGATGACTTCTCGGAAAACGTCATCCGCCGCTTCGTGGACGCCTATGAGCAGGGACGCACTCCCAATCCCTGCATCGACTGCAACCGCTACCTGAAATTCGGTGGGCTGTACCGCCGGGCCAGGGAACTGGGCTGCGATTTCATCGCCACCGGCCACTATGCCCGGATCAGCCAGGCGTCCAATGGCCGCTGGCAGCTGAAAAAGGCCGTGGATGGGCCTAAGGACCAGAGCTATGTCCTCTATTCTCTCACCCAGGAGCAGCTGGCCCACACCCTGCTCCCGCTGGGAGAGCTGACCAAGGCCCAGGTCCGGGAGATTGCGGAAGCGCAGGGCTTCGTCAATGCCCGGAAGCATGACAGCCAGGACATCTGCTTTGTCCCCGATGGGGATTACGCCGCCTTCCTAGAGCGGTACACCGGCCATTCCTATCCGCCGGGAGACTTTCTGGACGAGGCCGGAAACCGGCTGGGCACCCACAAGGGTATCATCCGGTACACCATCGGCCAGCGGAAGGGGCTGGGCGTCTCCGCGGACGAGCCCGTGTACGTCCAGAAGAAAGACGCGGCGTCCAACACCGTGACGCTGGCTCCCAATGACCGGCTGTTCACCGCCGACCTGGACGCGGACGACGTGAACTGGCTGTCCATCCCCGCGCCGGACAGTCCCATCCGGGTCACGGCCCGGACCCGCTATCACCAGCCGGAGCAGCCCGCCGTCCTCCGCATCACCGGCCCGGACCGCATCCATCTCACCTTCGATGTGTCCCAGCGGGCCATCGCCGCCGGTCAGGCGGTGGTGTTTTACGATGGGGACGCGGTGCTGGGCGGCGCCACGATCCTGTGAAGTGCAAAACGGAGATCCCGTTCTCCGGCGAAAAACGCCGGGACGTGATCTCCGTTTTCTTGTTCCTGTCCAGCCTTCCCCGGAAACCCTTCATTCCGGACGAGCGGACACATCAGGCGCGTGCCCATGGGCCAACCCCAGGGAATCCCGGTATTTTTTCGGTGAGAGACCGTAGCGCTCCCGGAACAGCTGGTGGAAATACCGCAGATTGCTGTATCCCACCGCCTCGGCGATACGGTCCACGTGCATGGCCGTGTTCTTCAGCAGATAGGCCGCCTGGCTCATCCGCTTTTCCTGCAAATGCTCCGTGTAGGACTTTCCGGTGCGCCGCTTGATCTGCCGGGAGAGCCAGGCCAGATCATAGTGCAGCAGACCCGCCAGCTCCGTCAGGCTTCCGTCCCGGTAGTTCTCCTCGATGTACCGGAAGACCCGCATGAGTGCCTCGTCCTCCTCGGATTCGCAGATCAGGCGGTCGGCGTGGTTGATGAGCTGCATCAGCAGCAGGCCCATGGTGGTCTGGTTCAGGTTGCGCTTGTTGGGCACGTCCTGGATCAGCGTCCACAGCAGGTTCTCCACCAGATTCTGGATGGGCAGCACGTTGGCCACCTTGAAATACAGGTAGTTGGAATTCTGCCGGTTCAGGCTGTCCACGATGAACTTCCGCAGCGGGGTCTCCTCCTCATCCAGCATCTCCAGAGCCTTGTCAAAGAATGGAGGTTGGATAATGAAGTTCACCGCCAGATCCTCCTCGCCGGCGGGCAATATCTCCTGGCTGGCGCCCTGGCCGAAGAACAGCAGCTCGCCCTGCTGAAGCTCGATCCGTGTGCCGTTGGCGATATGGGTGGTCTGCCCCTGGCACATGTACACCAATTCCACATAGTCGTGGGTGTGGGGCGGGAAGTGGACAAAGCGGGTGTGGGGGCGGATGGTGATGAGCTTTCCGCTGTCCAGCAGCTTTTTGGCGTTGATGACGTTGCCGGTTCGCTCGATATAGAGTTCCCAGTCAACGGCGTCGCTGCCGTCCAGAATGGAGCGCTCCTCCGCGGTGATGGGCCGGAGCCAGTTGAGGATGGTACTGTCGATCATGGCTGTTTTCCGGCGGGCAGGCCCGCCCTCCTTTCAACGGATTCCGCCGCGGCGGACGCAGGTGTGTCTGCCTTCAGTATACCAGACACGCCGCCGGTCCGCAATGCAAATCAGGATACTTTTCTTACACAAACACCGCCCCTTTTTCCGGGCGGTTTTTTCCTGTATAATCGGACGCAGAGATCAAACGTGAAGGCGGTGAAAGCTTGAACCACTATCTTGCCATTGACATCGGCGCCTCCTCCGGCCGCCACATCGTGGGCTGGAGAGAGGACGGCGAGCTGAAAACAAAAGAAGTCTATCGCTTCCCGAACGGCGCCGTCCGGAAGGACGGGCACCTGGTCTGGGACGCCGGGGGTCTGCTGGAGTCGGTGAAGGCAGGCATCGAACAGGCCCGGGAGCTGTTCCCCGACATCCGGAGCCTGTCCATCGACACCTGGGGCGTGGACTACGTCCTCATGCAGGGCGACCGGGAGCTGTTCCCCTGCTACTGCTACCGGGACGGCAGAACGGAGGACGTGATCCCCCGGGTGCATGAGCTGGTCCCCTTCTCTCAGCTGTACCGGCACACCGGCATCCAGTTCCAGCCCTTCAACACGGTCTATCAGCTTTACGCGGACCTGCTGGCGGGCCGTCTGGAAGGCGCCACGGACTTCCTGATGCTCCCCTGCTGGCTGATGTACCGCCTCTGCGGCGTGAAGGTCCACGAGTACACCAACGCCACCACCGGCGGCCTGGTCAACGCCGAGACCGGCGAGTATGACAGGGAGCTGATCCGCACTCTGGGGCTTCCGGAGCATCTGTTCCCGCAGCTGCAGGCTCCCGGCACCGTCATCGGCCAGTACGAGGGCATGGACGTGGTCCTCTGCGCCACCCATGACACCGGCTCCGCCGTGGAGGGCATCCCCATGGAGGGCGAAGCCCCTTACATCTCCTCCGGCACCTGGAGCCTGCTGGGCGTCAAGACGGAAAAGCCCCTGACGGACACGGAGAGTGAACGGGCCAACTGGTCCAACGAGGGCGGCGTGGGCTACAACCGCTATCAGAAGAACATCATGGGCATGTGGCTGGTGAACCAGCTCCAGAAGGAGCTGTGCCCCGGAAAGCCCTTCGGCGCCATCGTGGAGGAGGCCGAGGCCAGCCGCTTCGACGAGACGGTGGACGCCAACGCCCAGGCGTTCATGTCTCCAGAGAGCATGAAGGCTGCTTTCGACCGGCAGCTGTCCGGCAAACCTGCCTGCGAGGCCGACTATTTCCGCTGCGCGTACCGGTCCTTGGCCCTGTGCTACCGGCAGGCCATCGAGGAGTTGGAGCGCAACACCGGAAAGCACTATGACCGGCTGTACATCGTGGGCGGCGGCGCCAAGAACCAGTTCCTCAACCGACTGACGGCTGAGGCCACCGGAAAAGAGGTCGTCGCCCTGCCCATTGAGGCCACCGCCCTTGGTAACTTGAACATTCAAATGAACCTTCAGGAGGGAACCATATGAGCTACAGCGAAGCAAAAGTCAAGTACGCCGCCTACGGCGTGGACGCCGAGGCCGCCATCGAAAAACTGAAGACCGTCCCCATCTCTCTCCACTGCTGGCAGGGAGACGACGTCCGGGGCTTTGACACGGACCCCAGCAAGCCCCTGACCGGCGGCATTCAGACCACCGGCAACTATCCCGGCCGTGCCCGTACGCCGGAGGAGCTGATGGCGGACATCGACATGGTGCTGCGGCTGATCCCCGGCAGGCCCAAGCTGAACCTCCACGCCAGCTACGCGGTCTTCAACGAGGAGAACGGCGGCTGGGTGGACCGGGACAAGCTGGAGCCCAAGCACTTCAAGCCCTGGGTGGATTTCTGCAAGGCCCGGGGTCTGGGCTGCGACTTCAACCCCACCTTCTTCTCCCATCCCATGTGCGATCCCCTGACCCTGTCCTCCCCCAACGAGGAGACCCGCCGCTTCTGGATCGACCACGGCAAGGCCTGCATCCGCATCAGCCAGTATCTGGCGGAGGAGCTGGGCCAGTCCTGCACCATGAACATCTGGACCGGCGACGGCTTCAAGGACATCCCCGCCGACCGCATGGGCCCCCGGGTGCGCTACCGGCAGTCTATCGACGAGATCCTCTCCGAGCCCTATGACTTCAAAATGGTGAAGCCCTGCGTGGAGAGCAAGGTCTTCGGCATCGGCGTGGAGGCCTACACCGTGGGCAGCGCCGAGTTCTCCCTGAGCTATGCCGCCATGAACCGGGAGAAGTGCATCCCCCTGATGGACAACGGCCACTACCATCCCACAGAGGTGGTCAGCGACAAAATTCCCGCCCTGCTGGCCTTCTTCCCGGAGATCGCCCTCCATGTCACCCGCCCCATCCGCTGGGACAGCGACCACGTGGTGCTGTTTGACGACGAGACCCGGGAGATCGCCCGGGAGATCGTCCGCTGCGGCGGTCTGGACGGCCGGGTCCACATCGCCCTGGACTATTTCGACGCTTCCATCAACCGCGTGTCCGCCTGGGTGACGGGCTACCGCAATACGGAGAAGGCCCTGCTGTTCGCCCTGCTGCAGCCCACGGAGGACTGGAAGCAGCTCCAGGACGCGGGCCGGTTCACGGAACTGATGGTCCGCCAGGAGGAGATCAAGATCCTGCCCTTCGGCGAGATCTGGGAAGAATACTGCCGCCGCTGCGGCAAGCCGGCGGACGGCGAGTGGTTCCCCATGGTGAAAGAATACGAATCCGAAATTCTGGAGGCAAGAGCATGAACAACATTCTGAACGCACCCTTCATGGTGGAGATGATCCGCACCGCCACCAATATGTATCAGCACGGCTGGGACGAGCGCAACGGCGGCAACATCAGCCTGCTGCTGGACGAGGCGCAGGTGGCGGAATATCTGGACATCCACAGCGTCATCCGCACCATCCCCACCGGCTTCTCCGCCCAGGAGCTGGACGGCAGGTACTTCCTGGTCACCGGCACCGGCAAGTACTTCAAGAACATCCAGTACGCGCCGGAGGTCAACCTGGGTCTGGTCCGCCTGACGGAGGGCGGCATGCAGGCCCAGCTGCTGTGGGGCTTTGCCGACGGCGGCAGCTTCACCTCCGAGTTCCCCGCCCACATGATGAGCCACGTGGCCCGTCTGAAGGTGGACCCCGCCAACCGCGTGGTGATGCACTGCCACCCCGCCAACCTGCTGGCCATGACCTATGTCCACAGCCTGGACGAGCGGGCCTTCACCCGCACCCTGTGGCAGATGTGCACCGAGTGCATCGTGGTCTTCCCCGAGGGCGTGAACGTCCTGCCCTGGATGCTCTGCGGCACCAATGAGATCGGCGAGGCCACCGCCGAGAAGATGCACACTGCCCGTCTGGTGGTCTGGTCCCAGCACGGCATCTACGGCGCCGGCAAGGATCTGGACGAGACCTTCGGCCTCATTGAGACGGCGGAGAAGGCCGCTGAGATCTACATGAAGATCGCCCATCTGCCCCTGGTCAACACCATCACCGACGAGCAGATGCATCAGCTGGAAGCGCGGTTCGGCATCAAGGCCCGGGCCGGTTATCTGGACTGATCCGAGATCCATAACAAGAAGGTCCCTGTCCTCTCGGACAGGGACCTCAGGCTGTCGAGAAACCCGGTTGCGCAATTAGGCGGCAACCGGGTTTTCAGCACATATTCGGGAAAATAGAATCGAAAATAGGAAATGGGCAGAGTCATTCCATTTCCACCTTGCCATTTTTTTGAGGTTCATGGCAG
>JALFSO010000043.1 GCA_022778785.1 Dysosmobacter sp. | reverse complement strand
AAGGAGGAATCCCTCACCGCGGCCGACCTTGCGGAGGACCTGCGGCAGATGGGCTGCCCCGTGGGCCTCGCCACCATTTACCGCCAGCTGGAAAAGCTCTCCGCCGCCGGCCAGATTCACAAGATCAATACCGCCGAGGGCGCCTTCTACCAGCTCTGCGGCCATACGGAGCAGGACCACCGGGACTGCTTTCTCCTCAAGTGCAGCCGCTGCGGCCGCATCCGCCATCTGGACTGCTCCCACCTCCAGGCCCTGTACGACCACCTGGAAAAAGACCACCACTTCCGCATCGATCCCCGGGGCACACTGTTCACCGGAGTGTGCGACCTCTGCGCCGGAGAGGAGGACGCCCATGGAAGCACCTGAACTGCTGGCCTGCCGGGATGTGTCCCTGGGCTATGAGGGGCAGAGCGTGCTGACCCACCTGGACCTCTCCATCCGGGAGGGGGATTACCTTTGCATCGTGGGTGACAACGGCTCCGGCAAATCCACGCTGCTGCGGGGACTTCTGGGCCTGCTGCCGCCTCAGAGCGGAGAGATCTGGCGGTCCCCGGACATCCGCCGGGGCAATCTGGGGTATCTTCCCCAACAGACCCGGGCCCAGCGGGACTTTCCCGCCACGGTCTATGAGGTGGTGCTGTCCGGGTATCTGAACCGGAAGGGCTTCCACTTCTTCTACACCCCGGCCCAGCGGTCCGGGGCGCTGATGAACATGGGCAAGCTGGGCATCCTGGAGCTGAAGGACCAATGCTACCGGGAGCTGTCCGGCGGCCAGCAGCAGCGGGTGCTGCTGGCCCGGGCGCTGTGCGCCGCCCGGCGGCTGCTGATCCTGGACGAGCCCATCACGGGCCTGGACCCCGCCGCCGCGCAGGACCTGTACAAGACCCTGGCCTATCTGAACCGGAAGGGGGGCATGGCCGTGGTGATGGTGACCCACGATCTGAAGGCCGCCCTCCACAGCGCCCGGACGGTGCTGCACATCGGCCGGGATAGCTGGTTCTACGGCACGGTGCCGGACTATCTGGCCTCCCCCCAGGGACGGCGGTTCGGAGAGGAGGAGCGGACATGATCCTTCTGCAGATGTTCTCCTGGCCCTTCATGCAGCGGGCGCTGGCGGCGGGTGTGCTGGTGAGTCTGTGCTGCGCCCTGCTGGGGGTGTCGCTGGTGCTGAAGCGGTACTCCATGATCGGCGACGGTCTCAGCCATGTGTCCTTCGGCTCCCTGGCCATCGCCGTGGCCCTGGGCATCACGCCGCTGTATTTCTCCATTCCGGTGGTGATCCTGGCGGCCTTTTTCCTGCTGCGGATGGCCAGCCATCCCCGGTGGAACAACGACGCCGCCATCGCCGTCATGAGCGCCTCCGCCCTGGCGGTGGGCATTCTGGTGATCTCCCTGACCACCGGCATGACCACGGACGTGGACAACTATATGTTCGGCAGTGTCCTGGCCATGACGAAGTCCGACGTGGCGCTGTCGGTGCTGCTGAGCATCGCGGTGCTGGCGCTGTTCGTGCTGTTCTACCACAAGCTGTTCGCCGTCACCTTCGACGAGAGCTTCTCCCGGGCAACGGGCCTGAACGTGGAGCGGTACAACACCCTGCTGTCCATCCTGACGGCGCTGACCATCGTGCTGGGGATGCGGATGATGGGCGCCATGCTGATCTCCTCCCTGATCATCTTCCCGGCGCTGACGGCCATGCGGCTGTTCAAGAGCTTCCGGGGCGTGGTGATCTGCGCGGGGGTGTCGTCGGTGGCCTGCTTCTGCGTGGGACTGACGGCGTCCTTCGTGCTGTCCACCCCGGTAGGAGCCTCGGTGGTGGTGACGGATCTGGCGGTGTTTCTGGCCGCTTGCCTGATCCAGTGGGTCCGGAAACGGTGATTTCCCGGAAAACAGGGCGTTTTTTGCGAAAAGCGTCCTGTTTTCTGATTTTTTTACCGCCGGAGGGCAAGAAAACTCTTGCAATGCCTGGCGGGATGTGCTATATTCTGTATGTTAGTAGTGTAGGTATGTGGAGTGGGCCCCGGGTCCGCTCTTTTTGTTGGCCTTTTTTAGGGCGGCACCGCACAAATGCATCGGCGGCGCTTTGCGGACATTTTGCGCCATCCATGCGTTGCAAATTTTTAAAATGCGCCCGGTATTCCTGCAAAATTGCGCCTTTGTCAGACGCAAAATTTGCTCGCAAACCGCTCTTGCCGCATGATGCGATGCTGTCCCAGAAGGTCAAAATTTCCGCCGGGAGGGAAAACTGTCTTGAAAAAGATCACGGAACTGGTGGCCGAGCTGGCCGCCCCCGCCGTGGAGGCACAGGGCTGCATCCTCTGGGACGTGGAGTACGTCCGGGAGGCCGGCACCTGGTATCTGCGGCTGTATATCGACAAGCTGGAGGGCCAGGTGGACATTCTGGACTGCGAGGCCGTGTCCCGGGCCGTGGAGCCCCTGCTGGACGAGGCGGACCCCATCGAGGGCAGCTACACCTTCGAGGTCAGCTCCGCCGGCGCGGAGCGGCAGCTGAAGCGGCCCTCCGACTTTCAGCGCTTCCTGGGCAGCCCTGTGACGGTGAAGCTGTACCAGGCCCGCGACGGCCGCAAGGAGTTCGCCGGGACGCTGAAGGCCTATGACGAGTCCACCGGCGACACCACCGTCACCGTGGGGAAGGACGACCTGACCTTCGGAAAAAAGGAGACGGCCATGGTCCGGCTCCGGGTGGAATTCTAAGGAATGAAACTTAACCGCCCTGCGGGGCGGATTGGATGCCCAACAAAATCAGAAGGAGAATCGTCAGAAATGAGAGGCAAGAAACAGAAAGAACCCGCCGGCATGAATTCCGCGGAGATCTTTGCCGCCCTGGAACTACTGGAAAAGGAGCGGAACATCCCCCAGAACTTCATGCTGGATAAGATCATCCAGGCCCTGACCACCGCCTATAAAAAGGACCACGACGATGTGGAGAACGTCATCGTGGACGTGGACGAGGAGCACAAGGCCCTGAAGATGTACGTCCAGAAGACCGTGGTGGACGAGAAGTATTACGACCCCTACAACGAGATCACCCTGGAGGAGGCCCACCGCATCTCCGCCCGGTACGAGCTGGGCGACGTGGTGAACATCCCCGTGGACAATATGGAGTTCGGCCGCATCGCCGCCGGCATCGGCAAGCAGGTCATCATCCAGGGCCTGCGGGAGGCCGAGCGGGGCATGATCTACGACGAGTTCAACTCCAAGCAGCATGAGATCCTCACCGGCGTGGTCACCCGCATCGATCCCCGCACCAACGCCGTGTCCCTGCGCATCGGCAGCGGCACGGAGTCCACGGAGGCGCTGCTCACCGCCGGCGAGCAGGTCCAGGGCGAGGAGCTGACCGAGGGCATGCACGTGAAGGTGTACGTGGTGGACGTCCGCCACTCCACCCGCGGTCCCCAGGTGCTGATCTCCCGAACCCATCCGGGTCTGGTGAAGCGACTGTTCGAGCTGGAGGTGCCGGAGATCTTCGACGGCACCGTGGAGGTGAAGGCCATCGCCCGTGAGGCGGGCAGCCGCACCAAGATGGCCGTGTGGTCCAACGACCCCAACGTGGACCCCATCGGCGCCTGCGTGGGCCCCAAGGGCCAGCGTGTGGACAGCATCGTGGAGGAGCTGCGGGGCGAGAAGATCGACATCATCAAGTACAGCGAGGACCCGGCGGAGTTCATCGCCGCCGCCCTGGCTCCCGCCGACGTGGTGGAGGTCCGGATGGCCGAGGAGGGCAAGGCCTGCCGCTGCATCGTGCCGGATGACCAGCTGTCCCTGGCCATCGGCCGGGAGGGCCAGAACGCCCGTCTGGCGGCCCGTCTCACCGGCTACAAGATTGACATCAAGCCCCAGAGCTTCCGGGAGGAGGACGTGTCTGAGGAGGTCCTCGCCCGGGACGAGGAGCCCCGGGAATAATCATTCAGGGAGAGAGGAGCGCGGTCCGCTGTGCCAAAAGTGAAGAAGATCCCCCAGCGGCAGTGCGTGGGCTGCCGGGAGATGAAGGATAAGAAGGCCCTGATCCGGGTGGTGAAGTCCCCGGAGAACGAGATCTCGCTGGATTTCGTGGGCAAGAAGCCCGGCCGGGGCGCCTATGTGTGCCGGGACGTGGAGTGCCTGAAGAAGGCACGGAAGACCCGGGCGCTGGAGCGGGCCTTCTCCAACGCCATCCCGCCGGAGGTCTACGACGCCCTGGAGCGGGAACTGGAGGGCGAAGATGGGCAGTGAACTTCTCCCCCTGCTGGGACTGTGCCGCCGGGCCAATATGATGGCCGTGGGCGAGGAGCCGGTGGAGGCCGCCGCCCGGGCGAAGGACGCCCGTGTGCTGCTGCTGGCCTCCGACGCGGCGGACAACACCGTCCGCCGGGTGCGGCACTTCGCTGAGATGGGCAACTGTCCCTGGCTCCAGATCCCCTTTACCAAGGCGGAGTTAGGCGCGGCCATGGGCCGCACCTCCTGCGCCATCCTGGCGGTGACGGACATCGGCTTCGCCGCCAACATCGTCCGCCGCCTGGTGGAGGCGGACCCTGCCCGGTACGGCGAGACCGCCGACCGGCTGGATCAGAAGGCCGAGAAGGCCGCCCGCCGGAAGGCGGAGGCCCGGGCCCATGAGAAGAATCTCCGGCAGGGCCGGGTGAAGCGGAAGGCCCAGACGGCCCCCGCTCAGGAGACGGTCCCCGCACCGGAACCCCCTGCTGAAAAGACGGCTCCCGTTGAGAAGCGGCATCCCGGCGGACGCCGGTACGTCCCCTCCCGGTCCGGAGGAAACGGCGGCGGAGAGAAAGCCGGAAAGCGGCCGGCCCGGGGCGGACATCCCGCCGGGAAGACGGAGCGGAGCGCCGCGCCTCAGGACCGCTGGCGGCACAGCCGCCCGGTGAAGAAGGGCAAGGGATCTCCCAAGGGCAAGCGGGACGTCAAAGCATGACAGAAAACAGCCGGGGCGCAGTGAGTGCCTTCCGGAATTTGCCGAGGGCAAATAGATGAATTTTTCCCGACCGGGCGGAAGTCCCGTGAGGTGTGAGACCTCCCGGAGACGCCGCCGGGCCGGATGGTAACGAGGTGGCTATATTTGGGTATGGAAAAATACAGAGTGCATGAGGTGGCGAAGGACTTCAACCTTCCCACCAAGGAGATCACGGAGATCCTGACCAGCTTCGGACATCCGCCGAAGAACCATATGCAGGTCCTCACCGACGAGGAGCTGTCCTTTATCTTCGAGCGTCTGACGCAGAAGCATCCCGTCTCCAGCATCCAGGTGATCTTCGCGGACACCGCCAAGGAGCCGGAGAAGAAGCAGCCTGCGCAGCAGGAGAAGAAGGCCGCGCCTGCGCCCGCTCCCGCTCCCGCCCGGAAGGACGGCCGGGACGGCAAGGGCGGCAGACCCCAGCCCGCCCAGGCGGGACAGCCCGCGGCGAAGGCCCAGCAGCAGGGCGGCCGTCCGGCCCAGCCCCAGCAGCAAGCGAAGCAGCCGGTGCAGCAGCCCGTCTCCCGGGTGCCCCAGAAGAAGATCGTGGACACCCGCAAGGGCGGCGACGTGAATCTGGAGAAGTACGACCAGCGGCTGGAGGAGCTGGGCGGCGAGCGCGCCGCCCGGATGGAGCGCCGCGGCGGTGGCGGCAAGGAGAAGATCCACAGCCAGAACCGCCAGCGCACCGGCGGCCCCGCCTTCTCCAACAAGCGCCGTCAGGACGAGGCGGAGAAGATGCGCCGTCTCCAGCTGGAGATCGCCAAGAAGGCACCCCTGAAGGTGATGATCCCCGACGAGATCAGCGTGGGCGAGTTGGCCTCCCGCATGAAGAAGACCGGCGCCGAGGTGGTCAAGTGCCTGATGAAGAACGGCATCATGGCCTCTCTGCCCCAGATGATCGACTTCGACACCGCCGCCATCATCGCCGAGGAGATGGGCTGCAAGGTGGAGCACGAGGTCACCGTCACCATCGAGGAAAAGCTCATCGACGACCACGAGGACAAGCCGGAGGATCTGGTGCCCCGGGCCCCCGTCGTCGTTGTCATGGGCCATGTCGACCACGGCAAGACCTCCCTGCTGGACGCCATCCGCAACACCAATGTGGCCTCCGGCGAGGCCGGCGGCATCACCCAGCACATCGGCGCCTATCAGGTGCAGATCAACGGCAGACCCATCACCTTCCTGGATACGCCGGGCCATGAGGCGTTCACCTCCATGCGTGCCCGCGGCGCCATGATCACGGATATCGCCATTCTGGTGGTGGCCGCCGAGGACGGCATCATGCCCCAGACGGTGGAGTCCATCAACCACGCCAAGGCGGCCAACATCCCCGTCATCGTGGCCATCAACAAGATCGACAAGCCCGAGGCCAATCCCGAGCGGGTGAAGCAGCAGCTCACCGAGTACGGTCTGGTGGCCGAGGACTGGGGCGGCGACACCCTCTGCTGCCCCATCTCCGCCAAGAAGAATATCGGCATCGACAACCTGCTGGAGATGGTGCTGCTCACCGCCGAGATGGGCGAGCTGAAGGCCAATCCCAACCGTGCCGGTCAGGGCACCGTCATCGAGGCCCGGCTGGACAAGGGCCGGGGCCCCATCGCCACGCTGCTGGTGCAGAACGGCACCCTGAAGCAGGGCGACATCATCATCGCTGGCACCGCCGTGGGCCGTGTCCGTACCATGATGGACTCCAAGGGCCGCCGCCTGACGGAGGCCGGACCCTCCGTCCCCGTGGAGGTCACGGGCCTCAGCGAGGCGCCCTCCGCCGGCAGTCCCTTCTTCGCTGTGGCCGACGAGCGCATGGCCAGAGAGCTGGTGGAGCAGCGGAAGGCGGAGGAGCGGGCCAAGGCCAACGCCCCCGCCCAGAAGGTCTCCCTGGAGAACCTGTTCGACCAGATCTCCGCCGGTGAGCGGAAGGAACTGGCCCTCATCGTCAAAGCCGACGTCCAGGGCAGCGTGGAGGCCGTGAAGGCGTCTCTGGAGAAGCTGTCCAACGAGGAAGTCAACGTGAAGGTGATCCACGGCGGCGTGGGCGCCATCAACGAGTCCGACGTCATGCTGGCCGCGTCCTCCAACGCCATTATCGTGGGCTTCAACGTCCGGCCCAACGCCGTGGCACAGGAGTCCGCCACCCGCATGAACGTGGATATGCGGATGTACCGCGTCATCTACGACTGCATCGACGAGATCGAGGCGGCCATGAAGGGCATGCTGGCTCCCAAGTTCCGGGAGGCGGTGCTGGGTCACGCGGAGGTCCGCCAGACCTACAAGGTCTCCGGCGTGGGCACCGTGGCCGGCTGCTACGTCCAGGACGGCAAGATCGTCCGGGACTGCTCTGTCCGCGTGGTCCGGGACGGCATCGTCATCCACGAGGGTGTGCTGGCCTCCCTGCAGCGGTTCAAGGACTCCGTCAAGGAGGTCACCCAGAAGTACGAGTGCGGCCTGACTGTTGAAAAGTTCAACGACATCAAGGAAGGCGACATCGTGGAGGCATTTACCATGGAGGAGATCCCCCGGTAATCGCCCGGCAGCTGCAAATAATAAAGGGGGCGGCGACCTCGTCGCCGCCCCCTGTTTTTTCGTGACGCAGGGAGGGAACACCGATGAGTCAGGTCCGGCTTCTGGCGGCGGACAGGCCGCTGCCGCTGTGCGATCAGCAGGAGGAGCGCACTTCCACGGTGATGGTCCGGGGAGAACCCGTTTCCATCACCATCCCACGGGGCTTTCTGGTGGAGGAGCATCTCTATTACCGCAGCGCCGTGGACGCCTTGGATTATCCCATCAAGCCCTGGCGGTATGAGCTGGAGCTGGAGGCCGAAGAGGCGGATCTGAACGCCCTGAAAGCGTATCTGGCGGAGAACCTGCATCCCGGTGAGACGGCGGAGCTTTGGAGCATCTGGCTGTCAGATGATGTCGGGAAGCGTCCGCCCCACTACCGCGGTACCCTGGCGGACTTCGACCTGGAGACGCTGCGCCAGTTTCTGGAGCCGGGCCAGCGGTGGCTGAGCGTCACCATCTAAACAAACCTCGAAAAGGAGGAATCCCATTATGGCAAGCAATCGCATCGGCCGTATCAACGAGGAGATCCAGCGGGAGCTGGCGGCCCAGATCCGCCGCCTGAAGGACCCTCGGGTCTCCCAGACCGGCATGGTCTCCATCACCCGTGTGGACACCACCGGCGACCTGCGCTATTCCCGCGTCTATATCAGCGTTCTGGACAAGTCCCAGGAGAAGGACGTGCTGAAGGGCCTGAAGTCCGCCGCCGGCTTCCTGCGGCGGGAGCTGGGTGCGTCTCTGCGTCTGCGGTACACTCCGGAGCTTCAGTTCATCGCCGACGACTCCATCCAGTACGGCGCCCACATCCTGGAGCTGCTCCACGACGTGGAGCAGAAGGACGAGGCCCGGGACGGCGCACCGGAAACGGAGGAATGACCCATGCTCACCGTTCAGGAGACCGCCGCCCGCCTGCGGGGCTTTGACAATGTGCTGATCCTCACCCACGTGCGCCCGGACGGGGACACGGTGGGCTGCGCCGCGGCCCTGTGCGCCGCCCTGCGGGCGCTGGGGAAGACGGCGCATCTGCTGCCCAATCCGGGCCTGACGGACACCACCGCCCCGGTGGCGGCGCCCTATCTGGCTCCGGAGGGCTTCACGCCGGACAAGGTGGTGTCCACCGACATCGCCACCGTGGGCCTGTTCCCGGACAACGCCCTGCCCTGGAAGGACCGGGTGGACCTGGCCATGGACCACCATCCCTCCTTTGAGTATTTCGCAAAGGAGAACATCGTCCGGCCGGAGGCCGCCGCCTGCGGCGAACTGGTGTACGACATCCTCCGGGAGCTGGGGCCCATCACGCCGGAGATCGCCCTGCCGCTGTACGTGGCGGTGTCCACGGACACCGGCTGCTTCCAGTACACCAATACCACCGCCGACACCCATCGGGTGGCGGCGGAGCTGATGGACACCGGCATCGACTACCGGGCCGTCAACAAGGTGTTCTTCCGCACCAAGACCCGGAAGCGTCTGGCACTGGAGGCGGACATGCTGGGCAACATGGAGTTTTACGACCGGGGCCGGGTGGTGTTCCTGATGGTACCCATCTCCCTGATGGAGCGCATTCAGGCCACTGAGAGCGACGCCGAGGACCTGTCCTCCCTGGGCGGGCAGATCGAGGGCACGGACTGCGCCGTCACCTTCCGGGAGCTGCGGCCCGATGTGTGGAAGCTGTCCGTCCGCACCGGCGACCGCATCAACGCCACGGAGGTCTGCCGGGAGCTGGGGGGCGGTGGTCACGCCGCCGCCGCGGGCTGCACCGTGGAGGCGCCGCTGGCGGAGGTGAAGGCCAGGATCCTGTCCGCCATCGCCAGACACGCGCCGGACTTCGGATAATTAGGAATTAGGAGTTAGGAATTAGGAATTGATTTGTCCGGAGGATATCCGGATGGACCTGATTTTCGACTCCCGGAAAATTCCTAATTCAAAAGCAGGAATTCCTGACTGAAAGAGGTTTTTATCGACGAAATGGCAAACGGAATCGTCATCATCGACAAGCCCGCCGGATGGACCAGCATGGACGTCTGCGCCAAGCTGCGGGGCATCCTCCATGAGAAGCGGGTGGGCCACGCCGGTACCCTGGACCCCATGGCCACCGGGGTCCTGCCGGTATTCGTGGGGGCGGCCACCAAGGCCGTCTCCTTCGCCGAGCGCGGGGAGAAGGAATATGAGGCCCTCCTGCGGCTGGGACTTGTCACCGACACCCAGGACAGTACCGGCACGGTGCTGGAGGAGCGGCCTGTCAGCGTCACCCGGGCGGAACTGGAGGCGGTGCTGCCCCGGTTTACCGGGACCATCCGGCAGGTGCCGCCCATGTACTCCGCACTGAAGGTCAACGGACAGAAGCTCTGTGACCTGGCCCGGCAGGGCCGGGAGGTGGAGCGGAAGCCCCGGGAGATCACCATTTTTGAACTGGAGCTGCTGGAACAGACCGGCCCGGCGGAGTGGCGGCTGCGGTGCGTCTGCTCCAAGGGCACGTACATCCGCAGCCTCTGCCACGACATCGGACAGGCCCTGGGCTGCGGCGGGTGCATGTCCGGCCTGCGCCGTACCATGGCCGCCGGGTTCACCATCGACCGGACGGTGACGGTGGAGACGGTGCAGGAGCGGGGCGAGGCCGTCCTGCTGCCGCTGGACGCCTATTTCGCGCCCTATCCGGCCTATACCATCCCGTCTCCCGGCAGGGAGAACCGGGTCCGCAACGGCAATCCCATCACCGACGCCCGACTGAAGGACGGCACCTACCGGGTCTACGGCGGGGACGGGACGTTTCTCTGCCTGTCGGAGGCCAAGGGCGGCACCCTCACCGCTGTGAAAAATTTCTTCGGAACGTAAGTACGGAAGTAAGGACTGATCCCATGAAACAACGTGTCATCGCACTGGGCTTTTTCGACGGCGTTCATCTGGGCCACGGCGCCCTTCTGCGCCGGACGGCGGAGGAGGCCCGGAAGCGGGACTGCACGCCCGCCGTCTTCACCTTTGACCGGCCTCCCAAGGAGGTGGTCACCGGCATCCCATGCCCCCTCATCAACTCTCCGGAGGACCGGAAGGACCTGCTGCGCCGTCTGTACGGCATCAGCGACGTGCTGATGGTGCCCTTTGACCGGGAGATGATGACCACGCCCTGGGACGGCTTCGTCACGGAGATCCTGGTGAAGCGGTATCACGCCGTCCATCTGGTGGCGGGCCACGACCACCACTTCGGCCATAAGAATCAGGGCTCTCCGGAGCTGCTGGCAGCCAAGTGCGCCGAACTGGGGCTGGGCTGCGACATCATCCCCAAGGTGGAGGTGGGCGGCATCACCGTCAGCTCCACCTACATCCGCCGTCTGGTGGAGCTGGGACAGATGGACCGGGCCGCCGCCTTCCTGGGCCATCCCCACACCCTCACCGGCACGGTGGGCCACGGGCGGGGCATCGGCTCCTCCCGGCTGTTTCCCACCGCCAACCTGACGGTGCCCGCCCATGTGCTGGTGCCGGCCCACGGCGCCTACGCCACCCGGGTCACCCTGCCGGACGGCGCGTTCTACGCCGCCGTCACCAACGTGGGCACCCGTCCCACGGTGAACAACGGCACGGACATCACGGTGGAGGCCAGCCTGCTGGACTACGACGGCGACCTCTACGGCAAGACGCTGCGGCTGGAGTTCTTCAGCCACCTGCGGGACGAGATCCGCTTCGACTCCCTGGACGCCCTTCGGGCGCAAATCGCCGCCGACGCGGAGACCACCCGGCGGTATTTCGCGGAGAAGTAAAGAGAACCATCGGAGACGACAAAAGAGCACCCTGAGCGGGTGCTCTTTTTTGCCGGTTTCCCGCCTGACGGGATACGATCAAGGTCCTGTTCGGCCCTCCTCCCAGCGGTAGTGGAAAAACAGCAGGGCGGAGGCCAGAATGATCAGGGCGTAGGCCAGCAGGCTCAGGGGAGACGGGATCTGATGGAACAGCAGATAGCCCATCAGACCGGAGAAAATGATCTGGGAGCTGTCGTAAATGGAGATATCCTTGGGCGGCGCGTAACAGTAGGCGGCCGTCAGCGCGTACTGCGCCACGGTGCAGGAGGAGCCTGCCAGCAGCATGTACAGCAGCTGCCGGCCGGACATAGGGACCCAATACCGCAGGCTGGGCGCCAGAGCCACTGCCGTGGAGACGAGACAGAACAGAAATACAATGGCGGAACTGTCCATCTCCCCACGCTTCCGCAGGGCACGCAGGGAGACGTGGGCGCCGCCGGAGGCAATGCCGCCCAGCAGGGCGACGCAGGAGGCGAGGCCCAGTGTCTGCAAGTTCGGCAGGATGAGAAGGGAACTGCCTGTCAGTGCCAGGGCGATGCAGCCCAATTGGACCCGGCTGAGACGCTCCTTCAGAAAGACCGCCGCGAAGAGGATGGCGAAGAAGGGACTCAGCTTGCTCAGAGAATTGGAACTGGCCAGGGGCAGATGGCCGATGGCGTAGTAGTTACAGAAGACACCCAGCATCCCGCAGAGGATGCGGGATGCCAGCGGCCCGCCGCAGCCTGCCGGGACACGGACCGGGATCCTCCGCCGCAGCAGAAGCACTCCGGATACCACCATGGCTACGGCGTTCCGGAACAGGGCTTTTTGAAAAAAGGGAAGATCTCCCGCCATGCTGACAAAGGCGCTCATCAGCGCGAAGAAAAACGCGGACAGAACGATGAGCCCGATGCCCTTGCTTTTTTGTGCCGGAGCCATGGCGTTACTTCTGGAGAATGTGGATGGCGAAGCCGCCGAACTCACCGTCGAGATAGATGTTTTTCAGATGGCCGTCCGCACTGTAGGCGGCTGTATCGAGGTTGAAGCGGAAGCCCTTTTCCTTCAGCTCCTCCATGGCGGCGGTCAGGTCGGGGGTCCTCATGGCGATATGCCCCTTGGTTCCCAGAAACGGGGATTTCATGCACTCGAAATAATCACCGGCGAACTCGGACTTCTGCCCGCTGCGGGGCATCAGACCGAAGGCGGTGCTGAGCAGCTGCGCCAGTTCCCAGGCTGCCTGAGGGTCGTTACAGTTGATGCCGATGTGTTCCAGTTCAAATTTACATCCCATAAGAGAGCTCCTTTCTCCGCGTTGGCGGAACGATGGACGATAGATCAGAATACCGGCGAAAAGCGCCTGTCATCCGCGGCGGATGGCAGGCGCTTTTCACTGCCGCATCCCTGGGTGCCGGGATATGCGGTCACCGGGACTGTGCCGCGGTGGGATTGTACAGGCCGACGGTCTCACGCTTCCGGCCAATGACGTCCTCCTCGGAGAAGGACATCCATTTGACGCCCCGGCGGGTCTGATAGGCGAAGGCCAAATGGAGCATACCGTCCTGGCTCTGCATCAGGTAGGGATACTCATACTGACGGTTGTTGGTGGAATTCTCGGCGCCCACATAGCCCTCGCCCAGCTCCATATAGCGGATCAGGGGGAAGGTCAGGCCGCCGTCCTCGGACAGGGCCACCGCCACCGGGCAGCGCAGGCCGGGCCACGCGGCCTCGTCAGCCTTGGGCTCAGGCGTGCAGGTGGGATTGTAGGCGATGGCCACGCGGCCGCTGCGCAGCTTGACGGCGCTGATGCTGGAGTTGTTGTTGGGCAGGGGCGTGGGGACCGGCTCGGACCAGGTGCCGCCCCAGTCAAAGGACTCGCTGCGGTAGATGAAGTCCGCGGCCCGGCTGCGCATGAACGCCGCCAGATGGCCGTTTTCCAGCTCCACCACGTTGGGATGGACCCGGCCGTGGCTCCCGGGCATGTCCACCCGGCGCCAGGTGGCGCCCTGATCGTCGGAGATGCGGAAGGCGGAGGGATCGCCTGCCAGACCGGAGGCGCTGTCGGAGCAGATCCAGTTGCCGAAGATCCAGCGGCCGTTAGACAGGATCTGGATGGGCTGGCGGCAGAAGGTGCCCTCCTCGGGGAACACCACGTCATAGTCGCTCCAGGTCAGGCCGCCGTCGGTGCTTTTCTGGCGGCGGACAACGGAGGTGAACTGCATGTTGTCCTTGCCCTCCATCCGGTCCAGTTGGGCGGTGTACATGGCCCAGACCTCGCCGCCGGGTGCCAGGAACAGAGAGGGATTCTGCTCGCTGCGGTGGGGATCGCAGGAGACCCGGACCGGCTCGCTCCACCGGGTGCCGTCTTTGGGCAGACGGGCACAGACGATGCTGACATCCGCGCTGCCCTCATAGGAGCCGGCGAACCAGGCGCACAGCAGATCGCCGTTGGGAAGCTCCAGCAGGGCGGGGGCGTGGGCGGTGGCAAAGGGGCCGGGAGGCAGCATGGCCTCCACCGTTCCCATGACGGCGTTTTCGTATACGGTGCCGTCGGGAGTCAGTCCCGGCAGAACGGGATACTTCATAAACTCAACAACCTTTCTGTTCGAAATGGGAGGGACGCGGGGGGAAACGGTCCCGGGGGACTGCTTCCCCCGCCGGCTTGCGGGCAGCCGGGGATCAGGCGGCTTTGGCGGCCTTCTTCGCGGCAATGGAGTCCAGGGACAGGATGGCGAGGCCCAGCACGATGCCGATCACGGTGCTGATGACCTCCGGGGCGATCAGGCAGATGGCGGCCGCAAACAGAGCGATGCGCTCCCAGGCCTTCAGGTTCCGCTTGAAGAAACCGGACACTGTAATGGCCAGGAAATAGGTGCCCAGAGCCATCTGCGCGGTGGCGATGACGATTTCCACCACGGTGCCCTGCAGCAGGATGGCGGGATTGTACACAAAGACGAAGGGCACCAGGAAGCCGACCAGAGCGAAGGAGAAGCCCTTCAGACCGGTCTTCATGGCGTTGCCGTCCGCAATGCCTGCGGCGGTGTACGAGGCGACGCAGACAGGCGGCGTGATCTGGGCCATGATGCCGTAGTAGAACACGAACATGTTGGCACACAGGTTGGCGGTGAACTCCGCCATGCCGGTGGCCAGCAGAATGGGCCGGATGCAGGGCACGAACAGAATGGTGCCCACCAGATAGGCCGCCACGGTGGGCAGGGCCATACCCAGAATCATGCAGCCCACCATGGCGATCAGCAGCGCCACGAACAGGTTCTCCGTGCCGAGCGCGCTGATCAGGTTGGACAGGTTGGTGGCCAGAGAGGTCTGACCGGTGACGACGTTGATGATGATGCCGCAGGCGGCGGTGGGGATGGCGATGCTGGCCGCCTGCTTGGCGCCGTCGACGCAGCAGTTCCAGAGGCCCTTCAGGTCGATGAAGTCCTCCTTGTTGACAAAGTAGTTGACCACGTCGCAGGCGATGCAGGCGAAGATGCCGATCATGCCGGCGCGCATCAGGGAGGCGCCGCGGATGATCCAGATCACCAGCAGCAGGGCGGGGATCAGCAGGAACAGCCGGGGCAGAATCTTGCGGTCCACCTGGATGGAGGCGTCCACGTTGGAGTCGATGTTGGCGGCGCGCTTGGCGGCGATGCGGTCCACCAGGACGAACACGGCGAAGTAATAGGCAACGGCGGGGATGATGGCCGCGGCGGCGACCTTCATGTAGTTGATGCCCAGCATCTCGGCCATGATGAACGCGCCGACGCCCATGATGGGAGGCATGATCTGGCCGCCGGTGGAGGCCACGGCCTCAACGGCGCCGGCCTCCTCGGGCTCATAGCCGATCTTTTTCATCATGGGGATGGTCATTACGCCGGTGGTTGCCACGTTGGCCACGGCGGAGCCGGAGATCATGCCCATCAGGCCGGAGGACAGCACGGCTGCCTTGGCGGGACCGCCGGAGGACTTGTTGGAGACCTTCATGCCCAGATCGATCAGCAGCTGTCCGCCGCCGATGGTGGAGAAGAACGCGCCGAAGACCATGAAATAGAACAGCGTGCTGGCGCTGGTGTACAGCGGCGTGCCGAAGATGCCGCTCTCCGTCATGACCATGCCGGCGGTGAACTGGTTCAGAAACTTCAGCATGGTGGACTTGGGCTTGGTGTATAGGATGCCGGGCAGATAGGGGGCCGTCCAGGCGTAGAGGATGAAGACGGCGATGAAGGCCGTCAGCATGATGCCCAGCGTCCGGTAAACCGCAAGGAGCAGAAGGAGAATGGTCACCACCATGCAGACGTAGTCGATGGTGTAGACGTCGGAAATGCCCACCACAAAGTCATTCAGACGGGCATTCTGGGTGATGACATACCACAGCAGGTAGGCGATACCGATGAAGGCAGGGATGTCCAGCCAGTTCATCCAGGCGCGCTTGTTCAGCAGCACGGGATCCGGCGTCTCACCCTTTGCTTCCGCGGCCTTGCGGAGTTTTTTTCGATAGTTGTAATCAGCGGGGAAATACAGGAAAACCAGGGTCAGTGCGAAGACCAGATGCAGGGGGCTCTGCAGCATGGGCGTCAGCTGCTTGACCAGGGCAATGTACATCTGGAACGCGAAGAACACTGCGGTGACGGCCGTGGCCGCGATCGTCCGCACATTTATTTTCTTGTTAGCTTCCAAGTGAATCTTCCTCCTCAGCGGGAATCGGTTGTTTTTGCAAACAGATGCGGCGGGAAAGCAGGATCGGGCGGGCGGTGCGCCCGCCCGGTCCGTGTGCCGCAGAATTTGATCGAATATCGGGGAAAATCAGTTCATGTACTTGCCGCCGTTGACGTTGATGGACTCGCCCACGATGAAGGCGGACATCTCCGAAGCGAGGAACACGGCGACGTTGGCCACATCCTCGCCTCTGCCCAGGCGGCGCAGCGGAATCGTGCTGAACACCTTTTCCCGGTATTCGGGAGTCCACTGCTGAGACATGTCGGTCTCGATAGGACCGGGACAGACCGCGTTGACACGAATGCCCTGGGGAGCCAGGTCATATGCCAGCTTCTGGGTCAGGGAGTTGATCCCCGCCTTGGAGACGCCGTAGCACACCGAGGCGTTGGGATGGGCGGTCTTACCGGCGGAGGAGGACATGTTGATGATGCAGCCGCTCTTCCGCTCCAGCATGTGGGGCACGACGCACTTACAGGTGTAAAACGCGCTGGTCAGGTTGGTCCGGATCATGCGGTCCCACTCCTCGGGCGTGACGTCGGCAAAGCTGTAGCGGCTGTTGATGCCGGCGTTGTTCACCAACGTGTCGATCTTTCCGTAGGCCCGCAGGCAGGTTTCCGCAAGCCGTTCCGCCGTGGCGTAGTCACCGATGTCTCCCGCCACATACTCGCAGCGGACGCCCAGCGCCCGGATCTCGTCCTGCAGCTGCCGCAGGGCGTCCTCACGCGTGCCGTGGATCACCACATCCGCGCCGTTTTGGGCGAAGGCCAGGGCGATGGCCCGCCCGATGCCCCGGGAGGAACCGGTGATAATGGCGGCGTTTCCTTTCAGAAGCTCAGGCATATCTGCTCCTTCTTTCTGTTAAATGACGGTCAGCTCAGGCGTCGTAGTCGTAGCCCATCTCCGCATAGTAGCGGGCGGCGCCGGGATGCAGGGGGCAGCCGGCGAAGGACTTGGTGCCGGCCACGGCGGGATCGAAGTAGCTCATGGAGGCCACGGCGGAGGCCAGGTCGGCCTTGTTCTCGCAGACGGCCTTGGTCAGAGCGTAGGCAACGTCCTCATCCATGCTGGCGGAGACCAGGATGTTCTGCTGGGAGCCCATGGAGTTGATATCGGTGGTCTGCTTGTTCCAGGTGCCAGCCTCCATGACGATGGGGGCGTAGCCCATCTCCTCCATGTTGGCCAGGGTCGCGTCGGACAGCTGGACGAAGTACATGTCGTGGGTCAGGCACAGCTCGGTGGTGTTGGACTGACCGGCCTCGATGTGGTCGATGGTCATGTCATACAGGTCGTCCTGCAGGCCGCTCTTGATGGCGTCGCCGCCGGTCTTTTCCCAGGTGGCGAAGGACAGGAACTCCTCCACGGTGATGCCGCAGGCCTCGATGACGCGCTCGGCGGTCAGCTCGCCCAGGGAGCCGTTCTTCTTGGTGATCAGCTTGATGGGATACTTGTCGGCGATGACCTCCTCCAGAGAGGTGTAGCCGGTCTCGTCCACGAACTTCTGGGTGAACATGACGTTGGTGAAGGTGTGGCCCAGGCCGCCGCCCAGAGTGGCGATGTCGGTGCAGCCGCCGAAGTCGTACTCGTCAGCGCCCTTCTCGTAGCTCCACTGAGCAGGACCGGCGTTGGCGACGATGATGTCGCACTCCTCGTTCTGGATCAGTACGGGGGCGCCCACGCCGCCGGGGGAGTTGGTGGTCAGGTCGATGGTGGAGCCGGAGGGCAGGCTCTTCAGCATGGCGGACTGCAGAGCGGCGGCGATGGTGTAGGCGCCGGTGCCCACTTCCTGAGCGGCGAAAGTCAGGTTTACGGGGCCGGTGAGGCCGGTGGAGTCAGTGGAGGCGGAGCTGCCGGCAGCGCTGGCAGAGGCACTGGAAGCGGTGGAGGCGCTGCTGCTGCCGCTGCCGCCGCAGGCGGCCAGGGACAGGGACATGGCCAGTGCAAGAATCAGAGCGAATACTTTTTTCATAGTGGTTCTCCCTTCAAAATGTTGGTGGGTTCTATTTCTTTTCCGGTTCTGCCGGTGAAAGACCGTTCTGGATGGGGATCAGTTTTCCGCCTTGGCGTTGGCCATGCGGATGCCGTAGTCCATGGCGTTGACCAGGCTCAGCTCGTTGGCGTGGCCGTTTCCGGCATGGCCGAAGCCGGTGCCGTGGTCCACGGAGGAGCGGATGATGGGCAGGCCCAGCGTCACGTTGACGCCGGCCACGGCGTCCCAGTGCCCCTCGGCCTTGTTGTACACAAAGCCCTTGACCTTCAGGGGAATGTGGCCCTGATCGTGGTACATGACCACCACGATGTCGTACCAACCGCCCAGCGCCTTGGAGAACACGGTGTCCGGCGGGGTGGGCTTCTTGTCGGGGATGATGATGCCCTCGGCCATGGCGGCGTCGATGGCGGGCTGGATCTCCTCAATCTCCTCCCGGCCGAACATGCCGTTCTCACCGCAGTGGGGGTTCAGACCGGCCACGGCGATCTTGGGCTCCTTGATGCCGATGGCCTTGCAGCCTGCGTTGGCGATGCGGATGACGTCCAGCACCCGGTCCTTTTTCACCCGGTCGCAGGCCTCCCGCAGGGAGACGTGGGTGGAGACGTGGACCACCCGCAGCTCTTCATGGGCCAGCATCATGGTGTACTTGGAGGTGTGGGTGTAGTCGGCGTAGATCTCGGTGTGGCCGCTGTAGTGGTGGCCGGCCATGTTGATGGCCTCCTTGCTCAGGGCGTTGGTGATGGTGGCGTCCACCTCACCGGCCATGGCCAGCTCGATGACCTTCTTCACGTACTGGAAGGCGGCCTCGCCGCCCAGGGCGGTGGCCCCCAGACCGAAGGGCTTGGGATCTTCGGGATCGTTGGGAATGTCCTCCGCCTTGACCAGCCCCAAGTCGTATACGTCGATGACGCCGTACTCGTAGTTGGCCTCGCTGACGGAGCGGATGCCCCGGATCTTCATATCGAGACCGGAGACCTTTTTGGCCACCTTGGCGGCGTACTCCATGCAGGACACGTCGCCGATGACCAGGGGACGGCAGCGGTCGTAGATGGTCTTGTCAGCCAGGGCCTTGACGGTGATCTCCGGGCCGTTGCCGAAGGGATCGCCCATGGTGATGCCGAGAATGGGTTTGTTCATATGTACTCCTCCTTGAAACGTCTTGGCGTCTTGAATGGCAGCCTGCACTCAGCAGAGGCCCTTTTCCTCGTTCTCCTGCAGGACCTTCTTCAGTTCCTCGACGCCTTCGTCGCACAGGTAGCTGAAGGGACGGCGGCAGTCGCCCACGGGATAGCCCAGCAGATTGACGGCCTTCTTGATGATGGTGTTGGGATTGCCGAACTTGAACACCCGGGACAGCGTAGCGATGGCGTCCTGAGCCTCCTGGGCCTTGTCCAGCTCACCGGCCACAAAGCAGTCGTAGATGGAGGCCACGGTCCGGGGATACAGGTTGGCGCGTCCGGCCACACCGCCGGCGCCGCCCTCCTTCAGGCAGGTCAGGATGTTGCCGTCGTTGCCGGCCAGGACGGCAAAGTCCTTGCCGATGTCCCGGGTGACCCGGATGTAGGCCTTCAGGTTCTCGATGTCGCCGCTGGAGTCCTTGGCGCCCATGATGACGTCCACGTCCCGGGCCAGCTTCTCAACGGTCTCGGGCAGCAGCTTGTTGCCGGTGCGGGCGGGGATGTTGTACAGCACGATGGGGATGTTCACGTGCTTGGCCACCTCGCAGTAGTGGTCGTACAGCTCCTTCTGGCTGGCCAGGGCGAAGCTGGGGGTGATGATGGACAGCACGTCGGCGCCCATCTCCTCGGCCCGCTTGCTCATGTAGACGGTGTCCCGGGTGGAGATGCAGCCGGTGCCGGCGTACACGGGGATGCGGCCCTTCACCTGGTCGATGGTGGCCTCCAGGATCTCCTCTTTCTCCTTCAGACTCAGGATGTAGCCCTCGCCGTTGGTGCCGAAGGGGAAGATGCCGTGGACGCCGCCGGCGATCTGGCGCTCGATCTGGCTGCGGAGCTCGGGGATGTTGACGCTCTCGTCGGCGTTCATGGGGGTGACAATGGGAGGGATGATGCCTTTGATGGGAACGTTCTTCATATCGGTTCGTCTCCTTGCCAAAATCGTTTACAGGACTTCCTGATAGATCTTCCGGGCATCGTCGGGGGTGACCTCCCGCATGTTGTTCACCAGCAGACGGGTGACCTCCATGCCGGACGCCACCAGGGCCTCCAGATCCTCCCTGGGCACGCCGAACTCAGTGAGGCTGGTGGGGATGTCCAGGTGCTTCACGATGCCCTCCAGCTTGGCGATGACGGCGGCGGACTTCTCCTCCACGGTCACGGCCTCGCCGCGGATGCAGCGGTCATAGACCTGGGCCAGACGGTCCCGGCAGGCGGGCTCGTTGAACCGCATGACGGGGGCCAGCAGGATGGCGTTGGACACGCCGTGGGCGATGTGGTACTTGCCGCCCAGGGGATAGCTCAGGGCGTGGACGGCGGTGGTGCCGGAGGCGGTGATGGCCACACCGGCGTAGAAGCTGGCGATCTGCATTTTGTTCTTGGCGTCCATGGCTTCGGGGTCGTCGCAGGCCTGCTCGATGTTGTTGAGGATCATGTCCAGGGCCTGCATGGCGAAGATGTCGCTGAAGGGGTTGGCCTTGTTGCTGGTCCAGCACTCGATGGCGTGGGCCAGGGCGTCCACGCCGGTGGCGGCGGCGATCTTCCGGGGCAGCTTCTTGATCATGACGGCGTCCAGGATGACGTAGTCGGCGATCATGTTGGTGTTGACGATGCCCACCTTCAGCTGCTTCTCAGGCACGGCCACGATGGCGTTGGGGGTGGCCTCGGAGCCGGTTCCGGCGGTGGTGGGGATCATCAGGGTGGGGATGCACTTTCTGGCCCGGCCCGGGGTGTCCAGCAGCTCCTTGATGCCGTACTCATCGGTCATCAGGATGGAGGCCAGCTTGGCGGTGTCCATGACGGAGCCGCCGCCGATGGCCATGATGAAGTCGGCACCGTAGGCCTTGCACTGGTCCACCAGCTTCTGGGCTTCCATGTAGGTGGGCTCGGCGGGCAGATCGTCCAGGATGGTGTACTCCACGCCGGTCTCCTTGACCTTGGCCATGGGCAGATCCACCAGACCGGCGCCCTCGATGCCTTTGTCGGTGAACACCGCCAGGCGCTTCACATTGTTCTCCGCAAAGATGTCCCGGATCTTGCCCAGGGCGTCGTCGCCGCTGAAGACGGCGTGGGGCATTTTTAAATCGTACTTGGTCAGCATACTGCTTCCTCCTTATGATTGCCGGCTCCGATCAGATCCGCCAGCCTGCAGAACAGGTCGGCCTCTCCGAAACCGCCGGATTTTGAAATGATATGATACGGCTTACCTTGGTAAACAAAGTCCGTCAGCACCGCGCCGGCGGCCAGCTCGCACACCGGGGTCAGCTCGGCCACGCCCACCGTCCGCATCAGGGCCAGCAGCGTGTCGCCGCCGGTGCAGAGGATGGTGGCGTCCAGTCCGCCGTCCAGCAGGTACTGCATCAGGCGGCCCAGCTGGGTGGAGATGCGCACCCGCAGGTCCTCTGAGGTAAGGCCGTGGGCCTTGGCGTAGAGCGCGGTATCTCCGCAGCCCTCCGGGTCGTTGACGTCCAGGATGCAGCGCCTGTATGTACCGGCCAGCTCCAGCCACTTCCGGACCGCTGCGGCCCGGTCCGCGCTCTCCAGCCACTCCGGCTCCAGCTTCTGGACGGGATCCAGGTGGATGTGGGGAAAGCCTGCCTCCTCCGCCGTGCGCATCTGCCGCAGGGTCACCGGATTTACGCTGCCGCAGGCCACGAACAGGGCCGGCACCAGCTCCAGCATCCCGGGGGCCTCGCCGTCCAGTCCCAGAATATCCGCCAGTGCGGCGGCGAAGCCCGCGCATCCGGCGGTGAGACGCAGTCCGTCTTTTCCCGGGCGGCTGGCAATGTCCCGCAGGTCCTGGTCGGTGGCGGCGTCGTAGACGTGGATGCCGGGGGCACCGTCCTGGTCCGTGCCGGCGGTCCGGAGGATCACCGGGATTTGGGACTGCTCCGCGATGATGTCCGCCACGGCGGACCGGCGGACCGGCTCAAAGGGATCCTGCCCGAAGACGCTCTCCGCCACGGGCACGCCGCTGATATAGTGGATGCCGCCCCGGGTCACCCGGTCCATTTTGGGGAAGGCGGGGACAAAGGTCAGCTGACCGGCGCAGGCGGCGTCCAGCACCGCGGTGAGCTCCGCGCCGATGTTTCCCCGCAGGGCGGAATCGGTCTTTTTGTAAATGTGGGTGAAGCCGACGTCCAACGCGCGCTTCACGGCCCGGAACACCACGCCGTAGGCTTCACCGGCGGTCAGATGCCGGGTCTCGGCATCCATCACCAGGACCTGAACGCCCTCCTCCGCATGGGCGAAGTCGTAGGCCGGATCCGTCACCACACAGGTCCTGGCGCCCCGGACGGCGAACTGCACGCCCGTATCCAGCGCCCCGGTGAAGTCATCGGCAAGGATCAGTAATTTCGTCATATTGCACTCCACGGATGTTCAATTTTGAAACGCAGTATCAGGCGTACTTTTTGGCTGGCATTTCGTTCAAAAACTTCACGCTCTCACCTGGAACTTTACGTCTATTCTACAAAGAACCCCCACGCTCCGCAATCTTTTTCAGAAACAAAAGCGTTTATTTTTGAAACGGAGAGAAAAAAGCTTGAAGACTTTTTGTGTGTTTGGTATAATTTGTTTAAAATCTGAACGTATTGGGGAGGGGCCTATGAATCCACATATCCGTGTTTTGTGCATCGCGCCCTACGACGGAATGAAGTCACTGATGGCGGGCCTGGCGGAGGAATATCCCCAGTTTGACCTGTCGCTGTTTGTAGGAGACCGGGAACATGGACTGGAGATCGCAAAGAGCAATTTCCACGGCAATTACGATGTGGTGATCTCCCGCGGCGGCACGGCCGATATGCTGCGGCAGAACCTGTCCATTCCTGTTGTGGAGATCGAGACCTCCATGTACGACATCCTCTATGCCCTCAAGCTGACGGACGGCCTGACGGGAAAGGCCGCTATGGTCTCCACCGGCAGCATTGCCAAAAACGCCAGGCGGCTGTGCGATCTCATGGGCTATGATCTGGACATCTTCATCTATGAGTCCAACGAAGACATGGAGAACATCCTGCTGAACCTGCAAAAGGAGCGGTATCAGGCCATCCTGGGAGACATGGTGGCCAACACCACCGCCCAGCGGCTGGGCATGAACTCCCTGCTGATCACCTCCTCGCTGGACAGCATCCGCAAGGCCTTTGACCAGGCGCAGATGCTGTGTCAGAGCCAGCAGCATCTGCGGGATGAAAACCAGTTCTTCCGGGAGGTGATCCAGGGCCAGATCGGACAGACCCTGGTCTTTGACAGCGATGGAAATCTCTTTCTCTCCACCATGGACGCCCCGCGGCCGGAGCTGCTGGAGCTGCTGCGGCGGGAGCTGCCGGAGTCCCGGAACGAGATGGAGCGGCGCATCATCCGGAATGTGGGGGGGATGCTGTATTCCATCCGGGCGCGGCGGATCGACTCCGGGAGCCTCTCCTACATCGCGTTCTATGTGGACACCCGGAAGACGCCGCTGTCGCCCAATCAGGTGGGCATCCGGTTTTCCACACGGCCGGAGGCGGAGAGCGCCTTTTACAACAGTATTTTCAGCTTTGCGGGCACCATCGGCGAGCTTCAGGACGACATCGACAAGATCAGCCAGAGCACCGCACCGGCCATGGTCACCGGAGAGGACGGCACCGGCAAGGAATTTGTGGTGGGTGCGCTGTATATGCGGAGCCAGCTGAAAAACAACCCGCTGATCACCATCAATTGCAGTCTGCTGAACGACAAGAGCTGGACCTTCCTGCTGGAGCACCACAACTCTCCACTGGCGGACGAGGGCAATACCCTGTATTTTGCCAGCATCGACGTGCTGACGCAGGAACGCCGCCAGCAGCTGCTGGCGGCCCTGGCGGAGATGGATGTCTGCCGGCGGAACCGGGTGCTGTTCTCCTGCGTCTGCCAACCCGGAGAGTACATCTCCACCATAGGCTCCCAGTTCATCGACAAGCTGTGCTGCCTGTCGCTGTACCTGCCGCCGCTGCGGCAGATGGCGGAGCGCATCCCCACGCTGGTGAACCTGTCCCTGAGCCATCTGAACACGGATCTGCCCCGGCGCATCGTGGGCGCGGAGCCGGAGGCCATGAACCTGCTGCAAAACTTCCAGTGGCCCCACAACTACACCCAGTTCCGCCGGGTCATCGGAGAGCTGGCCGTCACCGCCCCCGGGGCCATCATCACCGCCGACAATGTGCGGCAGCTGCTGCGGAAGGAACGCCATGTGGGCGCCTTCTCTCCGCGGGCGGAAAACGCCGCCGTCCCGCTGGATCTGAACCGGACCATGGACGAGATCAACCAGGACGTGGCTCACCGGGTGGTGGAGGAGACCGGCGGCAACCAGACCGCCGCCGCCAGGCGCCTGGGTATCAGCCGCACCACGCTGTGGCGGCTCCTGCAAAAATAAAGATGGGCGTTCCGGCCGCTTTTCCTGATCCGTCGGCCGCCGGACAGGGATAGAGCGTCCGGCACAGGGGAAATCTACACAAAGAAGCGGCGAAAACAGCCAACGGGGTGAACATGGTCGGAAAAGGCGCGGAGAGATATTGACAATCCGGCATTTTCTAATATTATAGTAGGGTATGACTGCAAAGGCGCGGCGTCCACAGGCTGCGCCTTTGTCTGCTGTTTGAGGAATACGCGGTGAGAAATGGAGGACGATATGAGAACCAGAAAGACGAAAGACAGAAGCCGTCTGATCCAGGCGGCCATGGGGAAGCTCCCCTGTGATCTGACCATCGGAAATGTGCAGTACTTCAACGTGTTCACCGGCGAGATTTATCCGGCAGAGGTGGACATTCTGGACGGCTTCGTGGTCCGGGTGCGGGAGGAGGGCCAGGAGGCGCCCCTGCCCGCCGCGTCGTATTACGATGGCAAGGGCAGCTATCTGATCCCCGGCTTCATCGACACCCACATGCACGTGGAGAGTACCATGATGATCCCGGAGAACCTCAGCCGGGCCATCCTGCCCTGGGGCACCACCACCATCTGCACAGACCCCCATGAGATCGGCAACGTCATGGGAGTGGACGGCGTGAAGTTCATGCTGGAGAACGCCAAAAAGTCCGCTCTGCGGCAGTATGTGCTGGCGCCCTCCTGCGTGCCCGCCGTGCCGGAGCTGGAGAGCACTGGCGCCGTGTTCGGCGCCGAAGAGGTGGGCGAACTGCTGGACATGGACGGCGTGGTGGGCATCGCGGAGATCATGGACTTCGTGGGCGTCTATCAGGACAGCCCCCGGATGCACAGCATCATCGACGAGGGCGAGAAGCGGGGAATGTATCTCCAGGGCCACGCCCCCTACGTCAGCGGCAAGGAGCTGGCAGCCTACCGGGTGGGCGGTCCCCAGAGCGACCATGAGAGCGCCACCGCCGCCGAGGTCCGGGAGAAGCTGCGCTGCGGCATCCACGTGAACCTGCGGGCCAGCTCCCTCATCGACAATCTGACCGATCTGGTGGACGGCTGCCGGAATCACCTCTGGCGGGACTTCGTGTCCATCTGCACCGACGACGTCCACGCCAAGGACCTGCTGACCACCGGCCATATCAACCGGGTGGTCCGGAAGGCGGTACAGGCGGGTCTGGACGGCCGGGAGGTCATCAAGATGGGCACCCTCAACGCCGCCCGGGAGTACGGCTTCGACGACCTGGGCGCCGTGGCCCCCGGCTACATCGCCGACATCCAACTGGTGAAGGAACTGGACGGCCGGATGCCCGACGCCGTGTTCGTGGAGGGCCGTCTGGTGGCGGAGAACGGGCGGTATCTGGGCGGCGACCGCCAGGAGGGCGCCTACGACTTCGTCAACACCGTCAACGTGCCCCAGATCCGGTGCGCGGACGACTTCCGGATGCTGGTGCCGGAGGGGTGGCAGGGGGACACCATCCCCGTCCGGGTCATTACGCCCCTGGACGCGGGCCGGGTCCTGCGGACCGCCAAAACCGTGGAGCTGCCGGTGAAGGACGGCGCCGTGGACATCAGCGGCCATCCCGAACTGCTGTTCGTGGCGGTGGCCAACCGCTACGGCACCGGCGGCAAGACCATCGCCGTGTACGAGAGCTTCGGCCTGAACCGGGGCGCCCTGGCCTCCACCGTCTCCCACGACAGTCACAACCTCACCGTGGCCTACCGGGACACGGACAGCGCCTTCCTGGCGGCGGAGACCCTGCGGAAGTGCGGCGGCGGTGTGTGCGCCGCGGCGGACGGAGCGGCCACCTGCCTGCCCCTGCCGGCGGCGGGCCTCATGTCCCAGGAGTCCTGCGAAAAGGTGGCGGAGCAGATCAGCCAGGTCCAGACGGCCCTGAACGACATCAGCGACGGCACCGTGAAGCTGCTGGAGACCGCCATCATGTCCCTGCCGGTGCTGCCGGGCATCGTCATCACGGACAAGGGACTGGTGGACGGACTGAGCCAGAGCTTCGTCCCGGTGTATGACATCTGACCTGCCGGGAAAAGACAGAGAGAAACGTTTTAGGAGGAAATCATGGAAAAAATCTTCAGACTGAAAGACCGCAACACAGACGTCCGGACGGAGATCATCGCCGGCCTGACCACCTTCATGACCATGGCCTACGTGCTGGCCGTGCAGCCCAGCGCCATCGTGGGCTTCGGCGACGCCGCCTATATCGTGGACTGCAATGGCGTCGTTATCAGCAAGTCCGCCATCCTCATCATGTGCGCTCTCATCAGCGGCCTCATCACCCTGCTGATGGCCTTCTACGCCAACATGCCCTTCGCCCTGTCCACCGGAATGGGCACCAACTTCCTGCTGGGCGCCCTGATCCAGTCCGGCGACATGTCCTTCGGCTCCGCCATGGTCATCACTCTGGTGTCCGGCATCATTTTCGTGCTGCTGACGGTGCTGGGTCTGCGGGATCTCATCGTGCGGATGATCCCCAAGAACATCAAGGTGGCCATCTCGGCCTCCATCGGCTTCTTCATCGCCTATCTGGGCTTCAAGAACACCGGCATCGGCAATTTCACCGACGGCATCGCCATGGGCGACTTCACCGACCCCGCCGTACTGCTGGCCATCGCCGGCCTGCTGGTGATCTCCATCCTCACCGCCTATCAGGTGAAGGGCGCCATCCTCATCGGCATCGTGGCCATCACCATCGCCGGCATCCCCCTGGGCATCACCGCCCTGCCGGAGCATTTCTTCGCCGTGCCCGACGCCGCCGACCTGGGCAACGTGTTCCTGAACTTTGACTTCAGCGGCCTGCTGACCGCCAACGCCGCCGTCTGGATCTTCGTCGCCTTCTTCGGCGACTTCTTCTCCACCCTGGGCACCGTTCTGGGCGTGGCCGGCAAGGCCAAGATGCTGGACCAGGACGGCAACCTGCCCGACATCCAGAAGCCCTTCCTGGTGGACGCCGTGGGCACCTGCGTGGGCGCCGCCTGCGGCTGCACCACCATCACCACCTACGTGGAGTCCTCCTCCGGCGTGGAGGCCGGCGGCCGCACCGGTCTGACGGCCCTGACCACCGGCGTCATGTTCCTGCTGACCATCTTCGCCGCGCCCCTGTTCATCATCATCCCCGACGCCGCCACCGGCCCGGCCCTGATCTTCGTGGGCTTCCTGATGATCAGCGGCTTCGCGGAGATTGACTTCTCCAACTTCACCGAGGCCTTCGGCCCCTTCATCATGATCATGTTCGGCGCCTACACCGCCAACATCGCCGCCGGCATCGGCAGCGGCATTCTGGCCCATGTGGCCATCAAGGTGGCTACCGGCAAGCACAAGGAGATCCATCCGGGCCTGTACGTCCTGTGTATCCCCCTGCTGCTGTACTTCATCTTCAGCTGAGCGGGCTGACAGCGATCGAACCGCGCCGCCATGGACATCCGTGGCGGCGTGGTTTCTGTTATCTCCGGATCCGGAGGGGGATGGTGGAAAACAGACGTGGATTTTCCCCGGCGTTCGTGCTACAATCATGACAGAAACCAACAAAGAGACAGGGAGGAATACACCATGCTGATCGAGCTTCAAAAGGGCGGCCTCCGGGCCGTGACGGACACCCACGGCGGAGAGCTGATCTCCCTGCGGGACGCGGCGGGGACGGAGTACATCTGGGGCGGCGATCCGGCCTTCTGGCCCGGACGGAACCCCAATCTGTTCCCCATTGTGGGAAATCTGAAGGACGGCACTGTCCGCTTTGACGGAGAGCCCTTCCGGATGGGCCGTCACGGCTTCGCCCGGAACAGCGAGTTCTCCCCGGCGGAGCAGGCGGCGGACGCTGTGACCTTTCTCCTGGAGGACAGTGAGGAGACGCGGGTGCAGTATCCCTTCCGGTTTGCGCTCCAGGTCCGGCACCGGCTGCTGGAGGACGGCTTCGCCACGTCCTTCACAGTGGAGAACCGGGACGACAAGACCATGCCCTTCTGCGTGGGCGGACACACGGCCTTCCGCTGCCCGCTGTATCCGGAGGAGCGGTTCGAGGACTATGACATCGCCCTGGACCGGCCGGAGGACACGCCCATGCTGCTGCTGAACGGCCAGGGCAACATCCGCCATGGCGCGTCGGAGGACGTCCTTCACGGCACCGGCGTCATCCCCCTGGACCACGCCCTGTTCGACCGGGTGGACACAGTGATTTTCGACCGGCCCCAGTCTTGCGGCGTTAGTCTCCGGCACCGGGAGGGCGGCCACGGCGTCCACTTGGACTTCACCGGTTTCCCCATGGTGGCCTTCTGGACCAAGACCGGCTGCGCCGCACCCTATATCTGCCTGGAGCCGTGGCACGGCTGCGCTGCCCTGGACGACGAGAGCGGCGAGTTCCGGGACAAGCCCCACTGCATCCTTCTGGAACCGGGAGGGCGGCGGACTCTGACCTACACGGTGACCCTGCGGCCCAGGAACGGCTGAGCACACGAAAACGACAGAACGGCTCCGGACGCCTACCAATGTCCGGAGCCGTTTCTTCAGCAGACCACAGGGGATCAAAACGGGCATCCGGTGGAAACCGGATGCCCGTTGGCGTATATTTGTCAGCGCGGAGATGGATTACTGATGATCCACAGAGGACATATAGCGGATCAGGTCCACCATCTTGTTGGAGTAGCCGCACTCGTTGTGTTGTCTCTATCAGTGAAATTTCCCTTCAAACACTTGAAAACACGTTATTTTCGGTATAATAGCCACATGATTTGGGGAAAAGTTTATTCTCAGGATATTAGTCAGATTTTATCCTGTTTCCCACAGTTTATTATACTTGATATTCTCATAAAAAGCTAGTCATTTAACGGAGATATCCATAATCTCCACACCAGCCACATTCCCACTGTTTGCCGTTTATTTTCGCAGGGCTTCCGCAATTAGGGCAGCGGAACATAGTATTGGGCTTGTTGGTACTGCTGTTTCCCTGTTTAGATGATGGCCCTTGCTGATCCTTTGAACATCCATTGGCTAGCTTCCAGATTATGAAAATGATGACTACAACCACTATAATAGCCCACATAGTACCCGCTCCTTCCTAAACCTTGAAAAATCAAACGTTTTCAGCCTTGCTCACTTTCAAAATTGCTTGTTCCATTCCTTATGTACGTCACAACCTTGGTAACAAGATAAAGTATAATAGACTTATCATTGATGATCAATTCCTAAAAGCCTTCTTATTTCTTTCCTCGTTTTATCATTATCTCTGTTTTCTGCCATTTCCGGGCAGTTATAGGGGGTGAAGAAACTGTTTGACAACCCCATTAGCAAAGACGCTGCCTCAGAAACGTTTGATACAGGTACTCCACAGCACCTTTTCCCCTGAAAATCATCAGCAAATGCCATGAGTTCAACTGCCATTTCACGCATGGACTTGGAAGCACTACTATAACGCTCGATTTCTTCTGCATTGGAACGTGCAATATCAATTTGGTTAGGGCAATACCGCACAGAAAAGATGCGGAATAAAGGTAAGTGTGGTAAAATATGGGCATGGGTGCGCCGGTTCGGTGCGTGTAGTATAGTTGGGTGAAACACCCAACCCAGTAAAGCTAGGCAGGCAGCTGGTACTCAGCCTT